>JBPRGD010000112.1:0-1289 GCA_051428125.1 Candidatus Wenzhouxiangella sp. M2_3B_020
TCGAATAGCCCCTGCTCGACGAACTCGCCACCTTCGAAGGCCAGCGCGCCGGCTTGCTTACTCGTCGGGAGGTTGCCGGCCAACAGCGCGTCGAGCCCTGCCTGAGCGCGCTTCGCGTAGACCTTTTCACGCTTTGCTCGCGCCTTGTACCCGGCCTTGTTCGCCACCATACCGACGTGGGGCGACACCTTCGTCCGGGTCTGCTCGGCGACGGGTCGGAGGATATCAGAGAGTTCCGCGTCGACTGCCCCAGCCGCGCTGCCGGCGTAGGCGCCCGGCGTCTTCGCTCGCGGGTTTCGCTCCCGGCCGAGAAGCCGATTCTGAAACGACTGCGAATCGTAGGCGCCCGTGTCCGCTCCCGACTCCGGGGCACTCGCTCGGAAATCCAGAATCGACGTTCGCAGATCGGAGCGAATCGCACCGCCTAACTCGCCTGGCGTCACCGGCTGGTTCGTCGGCGTCCGTTCGATCGGGCCGGTGGCGATGGGCGCCAGTTCACCGGACGGCGCCGGCATGTTTGTTATGTCCTTGAAGCCAGCCGAGAGTAGCGTCGAGACGTCGATGGGCTTGTTACCTGGCGCGCGGTCGATCGGGCCGGACGCGATAGGTGCTCGCTCACCCGTTGGTGCTGGCGTCTCCATATCTGCCAGCGCCGACGAGATGTTGATGGGGTGCTGTTCGGGAGCGCCCGCGTGCGACTCCCGGAAGCTTTTGACCGACTGTTGGACGTTGATGGGGTGCGGTTCCGGCGCAGGGGCGGACTCTCGGGCGTTAGTAACCTCCGACTGAATCCCCGACCGGACGTCGCTCGCGACTTGTGACGCGACGATCGGCGTCGGCGACGGCCCCGGGATCGACGTTCGAAAGTCCGTGACGCCCGCCCGGACGTCGTTTCGGAAGGAATGAATCAACTCCGAAACGTTGATCGGATGCTTCTCAGGCGTTCCACTGTGCGCCTCTCGGAAGTTTCTGATTGACTGCTGGACGTTGATCGGGTGCTGCTCGGGAGCGCCCGCGTGCGACTTCCGGAAGTCGATGATAGCGTTACGAATATCGTTCGCCAGTGTTCGCGGCGTCTCGCGGTTCGTCGGGACCGTCACCCCAAGCGGCGTGGTCCCCATGCCGACGGTTTCGACCCCGCCCCTCACCGGCGGGCCGCCAGAGCTACCCGCCGCAGTGTTGTTTTCGGTCGTACTCTTCGGCTGGTCGCCCGGCCCCCCTGGGTTCGCCCCACCACTCGGGATGATATGGCCGAGTTCGTCGCGCTGGGCCTGCTCCGCCCGCGCCAT
>JBPRGD010000113.1:0-31195 GCA_051428125.1 Candidatus Wenzhouxiangella sp. M2_3B_020
GCATGCGGCGTGGTCGCGATCGAGTCGTTGATCCAGCGCGTTGCGCCGGCTGCCGGGACCCGGCTCAGCCGGTGCGGCAGGCTCCGGAACGAAGCGAGCATCGACGAGGCATCTTCGATGCGACCGATCAGCGACTCGACGGTCGCAAGTGCGAGCGCCGCGTTGTCGAGATTGTGCCGTCCCTGCAGTGCCCACGCGTCGGCGGACATGATGCGCTCGTTGCCACGCCATAAGCCGTCGGACCCGGCGTGCAGACTCGAGGGCCGGTTGACCGGGCACAACCCCGCTCGGCCGTTCAGTGCGTCGGCCAGAACCGGATCGGCGGCGTTGAAGAACAGGGGCCCTCCGTCCAGCAGTTCGCCGAGCCGGAGCTTGGCCGCGTAGTACGGGGCGACCCCGCCGTGCCAGTCCTGGTGCTCCGGAAACAGCCGCGTGATCACGCCGACCGCGGCGTGTCCGGCGAGATCGGCAAGCTGGTAGCTCGACAGTTCGACGACGAACCAGTCCGGGGATGCGTCGAGCAGATCGAGCATCGGAATGCCGATGTTCCCGCCCAGCGCGACGCGTTCTCCCGCGGCTTCCAGCAGGTGCCCGATCAGCGCGGCGGTCGTGCTCTTGCCCTTGCTGCCGGTGACGGCCACGACCCGCGCATCCGGCCGCTCGCCGAACCACAGCGAAGTGATGCAGGTGACCGGAATGTCCTCGGCCCGGGCGCGCTGGACCAGCGGGTGATGCAGCGGCACGCCCGGGGAACGCAGCACCCGGGCCGGCGGGGCGGCCCAGGCGGCGACGGGATCGACCGCGAGGGCCCACTCGGCCGGCGGCTCGTCGGGCCGCCGATCCGCATACACGACGACATCGGCGCCGGGCGCGCGGGCGCGGGCCACTCGCTCCAGCGAGCGGGCCTCGCGACCGAAGCCCAGCACCAGAGTGCGGCCTGCGTTCAGGTCGGCAAGGCGCATTCCATGAACCTCTGCGGAATCCGGTGCGGCCCGCCCGGCTCCAGCAAACTGGACGCATCGGGAACGTCGACGCCGGCGATCCGCGACGACAACTCGCGCACCACGACATGATCGCGCCAGCGCCGATCGTCGGCGAGGAGACGCACGGCGCATCGTGCCTCGTCCGGTTCCCCCACGCATTCGAACGGTCGCGGCCCCTCCAGTGCCAGCAGCGCGCCGAAGTCCTCGCAGCGTTCAGGGTCGTCGAGGAGGTCGTTGCCGAAGATGCCGACCATCGATTCGACGTCCAGGAACGGCGCCAGCGAAAGGAACACGAACGTGCACTTGGGGCACGTCCCGCACCAGCGCGCGGCCCTCGGCCCGTCGAGGTGGAAATTCCGGTTGCAGCTCGAGAACACGTCGTGATACCGCGTCAGTTCCGCGAATTCGCGACAGACCGCCAGTTCGCGCT
This sequence comes from Candidatus Wenzhouxiangella sp. M2_3B_020, assembly GCA_051428125.1. Classification (GTDB taxonomy): domain Bacteria; phylum Pseudomonadota; class Gammaproteobacteria; order Xanthomonadales; family Wenzhouxiangellaceae. The sequence goes on from JBPRGD010000113.1 coordinate 1,414, forward strand.
CCCGTCTGAGCAGCGAGAACACGTCCAGGTCCGGGGCGATGCAGCGATGCACCCAGTCGCCGAACAATTGCTCGAACTCGAAGCTCTTCGCGAACTGGTGATTGACCTGCGCGCCGTCCGGCGTGACCAGCGTCGGCAGATCGGCCGAGCGCTCGTTGGCGAACACGATGCTTCCGAAGCCGCGGTGAATCGCCATCACGACCAGTGCCGCGGCGTTGATCGCCGTGATCGGGACGTGCCCGTTGATCGCGCCGGCGGCGTTGAGCTCGTGCAGCTCGGGGGCAAGCCTGCGCGCGATCACGTGGTGTCGCGCGCGGGCCGCGCAAGCCACGCTGCCGATCAACCCGGCCGATCCGACCTGCACCGTATCGGGATCGGAACCACAGCGACGGACGCGTTCCAGCGCCACCAGCGAATCCTTGCCCCCGCCCATCGGAACCAGCGTCCCGTTCGCCAGCCCGGCCGGTTCGGCCGCGGTTACCGCCGGCTCGCCGGCCGCCGAGATGAAATCGGGCCAGTAGCGCCCGTCGAGCCCGTTGCGCCAGGCCAGTTCGGCCAATCCGGCGCGGTAGACGGTCTCCAGCACATCGGCCTGCGCGGGATCGGGCACACGGCCGCCGTCGAACACGACGCGCCCGCGACACGCGACTTTCCAGTAACTCGTCCCGGCAATCCAGTGCAGCAGGTCCAGTGCAGCTTCCATCGCCTGCCCGGCCGCAGACGTACGACCCTTGCCCGGGCCGAAGTCGAAATACTCGACCAGCCGCAGCGAGGCGCCCTGCCCTTCGATGCGATAGCCCAAGCGCAGGACGCCCGTTTCGGGATCGAATTCCCGGCCGGCGAACCGGAAGCAGTCGACCGGAAACGGCAGCATCGTTCCGGTCAGCCGGCCGACCCGTCCGAAGCGGCCGTTTCGGCCGGCTGCTCTTCGGCGCGCGGCCATGCGCGCAGCACCGCGTTGACCAGCGTGGCCAGCGGGATCGCGAAGAACACGCCCCAGAATCCCCAGACGCCGCCGAATACCAGAACCGCGACGATGATCGCGACGGGATGCAGGCTGACCACTTCCGAAAACAGGATGGGCACCAGCACGTTGCCGTCCAGCAACTGGATGATGGCGTAGGCGACCAGAACCCAGACGAAATCCATGGTCAGGCCGAACTGGATGAACGCAACGATCGCCACCGGGATGGTGACCACGGCCGCGCCGATGTAGGGGATCAGCACCGAAAAGCCGACCAGCATCGACATCAGCATCGCGAACGGCAGTCCCAGCAGCATGAACGTGACGTAGGTGACCACCCATACGATCAGGATCTCGAGCACCTTGCCGCGGACGTAGTTCCCGATCTGCGCGTCGACTTCGCGCCAGACCTTCATCGCCAACGCGCGGTTGCGCGGCAGATAGCGCTGGAAGAACGCCAGTATCTGTTCCTTGTCCTTGAGGAAGAAGAACACGAGGATGGGCATCAGCACCAGGAAGACGACCAGGCCGATGAGATACATCAGCCCGGACGGCGAAACGACGACGCCACCGTATTTGCCCAGATCCTCGCCGATCTTGCCGAGAATCTCGTTGACCTGTTCCTCGCCGACGATCTGCGGATAGCGCTGCGGCAGTTCGGCGATGACGGCCTGGATCTGTCCGATGTATTCGGGAAGCTCGGCCACGGCCTGGGCGAGCTGGCGAGTGATCATCGGCGTTACCCCGAAGAACAGGACCAGCAGAAGCGCCATGAAGGCGCTGAACACGGAGATCACCGCGATCAGCCGGGGAATACCGAAGCGCTCGAGCCGACCGACGATGCCCTCGAGCAAGTAGGCGACGATGATGCTGGCGAACACCGGTGCGAGCATCTGCCCCATCGCCATGACGAGCACGACGCCGAGCACCAGCAACAGCGCGAGGATGACCACCTGGGGATCGGAAAAATTCCGGTGGTACCAGTCCTTGATCTGGGCGAACATCGCCATTGTCGAAACGCCGCTCCGGTAGACGAGACCGCAGGTTAACGCAAACGCCGAACGCCCGGGCTTCCCCGATGTGGGGCCCCGGGCGCCGAGGCAGGCTGTCGCGGAAGTCGTGCTGTTGCTAGAAGCGCACGTTCAGACGCGCCGCGACCTCGACGGCCTGATCCAGCCGTTCGCTGACGACGCCGAGCACGTTGCCTCCGAACGCGAATTCGGGCGGCGCGTAGCTTGCGGTAAGATCCACGCGCGCCCGGTCGCCGATCCCCTTGCCCAGCCCGAGCAGGACGCTGTGCTGGGCGAGTTCATCATCGAGAGCGGCCAGCAACGACGGTGCGGTGGGACGGGGCTGCGAACGCGTATGGAAGTCGACCTTGAACTCCAGGTCGCTTTCGTGCCGCCATCGCATGCCGACGCTGTAGACGGTCAGGTCGCTCCACTCGAAGCGCGGACTGCTGCTGTCACCCAGAAGCGCGTTGAACCGTGCCGGCAGTGCGCGGCTGGGAAAGGCGCCGACGCGACTGTAGAAGACCTGGGAGATCGCGAACGTAAACAGCGTATGATCTCCTGCGTTCATGTCCAGTCCCATGCGCACGCGCGACGGGATGTCCAGGTCGGCCGCATGGCCGTGTACGCCACGCAGCATCGCCAGTTCGTCCATGTTGATGCGCGACTGGTAGATCGCGTTCATCTCCAGGTACGGCATCAGCTCCGATGCGAAACCGAGTTGCAGGCCGGCCCCCTGCGATAGATCGCGGCCGGCGGGGAAGAAATCGACCGGCCGGAACAGGCCGTCGAACTCGGCCAGGTCCATCATCGAGTGACTGAACTGCTGCGATGCCAGCACGGCCGAAACGCTGACGCGATTGCGATCGTCGACGCGGCCACTGAGACCCGAGAGCAACAGCGACCGACGGAAACCGGGCGCCGAGTCGCTGGCTTCGGAGCCGGGAAGCCTGCCGAACTGGACCGCCTGCGTCACGCGCGAGCCGAGGAAGGAGATTCGCGCTTCGCCGGGCGTTCCGACCAGGGGATGGGCGAAGTCCGGCAGGACGATGTCGTGGTCGATCCGCATCCAGCTGATCTCGGGAACCTCGACCCGCGCGACGTGCGCCATTTCCGGCGTCAGCTTGCGCGCGAGATAGGCTTCCCACGGCCCCAGCTCGAAACCGGCCAGGTACCAGGCCATCGAGGACGAAAACGTCATGCCGGCGGGCAGCCCGGCGGCGCGCGCCGGCCCGACGGCCACGGCCGCAAGCAGCATCAACGATGCGATGGAAAGACGACCCAACATTCGTCCCTGTTCGTGCGTTGTAATGTCTTCGGTCAAGTGTACTTCGCCTGTTGGTAAAAATACAACAGCAACAACCGTAATTCGTTCGGATTGCGGACCGCAATCCGGTATTCGACGGGAGAATCGACGATGAGTGTTGCAGAAAAGCAACAAAGCCACCGGCCGGCCGCGCTGACGATTGCCGGATCCGATTCCGGCGGCGGCGCCGGAATCCAGGCCGATCTTCGGGCATTCGCCGCCTTCGGCGTGCACGGGGCAAGCGCTTTGACGGCACTGACGGCGCAGAACACGCTGGGCGTTCACGATGTCCGGATCCTCGACGCCGGCTTCGTCTCGGCCCAGATCGATGCCTGCATCGACGATCTGGCCCTTGGTGCGATCAAGACCGGAATGCTCGCCAGTGCCGACATCGTCGAAGCCGTCGCGACCCGCCTCGGGAAGTCGAATGCACACGACCGGCCGACTCCGCACCTGATCGTCGACCCGGTCATGGTCGCGACCAGCGGAGCGCGGCTGATCGACGACGATGCGGTACGCGTGCTGATCCGGCGCCTGCTTCCGCTTGCGACGCTGGTCACGCCCAACCTGCCGGAAGCCGCTGCGTTGACCGGGCTTTCGACCGATGCCGAGCCCGAACGACTCGGCGCGGCGCTGCTGGAGACCGGCGTTTCGGCCGTGCTGGTCAAGGGCGGACACGGCCGCGGCGAGACCTGCCGCGACGTACTGATCACCGCGTATGGTTCGAGGTCGCTGGAATGGACGCGTGTCCCGGGCACCTTTCACGGCACCGGCTGCGCATACGCCGCGTCGATCGCGGCGCTGATGGCGCGTGGGGAATCGCTGGACGACGCGGTACCGCGTGCGGGGCGCTGGCTTCAGCGCCAGGTCGGCCGGGCCTTCGCCCCGTTGCGCGGCGATTCGCGCATCCTGCCGTTCGAAGGCGAAACCGCCTCCCGCTGACTCCGCCGCAGACACCGGTCGCCGGATGCCGCGCCGGATCGCCCCGGGCGCGGCCCTTTCCGGTCTGCTATCGGCCGTTCAGTCGCGCGACAATGGCCTCGCCGAAACGCTCGGTGGTGCCGGTCCCGCCCAGGTCGGGCGTCACTCGGTCGCCGTCGCTGATCGTGCTGCGCACCGCCGCGCGGACCCGGCGGGCTTCCTCCGGCCGTTCGAGGTGATCGAGCATCTGCGCGGCGCCGAGGATCAGCGCGCAGGGGTTGGCGATGCCCTGGCCGGCGATGTCCGGCGCCGAACCGTGGACCGCCTCGAACATCGCGACCCGATCGCCGATGTTGGCGCCCGGCGCCAGGCCCAGGCCGCCGACGAGTCCGGCGCACAGGTCGGAAATGATGTCGCCGAAGAGATTGGTCGTGACCATCACGTCGAAGCGCTCCGGGTTCATCACGAGCTGCATGCAGCAGTTGTCGACGATGATGTCGTCGAATTCGATGTCGCCGTATTCCTCGGCGAGCTCCCGTGCGACGTTCAGGAACAGGCCCGACACGTCCTTGAGGATATTGGCCTTGTGAACCGCGGTGACCTTGCGACGGCCGGCCGAACGGGCGAGCTCGAAGGCATAGCGCAGCACCCGCTCGCAACCTGCCCGGGTCGCGACCATCTTCGACTCCGCGCGCGTCCCGTCCTCGGACGTGAACGCGTCGGCCGCCAGGTAGGCGCCCTCGGTGTTCTCGCGCACGGTGATGAGGTCGATGTTGTCGTACCGCGCCCGGGTGCCCGGAAAGCTGATCGCCGGGCGAACGTTGGCGTATAGATCGAAGCGCTTGCGCAGCTCGACGTTGAGCGAGCGGAATCCCCCGCCGACCGGCGTCGTCAGCGGACCCTTGAGCACCAGCCGCGTGCGCTCGATCGACTCCAGCGTCTCTTCGGGCAGCAGCGAGCCGGTCTCTTCCTGTCCGGCCAGCCCGGCGAGCCGGTAGTCGTAGTCGAAACCGATGTCCAGCGCGTCGAGCACGCGGATCGCGACGTCGGTGATTTCCGGGCCGATTCCGTCGCCGCGGATGACCGTGATGGCGGTCGATTCGGTCATGTCTTCCTCCGTCAGCCGTCGAGAAGGCGGTCGAGTTCGCCTTCCTGGTCGAGTGCATCGAGATCGTCGAACCCGCCGACGTGAAAATCGCCGATGAAGATCTGCGGCACCGTTCTTCGACCGGTGCGCGAGATCATTTCGGCGCGCTTGTCGGGTTCTGCGTCGAGCGAAACCTCGGTCCACGAAACGCCCTTGGATTCGAACAGATTGCGCGCGGCGACGCAGAAGGGACACGCCGCGCGCGAGTACATCACGATGGATTGTTCGGTCATTTGCGGATCACTCCGTCCAGTGGGTGCGGGTCGGCCACGGTGAATTTCCGCGCGCTCGAGCCCGGCTCAGATACACGATTCCGGCCGCGGCAGGCCTGCATAGCGGCAGGCATCGCCGATGGGTCCGTCGGGAAACAGCCGGTAGAGCGTACGACTCGAAGCGTTCTCGACGATCCCCTGCTCACGCATCGCCCGGACCACGACCCGCATCAGCGGCGGCGTCCCGTACTCCAGGTGATGCCTGCGCACGAACCGGATCAGCCACCAGCGGACCGCGTCGAGTTCGACGCCGTCTTGTGCGGCCATTCGTTCGGCCACGGCCTCGGACCATTCATCGGAATGCAGCAGGTGGCCGTCCGGTCCGAGCGCGGGCAGTTCCGTTCGAGTCAAGGCCAGGGCCTCCGGCTCTCCGGTCCAGCCGCGAATTATCCCACGCGACGGCCCGCACGCGCAGCGCTCTGGCCGACGGATCAGGCCAGCAACAGCAGGCGGCTTTTCGCGCGCAGCCGCAGGACGCCAGCGGTATCCAGCGGCTTCGCCGGCGCCGCGTGATCCCGCGCCAGCACGGGCTCGGATACGTATAGCGGAAGCAGGTCGAAATCGGTCAGCTGTCGCCAGCCGCGCGCATCGGGGCCGGTCAGGTGGCGCTCTCCAGCGCCGGTGAACAATACCCGGGCCGGAACGCCCAGCGCCGCCGCCGCGAGCACCAGTTCCAGCGCCTCGATACCGGCGCGGTCGGATTGCGGCGCGAATCCCAGTTCGATGAGCAGACCGGTGTTCGCACCGTCGCGGTCCGGTCCCGCCCTGCTGCACGCACTGCCGCCCAGCCCGAAGGAATCGAGTCGGCTCGCGCCGCGCAACGCCGAGAACAGGATCGCGAGGCTGGATTCGACGCATCGCCCGTCCGGTGCCCGCTCGCCGAAGCGCCGTCGCCACGACGTGCGGCACACGTGAACCCGCGCGGCCGATCCGGCGACATCGTCGTGGACCCCGACACCGTCGCCGTGCAGGAATACCAGGCATCCGGGATACCGCGTCGGCGCCGGGGCGTCCGCGCGGCCCGCCGGAAGCGGCAGCGATGACGATGTACTACGGACCAATGCGATATAGTCGGGCATGACGACGGTGCGGTTCGGTGGCGTCGGCGAGAGACTCTCCCGCCGACCCGGTTGAATCCGGAAACATCCGGGGGCCTGCGTGGTCTCAACTCGTGCCGCACCGCGAAGACCCGTGGACGAATCGCCGCGGACGTGGCGTGATCGTCATTCTGGCATACCAGCATCCGGATCCACCCACCGCATGAGCGCAGCTGCAAGCCCTCGAAGAAACCCGACTCGCCGATCGCGCTTCACGCGTTCGATCGCATGGCTGCTGGTCGCCGCGCTGGTCGTTCAGCCGATGACCGCGCTGGCCCAGGAAGAGGTCCGCCTGCCCGATCTCGGCAGCTCGGGCGAGGTCCTGCCGCCGGACGAGGCGCGCAGCTTCCCGAACGATTTCCGGAATTTCATGCGCGCCCAGGGCGTTCTGGTCGAAGATCCCATCGTCGAGTCCTATTTCACCGAAATGGGCTACCGGCTCGTGATGCACAGCAGCGGGCGCAGCCAGGACTTCCATTTCCACGTACTCAAGGTTCCGGGCATCAACGCGTTCGCCGCACCGGCCGGCGTGGTCGCGCTGAACGCGGGCCTGGTGCTGGCCGCCGATTCGGCCGACGAGGTCGCGGGCGTCATGGCCCACGAGGTTTCGCACGTCACCCAGAATCACCTGTCGAGGGGCATGAACGAAGCCCGCCGGGTGTCCATTCCCGTGATGCTGGCCACGCTCGGACTGGTCATGGCCGGAAGCCTCGGCGGCGGAATGGACGCCGATACCGCACAGGGCCTGCTGGCCACCGGATCGGGCCTCGCGCAGCAGGCGCAGATCAACTACACGCGCCAGAACGAGGCCGAGGCCGACCGGATCGGAATCCAGCTCATGGCCAAGGCCGGTTACGACCCCCACGGCATGGTGGACTTCTTCGACACGCTCAACCAGTGGGTTCGCTCCCAGGGAGCGGGCCCGCCGGAATACCTTCGCACCCACCCGCTGACCGTCAGCCGCGTTGCCGAAGCACGCCAGCGCGTCGACGCATTCGAGCGGGAACCCCGGCCGGCCGACAACCGCTTCGACTTCGTGCAGGCCAGGCTCCGGGTCCTGATGGCAAGCCATCCCGACGACGCCATCGCGCATTTCGAGACGAAGCTCGAAGGCGAGACGCGCAACCCGGAGGCGAACCGGTACGGGCTCGCGCTGGCGCTCATCGACGCGCGCCGCAACGAGCGCGCGACCGAGCAGGTGGCACGGCTGCTGGAGCGCGATCCGGACGACCAGCTCTTCCGTATGCTCAACGGCAACCTCATGATCGCGCAGGGGCGCATCGACGATGCGCTGGACGAGTTCGAGGCGCTGTACCGCGATTACGGTCAGAGCACGCCGGTCTCGCTCGCCTATGCCGACGCACTGCTGAGAAGCGACGATCCGGCGCACGCGGCGAAGGCCTCCGAACTTCTCAATCGCCAGCTCCAGCGCAACCCGGACGACCCGCGGGTTTCGGAAATGCTCGCACATGCCGCCGACCGCGCCGGCGAGCCGGTACGCGCCGCCGAGGCGGTAGCGACGCATTACTACCAGCTCGGTGGTCTGCCCCAGGCGATCGAACAGTTGCAGCGCGTCCTCGAGCGCGACGACCTCGACTACTACGACCGGGCACGGATCTCGGCCAAGCTGGACCGCATGCGGGTCGAGCGCCTGCGCACCATGCGCGAGCAAGGACAGCGGCCCGAGCCGTCACAACTTTCATCGGATCGAAAACAAGCTGTCATGAATCAGTCATGACCACGCGGCCTAATCGGTTACGGGTCCACGACGTGTCCGTTGCGCATGAAGCCGAGAATCCTGATCGTCGACGATGAGGCGCCGATTCGAAACATGCTGGCATTCAGTCTCGACCGAGCCGAAATGAGCGTCGAGGTCGCATCCGGCGGCGATGAAGCCCTCGAGCGCCTCAACAAGCAGGAGGTGCCGCCGGACCTGATCGTCATGGACTGGATGATGCCCGGACTCGACGGTCTCCAGCTAACGCGAACGGTCCGCGATACCCCCGGGCTGCGGCACATCCCGATCATCATGCTGACCGCCCGGGGTAACGAGCGCGATCGCACCTGCGGCCTCGATTCGGGTGCCGACGACTACGTGGTCAAGCCCTTCTCGACGCGCGAGCTGATTTCCAGGGTCCGTGCCGTACTGAGGCGCACGCGCGCCGAACCGGAATCTCCGCCCGCCGACGACCGCCTGCGGGTCGGCGAGCTGGTGCTCGACCTCGAGTCGCACCGGTTGATGGCCGGCGATCGGCCGGTTGCAATGGGGCCGACCGAGTACCGGATCCTGCGCCTGTTCATGCGATCACCGGGACGAGCCTGGAGACGCTCGCAGCTGCTTGCCGAAGTCTGGGGCGACGAGAACAGCGTCGAGGAGCGCACCGTAGACGTGCATATCCGCCGCCTACGCAAGGCGCTGGAAGCGACGGGACACGCCCGCTACGTACAGACGGTGCGCGGCCACGGCTACCGCTTCTCGGACGTCGTGTAATGGCCGAAGCGGGATTGGCAAAAAGCGATGCGTCCGATGGTCCGACGGGTCCGGCCGGTCGCATCGGCCAGTCCGCGCCGGCGCTGGAGCGCTGGTTCGAAGACGACCTGAATCATCCCGAGCTCTACTTCAACCGCGAACTCAGCCTGCTGTGCTTCACCCGCCGGGTCCTCGAGCTTGCCCGGGATCCGGACGTCCCGTTGCTCGAGCGGGTTCGCTTCCTCTGCATTTCCTGCACCAATCTCGACGAGTTCTTCGAGGTACGGGTCGCCTCGATCCGTCAACGACTGCAGCATGGAGCAACGCAGCCCGGCACCGACGGAATGACGCCGACCGCGACGCTGGAAGCGATCCAGTCGGCGGTTTCCGAGCTGGTTCGCGAGCAGTACCGGGTGCTCAACGAGGAACTGATGCCCTCGCTGGAACACGAGGAGATCCGCATCCTCAAGCGATCGCAGTGGAATCGCCGGCAGCACCGCTGGCTGCATCGCCATTTCCAGCGCGAGCTCATGCCGGTACTCAGTCCTCTCGGGCTGGACCCGGCCCACCCGTTCCCGCGCATCCTCAACAAGTCGCTGAACTTCGCGGTGCAGCTGGACGGCTCCGATGCCTTCGGCCGCGATCCGGGACTGGCCCTGGTCCGCGCGCCTCGCTCGCTTCCGCGTCTGATCCGGATCCCGAAGAGCTACACGCGCGGCCCCAACGACTACGTGTTCCTGTCGTCGATCCTGCACGCGTTCATCAACGAACTGTTTCCGGGCATGCAGGTGCGGGGCTGTTACCAGTTCCGGGTCACCAGGAATTCCGAGCTGTTCGTCGACGAGGAGGAAATCGAGGATCTCGCCCGCGCACTGGAAGGCGAACTGCTCGAGCGCGGCTTCGCCGAAGCCGTTCGCCTGGAGCTGGCCAGCAACTGCCCCGACGATGTCGCGAAGCTTCTGACGACGAAGTTCGGGCTCGAGGACAGCGACGTCTATCTCTGCGACGGTCCGGTCAATCTCAACCGCATGAGCGCGATCTGCGACCAGACCGATCGCCCGGAACTGCTCTACCCCGCATACAACCCGCGTGTTCCGAATCCGCTCGCCTCCGGCAACAACCTGTTCGCCGCGCTCCGGCGACGGGATTTCCTGCTGCACCATCCGTACGACAGCTTCGCGCCGGTGGTCGAACTGCTGCGCCAGGCCGCGACCGACCCGGACGTGCTGGCGATCAAGCAGACGCTGTACCGGACCGGCGCGGACTCCGCCATGGTCAACCTGCTGATCGAAGCGGCGCGGGCCGGAAAGGACGTCACCGTCGTCGTCGAGCTTCGCGCGCGCTTCGACGAACAGGCCAACATCACGCTGGCGACGAGGCTGCAGGAAGCCGGCGTGCAGGTCGTCTACGGCGTGGTCGGCCACAAGACGCATGCCAAGATGCTGCTCATCGTTCGGCGAGAACGGCGTCAGATCCGGCGCTATATCCACCTGGGGACGGGCAACTACCACCAGGGCACGGCCAAGGCCTACACCGATTTCGCGCTGCTGACCGCCGACGCGCGTTTCGGAGAGGACGTACACGCCCTGTTCATGCAGCTGTCCGGGCTCGGCAGCGCCGCCGACACCCACGAAGTCGTGCACTCGCCGTTTCACCTGCACGAGTTCCTGCTCGGGCGCATCGAGCGCGAGATCACGCACATCGAGGAAGGCCGGCCCGCCGGTATCGATGCGAAGCTGAACTCGTTGACCGAGCCGAAGATCATTCGCGCGCTCTATCGCGCCTCGCGCGCCGGCGTGCCGGTGCGGCTGATGGTTCGCGGAACCTGCTGCCTGAGACCCGGCATCGAAGGCCTGTCCGACAACATCCGCGTGCGCTCCATCCTCGGTCGCTTCCTGGAACACTCTCGCGTCTACCGCTTCGTCAACGGCGGCGACTCCGAGATCTGGGGCTCCAGTGCCGACTGGATGGAGCGAAACCTCTTCCAACGCGTAGAAACGGCGTTTCCGCTCAACCAGAATGCCCTCGCCGAGCGCATGCTCGACGAGGCCATCGAGCTGGCCTTCGCCGACAACCGCCAGGCCTGGGCCCTTCAGGCCGACGGTAGCTACCTGCACCTCTGGCCCGAAGACGGCGAGCCGACACGAATCGCCCAGGAAGCGCTGATGGCGCGGGCGGACACCTCCGACTGACCGACCCGGACCGTTCGGGCAAGGCGGGTGCTAGTATCATTCCGGCTCGTCCGTCGGAACGTCTTCCGCCCGATGCCCCACCGCAACCTGTATGCCGCCGTCGACCTGGGAAGCAACAGCTTCCACATGCTGGTCGCACGCCGGGAACACGGCGAACTGCGCGTCATCGACCGGATACGGGACATGGTGCGCATCGCCGGCGGGCTCGACAAGCGCGGCCGGCTGGACGATGCCACCCGTGAACGGGCGCTGGATTCGCTATCGCGCTTCGGTCAGCGCCTCGCCAACATCCCCCCGCAGCAAGTCCGCGCCGTCGGCACGCAGACGTTCCGCAGGCTGGCCGATCCCGAGCGGTTCATGCGCAGGGCCGAGTCGGCGCTGGGCTGCCCCATCGACGTCATCAGCGGACGCGAGGAAGCCAGGCTGGTCTGGCTGGGCGTCACCGAGGGCACGGCGTTCAGCGAGCAATCGCGCCTGGTGATCGACATCGGCGGAGGCTCGACCGAGCTCGCCGCGGGCCGGGAATTCGACCCGGCGTTCGTCGAAAGCATCCAGTTCGGCTGCGTGGGCGTGACGCGCCGTGCGTTCGGCAAGGGCAGGATCACGGCCAAGCGGTGGCGCCGCGCCGCGGCCGAGATCGAGACCGAACTGCAAGCCCTGCGCCCGCAGCTAAGGCGCTCCGACTGGCGCACGGCGATCGGGTCGTCGGGCACCATACGGGCCGTGCAGGGCATCGTCGCCGCCCGTGACGATACGCTGCCGGTGCCCATCCGGCTCGACGAGGTGGAAGGATTGCGTCAACGGCTGATCGAATCCGGTCACGTCGACCGGGTTTCCCTGCCCGGGTTGTCGGGCAGGCGCCAGCCGGTCATCGCCGGCGGCGTGCTCGTGCTCGAGGCCTGCATGCGCACCTTCGGCATCGAAAGCCTGCAGGTCAGCCCGTTCGCTCTGCGCGAAGGGCTTCTCTACGACATGGTCGGCCGTCTGGAGCACCGCGACCCGCGGGAAAAGACCGTGCGCGCGATGGCCGAGCGCTTCGAGGCCGATCGCGAACAGGCCGAGCGCGTGCGCGATTTCGCACTCTGCGCGTTCGAGCAGATCGCCGAACCACTCGATCTGCGCCGCATACACCGCGACCTGCTCGACTGGAGCTGCCTGCTGCACGAGATCGGGCTGGGAATCGCGCACAGCCACTACCAGGTCCACAGCGCATACGTCGTCGAGCATTCCGACATGGCCGGATTCACGCGGCAGGAACAGCAGCTCGTCGCGTTCCTGCTGCGGCACCAGCGGCGCAAGCTCCCGGACAACGTTCTGGAGGAACTGCCCGAGCGCCTGCGGTCCGCGGCCGGCCCGCTTCTGGCCATCCTCCGCATCGCGGTGGCGCTGGCCCGCTCCCGGTCCGACGCCGACCTGCCCGATTTCGCGTTGACGGCCGACGACGGCGGGCGACTGCGACTGGCGCTCCCCGAAGGCTGGCTCCAGGCCCATCCGCTGTCGGCCCGAAGCCTCGAGCTGGAGAAACGCCAGCTCCGGGAACCCGGCATCCGGCTGGTGCTCGACACGCTTGCCCAGCCCCATCCTGTCGGCCGCGCGTCGGGCTGACGGGCATCGACCGCGTTGAGCGACCTTCCCGACCCTTCGTCGATGTCCACGGTCCGGTCCTTCCGCCTCCGCGCCCGCCTGGTCCGCGCGATCCGCCAGTTCTTCGCACAACGCGGCGTGGAAGAGGCATTGACGCCGGCGACGACGACGTGCGGCGTGACCGACGTGCACATCGAAAGCGTGGCGCTCGCCCCGGGAGGCTATCTGCGGACGTCGCCGGAATACGCCCACAAGCGACTGCTGGCCGCAGGAGCCGGCGACCTCTACGAACTCGGACCGGTATTTCGCGCCGGCGAGCACGGCCGGCTTCACCGTACCGAGTTCACGCTGCTGGAGTGGTACCGGGTCGGCTGGACCTGGTCCCGGCTGGCCGATGAAGTACTGGACCTCGTCGAGATGCTGACGCCGGGTCGCCGCTGGCACCGACGCATCGTGCCGTGGCGCGATCTGATGGGCGAAGAGCTGGGCCTCGATCCGGCCGGGGCTTGCGTCGACGAACTCCGGCGACTGGCCTCCGATGCCCCGGCCGGGCTCGAACGCCCGGAACTGTTCGACTGGCTGTTCGCCACGCGCGTGCAGCCGACCCTGCCGCTGGACCAGTTGACGGTGGTCCACGACTATCCGGCCTGCCAGGCCGCCCTCGCCCGGCTCAGACCCGACGCACCCGAATGGGCGGAACGCTTCGAGGTCTTCGCAGGAACGCTGGAGCTGGCCAACGGCTACCGGGAACTCACCGATGCCACGGCCCAGCGACAGCGCTTCGAGGCCGACAACCGGAGACGCCGCGAACTCGGCCGCAGCAGCATGCCGATCGACGAGCGACTGATCGATGCGCTGCAGACGGGTCTCCCCGAATGCTCGGGCGTCGCGCTTGGCTTCGACCGGCTGGCCATGGTGGCAGCGGACACCGACGATATCGGCGATGTCGAGATGTTCCCGTAGTCCGCCTGCCGAAACCGGAAACCCGATCCGGCATTCGAGGTAGCAACCGCTGCGATTCTCACCGCCGGGGCGGCCTCCACACCGGGGTTGCGTCTACGGCTGGATGCGCCAGCCGGGAAGGGATTGCTGTAGCGCCAGTCGCGCCCGGGCCGCGAGATGCATCCGATTCGGTTTCGACACTTCGACGACCGTGCTGCACGGCATCCATTTCGCCTCGCCGTTGGGCGGCCTGGTCGCGATCTCGCAGTCGTCGCCATCCGGCTGCCAGACCACGCCGGCCGGCGGCGCCGTCGCCGGCGCCCCGTTGCGCCGAACGGCAACCACGTAAGCCAGCGAGGTCCGTCCGTCGGCGAATTCGATGCGCGCGGCATGCACGGGGCGGCTGCGAATCACGCCACCGGCGCGAAACGTCTCGCTGGCGCCCCGCAGAAGCACCCGGCCGTCGGGAAGCAGGTGTTCCACGATGGGCTCGGGCCAGTAAGGAAGCACCAGGCGGTAGAGCGGCAGCAGCAACATCAGTGCTGCAAAGGCCAGTAATGTGGGAGATACTACCGCCGCGCGCACGACTTGATTGAGACTGGGGGGAGTCTCCATGAATTGAAATATAGCATGGGACCCTTGCGATGAATTCCAACGCGGACAGCCTTCGAATCCGGCCCGCACGTGCCGCGGAGCTCCCGAAACTCGCCGGACTGGTCCGGGGTCGACTGCCCGACCTGATGAAGCCCAGCGCGACGACCCAGCGCGACAACATCGAAAAGCGACTCGCATCGCTGCTGCCCGATGAGGCGCTGCTCCTGGCCATCGACCAGCGGCGGCTCGCGGGCATGGCGGCGCTGGACCTCGACCATGCCCGGGTCCTGGCGATGTACCTGGATCCGAAGCAGGCGCGTGCCGATACCGCCCGCAGGCTGGTCGCCGAAGTCGAGCGGACCGCGCGTTCGTTCGGCATCCAGCGGCTCAAATGCACCGTCAAGCCGCAGGCCTGGGCATTCATGGAGCGAATGGGCTACCAGGCCACCGGGCTTCCGGACGACGACCAGCCCGTCGACCTCTCCAAGCGCCTGCTCGACGATGCGTCCGAATGGGAACAGGACATCGTGCGCCTACACCGGGAACTGGGTATCCCATCCAATTACGGCGTAAAGCGTCGGCTTAGGCTGGTGCCGGAGAACACCGGCCGGGTGTCGATCGGCCTCGACATCTTCAACCGGGAAACGGAGCTCGCGCCCGAGGCCGCGGCGGCCTGGAAGGCGCTGCGCGAGGATGCGCGCCGACACGACATCGACCTGAAGATCGTCTCGGGCTTTCGCCCCGTCGCCTACCAGGCCGAACTCGTTCGCAGGAAGCTGGCGGACGACCAGCCCGTCGATCGCGTACTGCGGGTCACCGCCGCGCCCGGCTACAGCGAGCACCACAGCGGCAACGCGGTGGACCTGACGGCGCCCGGCATCCGGCCGCTGACGCAGGAATTCTCGATGTCGCGCGCATACGAGTGGCTGAAGTCGCAGGCGCGGCTGTACGGGTTCCGGGAGTCCTACCCGAACAACAACCGACACGGAATCGACTGGGAGCCCTGGCACTGGTACTACCGCAAGGCCTTCGATCCGCGACAGCGGCGCTGAAGACGGACCGGAGAATCAGCGCTTGACCCGGTCGAACGCTCGCAGCGCGCGCTCCCGGCTCCGCTTGAGATCGACCAACGGTTCCGGGTAGCCGCGTCGGCGGCGCTCCTCGGAATCCAGTCGCGCCAGTTCCTTGACGCTCAGACCTTCCAGTTCCGGACACCAGCGCGCGATGTATTCCGCGGCGGGATCGAATCGTTCGGCCTGGCGCTCGGGATTGAAGATCCGGAAGTACGGCGCCGCGTCGGCACCGCAGCCCGCCGTCCACTGCCAGCCCTGCGAATTGTTCGCCAGGTCGGCGTCGACCAGCGTGTCCCAGAACCAGCTTTCGCCCTCCTGCCAGGGAACCAGCAGGTTCTTCGTCAGGAACGAGGCCACCACCATGCGGATCCGGTTGTGCATCCAGCCCGTCGCCCAGAGTTGCCGCATGCCCGCATCGACCATCGGCACGCCCGTGCGTCCCCGCTGCCAGGCCCGTAGGTCATCGGCATAGTCGGAGCGCTTCCGCCACGGGAAATCCCGGAAGTTCTCCTTCAGCGCCCGGTCCGGCAGACCCGGGTCGTGGAAAAGCAGCAGCATCGAGAATTCGCGCCAGGCCAGTTCGCGCACGAAGCCGAGCCGCCCCTTTCCGCCGGGAAGCTCGCCCGACGGTTCGAGCGCGGCGACGACCTGGGCCGGCGAGACGTGGCCGAAATGCAGGTACGGAGACAAGCGGGAGGTGCCGTCCTCGGCGGGGCGGTCGCGCAGAGTCTCGTAGTCGTCGACGCCGCTTTCGACGAAACGCTCCAGCCGACGGCGCCCGCCCAGCTCGCCGGGCGACCACGCCGACCCGAGCTTCCCGTCCCAGTCGTGCTCGGGCAACAGCTCGAGGTCGTCGACGACATCGCCGCCCGGCACATCGTCGGGCGAAACCAGCTCGCGCGGTTCGGGACGCGTGGAAACCGCTCGCCACGCCTTCTGCGTACGACGCCAGTAGGGAGTGAACACCTGGTAAGGCCTGCCGTCGTTGAGCAATTCCCAGGGCTCGAACAGCACCGCGGCCCGGAACGACTTCGCCTCGACGCCCTCGTCGGCGAGGGCCGACTTGATCGACTTGTCGCGCTCGACGATGGCCGGTTCGTAGAGCCGGTTCCAGTAGATCGCGTCGGCTCCGGTCTTGCGCGCGATGTCGCGCAGGTGCACCAGCGCCTCGCCCCGCCGGATGACCAGCCGCGCCCCGCGCTCGGCCAGTCGATCGCCAAGGTCGCAGAGCGCGTGATGCAGCCACCAGTTGCTCGCCGCCCCCGGCGCCCAGTCGCCCTCGGCATCCGGATCGTGTACGTAGACGGGAAGAATCCGATCGAAATCGTTGCGCGCCTGGTCCAGCGCCGGGTTGTCGGCCAGCCGGAAATCGCGGCGGAACCAGACGATCGCTAGAGTGCTCATGGTTTCGAGTCTCCATTCGGCGGGTCAACACGAGGTGACCGGCCGCGCATCGGGCCACGCGCGGTACCTTCCGGAATCACCGGGACCATCGGGACACCGCCGGGGCGACGAGTCCGCCGGGTTCAGCCGGCGCGCCGCCGGGTCTCCCGTACCGCGTCGGCCCTACGCTCTTCCAGCGCCTCGAGGTAGCCGTCCTCCAGCCCGGTGACGTATTCGCCGTTGAAGCACGACGAGTCGAACCCGTCCAGCGCCCGGTTCTTGCCGCGCACCGCGCTTTCGAGATCGGACAGGTCCTGGT
Source organism: Candidatus Wenzhouxiangella sp. M2_3B_020 (assembly GCA_051428125.1). Classification (GTDB taxonomy): domain Bacteria; phylum Pseudomonadota; class Gammaproteobacteria; order Xanthomonadales; family Wenzhouxiangellaceae. The sequence continues at coordinate 18,688 of JBPRGD010000113.1, forward strand.
AGATCAGGCGGTCGGCGCCGATGATCGCCCGGACCTCCTCCACGCTGCGTCCGGCCGCGACGAGTTCGGCGGCCGCCGGCATGTCGATGCCGTAGACGTTGGGATGGCGCACCGGGGGCGACGCCGAAGCCATGTACACCTTTCGCGCGCCGGCTTCGCGCGCCATCTGGATGATCTGCTTGGACGTCGTGCCGCGGACGATGGAGTCGTCGACCAGCAGCACGTTCTTGTTGCGGAACTCCAGCGAGATGGTGTTGAGCTTGCGCCGCACCGACTTCGCCCGCTCGGCCTGTCCGGGCATGATGAAGGTCCGGCCGATGTAGCGATTCTTGATCAGCCCTTCCCGGTACTTCACGCCCAGCATGTGCGCCAGCGGCAGGCACGCCGTGCGACTCGTGTCCGGCACCGGGATCACGACGTCGATGTCGTGATCGGGCCATTCGCGCAGGATCCGGTCGCCCAGCTTCTCGCCCATTCGCAGTCGCGCCTTGTAGACGGACAGGTCGTCGAGCATGGAATCGGGCCGCGCGAAATAGACGTACTCGAACAGGCACGGCGTGTGCGTCGCGGCGTGGCGGCTCCGGTGGCGCAGCAGTTCCCCGTCCAGCGTGACCAGGACGGCTTCCCCCGGCGCGACATCGGAGACGAGCTCGAAACCCAGGATGTCCAGCACCACCGATTCCGAGGCGATGATGTACTCGATGCCCCCGTCGCCCTCGCGCCGGCCAAGCACCAGCGGGCGGATGCCGTGCGGGTCCCGGAAGGCGAGCATGCCGACGCCCGCGATCAGCGCGGCCGCCGCGTAGGCACCGCGGCAGCGCTCGTAGACGCCGTCGACGGCGGCGAACAGGTCGGCCGCTTCCAGGTTGTTGGTCGAACGCTCGGACAGTTCGTGGGCGAGCACGTTCAGCAGCACTTCCGAATCGGACTCGGTGTTGACGTGCCGGCGATCTTCCTGGAACAACGCATCGCTCAGCGATTCGCTGTTGATCAGGTTGCCGTTGTGCCCCAACGCGATGCCCCAGGGCGCGTTGACGTACATCGGCTGCGCCTCGTCCGGCCGGTCGCAGCCCGCGGTCGGATAGCGAACGTGGCCGATGCCGATGTCTCCGGTCAACCCATCCATGCTGTCGGCGTCGAACACGTCGCGTACCAGCCCGATGCCGCGCGCCGATCGCATTCGGCGCCCGTCCAGCGTCGTGATGCCGGCCGCGTCCTGCCCGCGGTGCTGAAGAATGGTCAGCGCATCGTACAGACGCGCGGCGACCGGACCATGGCCGAAGATTCCCACGACTCCACACATAGCTACGGATTCTCCATCGGTGAGGGCAGTGCCTCGCTGTCGGTCGCGACCGACGTTTCCGGTCGCGAGGCCTCCTCGAACATCCCGCGTACCGACTCCGGTAGCCAGGTCTGCGCCCGGTCGGCCATTGTCTCGAACGTCGGCACCAGCCGCGATTCGCGCCACCACGGATCCTCCGCGAAGGGCGTGACGCGCAGAAGCATGACTCCCAGCACGACGATGACCAGGCCGCGGGCAAGACCGAACAGCGCTCCGAACAATCGATCGGTGGGCGACAACCCCGTCTTCTCGACCATCTTCGATACCAGGAAACCGATCAACCCGCCGATGACGAGTACCAGCAGGAATACGGCCGCGAACGCGACGATCATGCGCGCCGACGGCAAGTCGATGACCGGCTCGAGGGCCTCGGCAAACGGCTCGGCGACCTGGAACGCGGCAAAGATGGCCGCGACCCACACGACGATCGAGAAGGCTTCCTTGATGAAACCGCGAAACAGGCTGACCAGAACCGACACCGCCAGGATGGCGACGATGACCAGATCGGCCGCGTTCATGGATAGCTGACCACCAGCCCCTCGACGCCCGCCTCGCGCGTCACGCGCTGCTTGAGCGAATCGGCCGCGGCGCGCTCCGGTACCGGCCCGACCATGACCCGCCAGATCACGCGTTCGCCGACCTGTTCGCTGAACCGGAATGCTTCGAATCCCAGTTCCTGCAAGCGGGCGGTTTCGGTCTCGGCATTGTCCTCGCCGACGAAACTGCCCACCTGTACGGCGAAACCGGGTTCCTCGGCCGCACGCAGTTCCTCGTCGTACTCGCGCACGATGGGTTCGACGCCCTGCACGGTGGTGCTGATCTGTTCCAGCGCCTGTTCGGCCGCCGCGCGCGACGGGTACGGGCCGGTGCGCAACCGGTAAAGCATCGTACGGCCGCGAACGATCTCGTCGCGACTGACGATGTGGCCCAGCGCCTCCAGCCTGCTGCGGACGCGGTTGGCGGCATCCTCGGACCCGAAGCTGGCCACCTGGACCACGTAATCGCCCAGCGAAATCGATTCGGCCTCCGGCTGCGGCTCGGCGGCCGCTTCGGGCTCCTCGGCAGGTGCATCGGAAGCGGCGACGTCCGACGGCTCCGGATCCGGTTGCGAATCGGTTTCGGCACCGTTGGCCTCGCCGTCCTCTTCGCGCCCCGGTTCGCTCCCGGCCGGCGGCGCGATCTGCGCCGGCGCGTCCGTGCTCGCGGCCCGCTCGTCGAGTTCGGGCCGCAGCACGATTTCGTCGGATGGACTCGGCGCATCATCGGCCTCCGACGATTCGGGCTCTACCGCCGGCAGGACATCGCGCGCCGTGTCACGCTCGCCTGCGGCAACGCGGGCGGCATCGGGATCAAGCGGAATCCGCCGGACTTCGCCGGCCGACTCGGGCATCGGCGGCACTTCGACGCGGCCGTCCGGGCCCTCGCCGACCGAATCGGGATCGACGAGCAGCATCGGCACGAAGATCACCGCCAGCGCAATGAGAATGGACGCGCCGATCAGGCGCCGCTTCAAGACCTTGTCCATGGAAGAATCTGTCGGGAATCCCTGCTCGGTTCATGTACGGGTGCGACGACGTCGTGCCGGTGTTTCCATCGCCGCCAGTGCCGCTGCCGCAGTGAGGAACGACCCGAACACCACGATGGTGTCGTCGGGCCCGCTTCGGGCACGCGCCGCGGCCAGCGCATCGGCCACCGATTCTAACGCTTCCGGCTCGGGCTCGGAGGCCGGCAGGCGCATGCGCTCGATGACGGTCCGTGCCCCGAGCCCGCGGGGTGCGTCCAGGGCGGCGACGTACCAGCGCTCGAACCTGCCCGCCAGCGCCCGCGCCACGCCCGCGACATCCTTGTCGTCCAGCGCGGCGAACACGGCGTGTTTCCGTCCCGGCACGCCCTCCAGCAGCGCAGCCAGCGTGCGGGCCGCGGCCGGATTGTGGGCGACGTCAACGAAGATGTCGGGCGCGGCGGCAGCGTGCTGGAAACGGCCCGCGAGCCGGGCCCGGGAAATTCCCCGGACGATGGCGTCGGCGGGCAGCGACGGCTCCAGCGCCCTGGCGGCGGTCGCCGCGCAGGCCGCGTTCGCCGCCTGATGGCGACCGGAGAGGCCCGGCGCGACAGGCCCGAAACGCTCGCCGTCGATGCGGATAAGGACCTCCTGACCGCGCCAGCGCCAATCGAAGTCGCGTCCGGCCAGCCGGACTTCGGCACCGATGCCCTCGAGCTCGGCAAGCATGCCTTCGGGCCGCCGCTTCTCGCCGACGATGACCGGCCGGCCCGTCCGCGCGATGCCGCACTTCTCGCGCGCGATCGCCGCACGCGTACGGCCAAGCCAGCGCTGGTGATCCAGGCCGATCGACGTGATGACCGAGACATCGGCATCGACGGCATTGACGGCATCGAGTCGCCCGCCCATTCCGACCTCGGCGACGAACCAGTCCGGGCGGAGCCGTCCCCCCAGCCAGAATCCGGCCAGCGTCACGTGCTCGAACCACGTGAGATCGAGGTCTTCGCGAGCGTGCTCGACCCGCTGAAGCGCTTCGAGAACATCGGAATCGGGCAACGGTTCGCCGTCGATGCGGAAACGCTCGGCGAACCGCACGAGGTGCGGAGACGTCATCGCGAAAACACGGCTGCCGGCGGCCGCGCCCACGGATTCGAGGAATGCGACCGTGGATCCCTTCCCGTTGGTCCCGGCGACGCCGACGACACGGGTGCGCGAAAAGTCGACGTCCAGTCGCGCAAGGACCCTGGCCACGCGGTCCAGGCCGAGCGCGATATGGGTCTGGGGGGCGCGCTGCTCCAGCAACGCGAGCATCTCGTCCAGCGTGCCCGGCGCCTGCTTCAAGGATTCCCGGTCGCGTCAGGCCGGCTCGATCGCGCCTTCGCGCGCCGGTCCGTAGCCGTGTCCGCCGAGCAGCAGCGTGAGCAGCTGATGAATCTTCTGCCGCATCTCGCGACGGTCCACGATCAGGTCGATCGCGCCCTTTTCGAGCAGGAACTCGGCGCGCTGGAATCCCTCGGGCAGTTGTTCGCGGACGGTCTGCTCGATCACGCGCGGGCCGGCGAAGCCGATCAACGCGTTCGGCTCGGCGATGTTGACGTCGCCGAGCATGCCGAGGCTTGCCGAAACGCCGCCGGTGGTCGGATGCGTCAGGACCGAGAGATAGGGCAATCCGGCCTCGGACATCTTCGCCAGTCCGGCCGAGGTCTTGGCCATCTGCATCAGCGAGAACAGGCCTTCCTGCATGCGCGCGCCGCCCGATGCGCTGAAACACACCAGCGGCAGCCGGTTTTCAAGGGCTGCATTGACGCCCGCCATGAATTTCTCGCCGACCACCGACCCCATCGAACCGCCCATGAACTTGAAGTCGAAGGCGCATGCGACCAGCGGCAACTCCATCAGCCGCCCCTTCATCGTCACCATCGCATCGTGCTCGCCGGTGGACTTGTGCGCGGCCGTGAGCCGGTCGCGGTAGCGCTTGCTGTCGCGGAACTTGAGAGGGTCGGCCGGCCGCAGTTCCGCGGCGAGCTCCTCGCGTTCGTCCAGATCGAGAAACGCCTCCAGCCGTGCCCGCCCGGTGAGGCTCATGTGGTGGTCGCACTTCGGACAGACCAGCAACGAACGCTCGAGCTCGGGTCGGTAAAGCACCGCCTCGCATTCGCGGCACTTCGTCCACAGCCCGTCCGGGACCTTCCGTGTCTTGCCGCCCTCGGTACGGATGCGCGAAGGCATGAGCTTCTGGAACCAGCTCATGACGCCGCCGCCCCTACAGCCGCATCGTCCAGCGCCGACCGGATGCCGCCGAGATAGTCGGCGACGACGCCGACGGCCTCGTCGCTGGATCGGGTCTCGTCGAGCTTGCTGACCAGGGCCGAACCGATCACGACGGCATCGGCGACCGCCGAAACCTCGCGGGCCTGCTCCGCGGTCGAAATGCCGAATCCGATCGCCACGGGAAGGTCGGACGCATCGCGGATCTTCTTCAGCGCAGGCTCCAGCGACGACGCATCCAGCGCGGCCGAGCCGGTCACGCCCTTGAGCGAGACGTAGTAGATGAAGCCGCCGCCGGCCGGCGCGAGTCTGGCGATCCGCGGCTCGGTGGTGGTCGGCGAGACCAGGAAGATCTGGTGCATGCCGTGCTCTGCAAAAGCGGCCGTCGTTTCGGCGGCTTCGTCGACCGGGCAGTCGACGATCAGCAGTCCATCGACGCCGGCGCCACCCGCCTCCTCGGCGAAGCGCTCGAGACCGCGCCGCTCGACCGGGTTCATGTAACCCATCAGGATCAGCGGCGTCTCGGTGTCGCGCTCGCGGAAGCGCCGAACCATCCCGAACACGTCGTCCAGCGCGGTTCCGTGTTCCAGCGCCGTCTGGCAGGCGTTCTGGATCACGGGTCCGTCGGCCATGACGTCGGAGAAAGGCACGCCGAGCTCGACCAGGTCGGCCCCGTGCTCGACCAGGGCGTGCAGGATGTCGACGGTCGCATCCGGGTGCGGGTGCCCCGCCGTGACGTAGGGGATGAGCCCCTTGCGTCCGGCGTCCGACAATGCCGCGAAACGGCGATCGATTCGGTTGTTCATTGCATTCAAACGTCGATCCCCTCGATATCGGCGACGGTGTGGATGTCCTTGTCGCCACGACCCGAGATGTTGATCAGCACGACCTGGTCGGAGCTCATCTCCGCGGCCTGCCGGATTCCCCAGGCGATGGCGTGCGCGGTCTCAAGCGCCGGCATGATGCCCTCCTTGCGGGTGCACAGGTGGAAGGCTTCCAGCGCCTCGTCATCGTCGACACCGACGTATTCGGCACGCCCGGAATCCTTGAGCCAGGCGTGCTCCGGGCCTACCCCGGGGTAATCGAGCCCGGCCGAGACCGAGTGGGTATGCCGGATCTGGCCGGCATCGTCGTCGAGAAGATAGGTGCGCGAGCCGTGCAGCACGCCGACGCGGCCGGCGCAGAGACTGGCGGCGTGCTCGGTTCCCGAAAGGCCGCGACCCGCGGCCTCGACGCCGTACATCGAAACCTGCTCGTCGTCGATGAACGGGTAGAACAGTCCCATCGCGTTGGAACCTCCGCCCACGCAGGCGACGAGCGCGTCGGGAAGCTTGCCGTACTCTTCGACGGATTGCCTCCGGGCCTCGCGCCCGACCACGGCGTTGAAATCGCGGACCAGCGCCGGGTATGGATGCGGACCCGCGACGGTGCCGAGAATGTAGAAGGTATCGTCGACGTTCGTCACCCAGTCCCGCATCGCCTCGTTCAGCGCGTCCTTGAGCGTACGCGCGCCGGAATCGACGCTGACGACTTCGGCGCCGAGCAGCTTCATGCGGAAGACGTTGATGGCCTGCCGGCGCACGTCCTCGGCGCCCATGTAGACGACGCACTCCATGCCCAGCCGCGCGGCCACGGTGGCCGACGCGACGCCGTGCTGGCCCGCGCCGGTTTCGGCGATGACGCGCTTCTTGCCCATTGCCCGGGCCAGCAGCGCCTGCCCGACAGTGTTGTTGATCTTGTGCGCGCCGGTGTGATTGAGATCCTCGCGCTTGAACACGATCCGGGCGCCACCTGCGTGTTCGGTCAGGCGCTCGGCGAAATACAGCGGCGAGGGCCGGCCCACGAAGTGCGCCAGGTCGTGATCCAGTTCGGCGTTGAACGCCTCGTCGTCGCGATACTTCAGCCAGGCCTGCTCCAGCTCCTCCAGCGCCGACATCAGCGTTTCGGAGACGAAGCGCCCGCCGAATCGTCCGAAGTGCCCGCTGGCATCGGGCAGACTGTCCCGGTCTGGTTGCACGGGACGCGAGGCCGGTTCCATGACTTCAGCCATTGCGAAGGTTCTCCATGAATCGTTGCATCAGCGTAGCATTCTTGACGCCGGGCTCGGTTTCAATGCCCGACGAGACATCGACCGCGTCGGCGGCCGTTGCGTCGACCGCGCGGCGCACGTTCTCGGGCGTCAGCCCGCCGGCGAGGATCCAGGGACGGTCGGGAAACACGGCCCGACTCCAATCGAAGGCCTCGCCGGATCCGCCCATCGCCCCTGCGGCATGACCGTCGAGCAACAGCGCCGATGCGCCGGACCAGGGAGCATACTGCACGTCGCCGGGTGAAGCCATGGGCAACGCCTTGATGTAAGGCAACCCGAACCGCCCGCAGAACTCCGGTGTTTCGCCACCGTGGAACTGCAGCCAGTTCAGCGGAACGCGTTCGAGCACGTCGCGGACTTCGTTTTCCGACGGGTTCATGAACAGCCCGACCGTCGTGACAAGCGGCGGTAGCGCGGCGCAGATCTCGGCGGCCCGTTGGGGGGTCACCGCCCGAACCGAACGCCCGACGAACACCAGCCCGAGTGCATCCACGCCCAGCGACGCCGCCGCCCGGGCATCCTCCGTCCTCGTGATGCCGCAGAATTTCACGCGAGTGTTCGACATGTCTTCAGCTCAGGTTCCAGCCACGGGGCACGGCGCTGCCACCGGCGACCGGAATCTCCGGGTGGTCGGGATAATCGACGCCGACGAAATACAGGCCTTCCGGAGGTGCCGTCACTCCGGCCGACTTCCGGTTACGCGCGGCGATCACTTCGTCCATCCATTCCGGCGGCCGCTGTCGGGTTCCGATGGCCATCAACGTACCGGCGATGTTCCGAACCATATGGTAGAGGAATGCGTTGGCCGTGATTTCGAGAATCACTTCATCGCCACGACGTTCTACACCGGCCGAATGGACCGTTCGCACGGCGTGCCGCGCCTGGCAGCCGGGCGCTCGGAAGCTGGAGAAATCGCGTTCTCCGATCAGTCGCTGTGCCGCGGCGTTCATCCGATCGGCATCCAGCACCCGCTTTTCCCAGGCCACGCGGCCTGCTTCCAGCCCGGGGCGCGTCCAGCGATTGAGGATGCGATAGCGATACGTCCGCCGGCGCGCGCTGAAGCGCGCATGAAAGCCGTCGGGGGCCGCACGCGCCCAGAGCACGCTGACGCCGTCGGGCAGATTGCTGTTGCAACCGAGCACCCAGGTCCGTTCGGATCGATCGGCGCCGGTGTCGAAATGCACGACCTGGCACAGCGCATGGACGCCGGTGTCGGTGCGCCCGGCGCAGTGGATCGTCACGCGTTGATTCGCGACGCGTCCGGTCGCGACCTCCAGCACTTCCTGCACGGTCGGTTGCTGACGCTGGCGCTGGAAGCCGAAAAATCGACTGCCGTCGTATTCGACGCCGAGCACGATCCGGTTCGGAGTTTCTGGGTGGTTCACGGGTTCCAGGAGCGTCTGCAATGCCGGCGGTCAGCCGACCGCCGGCATTGCCCGAAGATGTCGCGTCAGGACTCGGAGTCGTCGGACAGTTCGTCGAGCAGCTTCTGCGCTTCGGCGCGCTGCGATTCGTTGCCTTCGCGCGCGACTTCCTGCAGCAGGGTGCGGGCCGAGTCGGCACTGTTCCACGAGAGATAGGCCTTGGCCAGGTCCAGCTTGACGTCGATATCATCGTCGCTCTGGCTGAAGATGTCGTCGGTGTCGTCGCCTTCGTCCGTCTTCTCGTCTTGTGCAGTGACCTCTTCGCCGCCACCGAGACCGGCCTGCTCGTCGGTCTCGGAATCCAGGTCGGGCCAGTCGAGCACGAGATCATCGGACTCGTCGCGACGGGCTTCGTCCTCGGCGGAAAGTTCGTCCTCGTCGCCGGCTTCCTCGCGCTCCGTTGCCTCGGTCGACGCTTTGTCCCGGTGCCCGGCTTCTGCGCCTTCCGCATCTTCTTTCTCCGGGCGTTCAGCTTCGCTGCCGCCGGCGGCGAAACCCGGCTCGCGAAGCAACGGTCCGACTTTCTCTTGCTGATCCTCCTCGTCGGCCTCGCCCTTTTCGCCCAGCCACTCGCTTTCGTCCTCGGATTCCGATTCGGCATCCAGCCGCGACATCAGGTCGTCGACCTCGGTCTCCTCGTCGATTTCGGACGGCTCCCCGCGTTCCTCGGCATCCTCGGATTCGGCAACCCAGTCGGCGCTGCCCTTGACCAGCGCGTGGCCCGGAACGATCCGGCCGGCGAGATCAAGGGCTTCCCGCCATTCGGGTTCGTCGCCGGAATCCACGTGCTCGAACATCGCTTCCAGCGCGTCGCCGAATTCCTGCTCCCGGCCTTCGGTGGCCAACGTCTTCAGCAAAGCGAGATGCGCGCCCAGGTCTTCCGGCTGCGCGGCGACCCGCTCGCGCGCTTCCTCGGCAGGCGTCTTCGTCGACGCTTCCGACTCGGACAGGTCGGCGGCCCGCTTGAGCGGTCGCTCGCGCTCGGCCGCCTCCTGGCGCCGACGCCGCACGGCCATGCCGAGCCCGCCGGCAATCGCAAGCAGGATCACCAGGCCGATGACCACCAGCACGATCGGGTTCGACCACCACGAACCGGAATCGCCGCCGACTTCGGTCACGGTGCGCTCGGAAGTGGTTTGCTGCTCGTCCGCCCCGTCGTCCCGAGCATCGGCAGCGGCTCCGGATTCGTCGGCGGTCGCCTGCGGCGATTCCTCGCCGGCGGTTGCGGTCGCATCGCGGGCGTCATCCTCCGCATCGGCGACACGGTCTTCAGCGCTTTCGGCGGCCGCCGCGAACTCGGCATCGCGCTCCGGCATGGCCGGCGCATCTTCGGCGGACGCGTCTTCCGGTCCGGCCGTGTAGCGCTCCAGGTAGTCGCTCAGACGCTCCGAGACCTCTGCCCGCAGTTCGGGGTCGGCATCTTCCCGGGTCGCTTCCCGCGCCGCGCGCAGCGTTTCCTCGAGGCCGGCGAGCTCCGCGTCGCGAATGCCCAGCCCACCGGGATTTTCCCGGACCACCGACTCCAGTTCCTCCACCCGGTTGCGAAAATCGTCGGCTTCCTGGCGTGCTGCGTACAACTCTTCCTCGGCGCGTGCCAGGCGCTGGCGCAGCGACTCGATCTCTGCCTCGCCGTCAGCGGTTCCGGCACCACCTTCCTCGTCGCCCGGCGGCACCAGCGACAGGCGATGATCGACGTCATCCTCACCCCCATCGGCCGCCGTCTCTCCGGCGGCGGCGGCTTCGGTCCCGGCCGGATCATCCATGTCCCGGCCGGCGTCGGAAACCCGGGACGGGCGGGAGGCGGCCAGTCGCTGGAACGCGCGGTTCTGCGCCGCAACCGCGGCGGCGGCCTCCTCGGCACTCATCGCACGCGCCTGCCGAGCCGAAGGCAGTTCCAGTTCAGCGCCACGGAGCAACCGGTTGATGTTGCGATCGCGGAAGGCGGCGGGATTCAGGTCGACGATCGCCATCATCATCTGGTCCATCGTCACGTCGTCGGACGGCAGATTCTCGCTGGCGATGGACCAGAGCGTTTCACCGCCGGCAACAGGCCCGTAGCGGCGGGCTCCGGAAACGGCCGAAGCTCGTTCCGAAGGCGCGTCGGCCGCAGGTGCCGGGCGGGGCCGGTCGGGCTCGGGCGCCGGTTCCGGCTCACGCGCCTCCGGCTCGGCGATCTCGCGCGAAGGCTGGGCCGCCGGCGGCTCGATATCGACGGTGGGAGGATCCAGAAACAGCGTGTACTCGCGCAGCATCCGGCCGTTGGACCAGCGCGCATCGATCAGCAGCTGGACGACGGGGTCGGTAACGGGCCGGTCCGAGGTGACGTGGATGACCGGCGGACTCTGCGTGCGGTCCACGGAAATGTCGAGGTTGAGCGCGAGCGAACTGCTCGTCATGCCGAGGCGCTCGAAGTCTTCGGGGGAAGCCGGGCCGACCGTCAGCGTATCGAGATCGGTTTCGGAGGCATCCAGCAGCCGCATGCGCACGTCCAGCGGCTGATTGAGGTAGGACTCGACCCGGGCTTCGCCCAGCCCCAGCGCTTGTGCCCCCAACGGTAAGGCCAGCACCAGGATGGCGATCGCATAGCTGCTCCAATTGCGCCCACGGCCCCGCTTGTCCACAAGCATTCCCCGGTTGCTTTCACGAAAATTCAATGGAGTATAGCAAGCACTTGACGGAATGGACAATCGCCGGGGCTCGGCCGATTCAGCCGGTTTCCGACTGCGCGATGAGCCGCTCCGCGATCTGCACGGCATTGAGTGCCGCGCCCTTGCGCAGGTTGTCTGCGACAATCCACATATCCAACCCATTTTCGTGCGTGGGATCACGCCGAATACGACCGACGAACACCGGGTCCCGGCCGGATGCGTGCGTGAGCGGCATGGGATCGCTTTCGCCCTCGACCCGCTCCACCCCGTCGGCATCGTCGAGAAGGCCGCGCACCGTGTCGAGGTCGAACGCCTCGGCGGTTTCGAGATGCACGGCCTCACCGTGGCCGTAGAAGACGGGCACCCGCACCGCGGTGGCGTTCACCCCGATGGCGTCGGAATCGAGGATCTTGCGCGTTTCCAGGTGCATCTTGCGCTCCTCGCGGGTGAAACCGCTGTCGTCCATGACGTCGATGCGCGGAATCACGTTGAACGCGATCGGAGCGCTGAACGCCTCGACCGACGGATCGCGGAAGTTGAGCTTCTCGGCGGTCTGCCGGGCCAGTTCCTCCATCGCCCTTCGCCCGGCGCCCGAGACCGCCTGGTAGGTCGAGACGTTGATTCGCGTCACGCCGAAGCGGCGATGGATCGGAGCGACGGCGAGCAGCATCTGGATCGTCGAGCAATTCGGATTGGCGATGATACCGCCGGTCGTGCCGCGGCCGAACCAGTCGTCGAGCACATCCCCGTTGACCTCGGGCACGATCAACGGGACGTCGTCGGCGAGCCGGAAGTGCGACGTGTTGTCGATCACCGTCGTGCCCGCGTCCGCCGCACGCGGCGCGTGCTCGGCCGACACCGCACCACCGGCAGAGAAGAAGGCGAAATCGGTGCCGGAGAAGTCGAACCCGTCCAGCGGCTCCACGGCCACGCTGCGTCGGCCGCATTGCAGCCGCTCCCCGGCCGAGCGCGCGCTGGCGAGCAAAGCAAGCTCGCCGAGCGGAAATCCGCGCTTGTCCAGCAGTTCCAGCAGCACTTCGCCGACCGCGCCGGTAGCGCCGGCGACGGCGACGTTCCAGGTTCGACGGGAGTTGGCCAAGGCGGCCTCCGGTGCGCGGAGAATCTCCGGGAATGATAGCGGGGAACGGGGAGGGACGGTTTCCGGTTTCCGGTTTCCGGTTTCCGGTTTCCGGTTTCCGGTTTCCGGTTTCCGTGGTCCGTGGGCCGTGGCCCTTG
>JBPRGD010000114.1:0-1240 GCA_051428125.1 Candidatus Wenzhouxiangella sp. M2_3B_020
CGGCGAACCAGTCCTACGGTCTGCAGGTCGCCCGCCTGGCCGGATTGCCCGGGGACGTCCTCGCGCGGGCGAGAAAACACCTCGAGACGCTGGAAGCCGGCGCCGAGTCCGCGACCTCGCCGCAGCTCAGCCTGTTCGGCAACACGGCGCGCCGGCGCGAGAGCGAACGCGAAGATCGCGCGCCGTCCGAAGAACGAGTCGATCCCGTCCGGGAACTGCTGGATGCGCTGGACCCCGACGAACTGAGCCCGCGCGAAGCGCTGGACTTCGTCTACCGGCTGATCGAGGCCGGGAAATCCACCGGTGGATCGGAAGATTGAATCGCGATCAGTGCGCGGTCATGAATGAAAACCGCTGGAAAAACCGAATGGGAACCACAGATGAACGCAGATGAACGCAGATTGAAAACCGCAGAAGCCCCAACCGTTTGATTGATTCGCGCTGCTGATCGCTACGTCAGGTCTCCCGACTCTTGCCTTGACTCAGTCCATCTCCATACAAAGCCTAGCGCGGAATCGGTTACATCCCTGCATCCTGCCTCCGCAAGCGGTGCTGGTCCGGAAGCGCCCTGTTTATACATGAAACAAGGAGAATTGTTTTTTAATCTGCGTACATCTGCGTTCATCTGCGGTTCAATTCGAATTTCCATTCATCTGCGGTTCAATTCAAATATCCGCTCATCTGCGGTTCGAATTCGCATTCGAGAACGCGCCAGCGCCGGTCGTAGCTATTTCCCCGGCTGATCGCCCCAGAGCAGCTTGTGCATCTGCAACTGCAGGCGTGCGTCGAGGCCCGACTCGAGCAGCCAGTCGGCCAGATCGGCCGGCGCCAGCGTCTCCCAGACCGGTGAGAGCAGGACGTCCCAGCGCTCCAGGCGATGTTCACGGACGGTGTCGACGGCCCAGTCGAAGTCCTTCCTGCCGGCGATCACGAACTTGATCTGGTCGTGGGGCTGGAGGTGCTCGAGGTTTTCCCACCGGTTGCGCCCGGCCTCGCCCGAGGCGGGCGCCTTGATGTCGATCACCTTGACGACGCGCGGATCCACGTCGTCGACCGGCAAAGCGCCGCTGGTCTCCAGCGATACTTCAAGGCCGGCGTCGCAGAGACGTCGCAACAGATCGATGCAGCGCTTCTGCGCCAGCGGTTCGCCGCCGGTCACGCAGACATGACGGGTATCCATCGACGCGACGCGTTCGACAATCCCGTCGATCTCCTGCCATTCGCCGCCGTGGAACGCGTA
>JBPRGD010000115.1:0-4950 GCA_051428125.1 Candidatus Wenzhouxiangella sp. M2_3B_020
GCACCGCCGCCTGCCGCTTTTCGCAATGACATCTACTGCTCCCGTTGCCTTCCCGAAGAGCGCAGAAGGGTGGCCGTAGTTCCTTTGGAGGTGATGTGCCGCAAAGGGGTGCGGCAATATCTGGCCCGGCTGGTTCCGCGCTATCTCGCCAGATTTCCGTGACACCTGTTGCGCTGGGAGCCGGCGAGCAGGTCGAGGTCAAAAATCTGACGGGCAACTTAGATGGTGACGATCGCCCCTTTGCGGCACATCACCTCCAAAGGAACTACGGCCACTCTTCTGCGCTCTTCGGGAAGGCGACGGGAGCAGTAGATGTCATTGCGGAAAGCGGCAGGCGGCGGTGCGCTCGACTGTCTCGTGATTGGCGCAGGGCCGGCCGGTCTGACGGCTGCGATTTATTTGGCGAGGTTCCGGCGGAGGTTCCTGGTCGTCGATGCCGGCAAGAGCCGCGCCTCGTGGATCCCGGTCTCGCACAACCACGCCGGGTTCCCCGAAGGGGTGACCGGTCCGGACCTCTTGCGGCGAATGCGGACCCAGGCGGAGCGGTACGGCGCGGGCATTCTGGACGCGGAGGTCGAGGCCTTGCGCGTGCGTGCCGGTGGAGGATTCCAGGCGGTGACCGGGGCTGGAACACTGGAAGCGAGAACGGTGCTGATGGCGACCGGCGTGGAGGACCGCGAGCCGGAACTTCCCGATCTTCCGAATGCCGTGCAAAATGGCTTGATCAGGCACTGCCCGATCTGCGACGCGTACGAAGCGATAGATCAGAAGATCGCCATCGTGGGATACGGCGAATGCTCGCTGCGCGAGGTGATGCTTTTGCGCCGTTACACCTCCGACCTGACATTGCTTACGCTGGGCCAGCCACTCCAATTGCCGCCGGGGGAGCGGGAGACGATGCAGGAGGCGGGGGTCAAGCTTGTCGACGGGCCGATCGAGCGGCTCACGATCAGTCGCGGCCGCATAGAGACGTGGCACACCAGAGGTGGAAACACCTTCCGCTTTGACACCGTGTACTCGGCACTGGGGCGGCGCATTCGGTCCTCGCTCGCGCGGAAATTGGGCGCGGAAGCCGACGCCGACGGCGCCCTTGCTACCGACGAGCATCAGCGAACCGGCGTCCCCGGCCTGTACGCCGCGGGCGATGTCGTGCGTGGGCTGGCGCAGATTAGTGTGGCCTCGGGGCAGGCGGCCATCGCGGCGACGGACATCAACAACAAGCTACAGGAAACCGAGCGCCGTTAATGAGGCTGAAGATGTTTCCGGCGGATAAGAAGCCCTCCAGCAATGCCGCCGAGCCAGAGTTGCGGCTTTTATGGAATGGCCCGCCCCTCCCGAGCCGGAGCGCGTAAGACACCGGCGCATGCTGAGAACAGGAGCGAGCCACGACCATAGCCATTCTGGGAATAGATCTGGGCAAGACGGTCTGCAGTCTTGTCGGACTGGACGATGCGGGTGCGGTCGTCCTTCGACGCCGCATGCGACGACGGAGTCGTGATTGGCATGGCCGCCAAGTTGCCGCGCTGCGTGGTCGCGATGGAAGCTTGCTGCAATGCCCATCTCTTCGGGCGGCGCCTTTCTGAGCAAGAGCTCGCCATTCGATAGTGGAAATTTTGACGCCTTCGAACGTTTGCCACTCGAACCCGTACCTCGATTCCTGAGTTTGTGCCCGGCGGGTGAGGCCGAAGGGCGTCGCCAGAAACAGTTCGGTACGGCGGTTGTCTCGGGCCGTTCGAAGGACGTGTTCAGGAGGGCGAGATGGCCACGATTTGGCAGTGGGCGCTGCATCACACGGCGATTCTGAACGTGATCATGAACACTGTCATGGTGCTGATCTGGGTGGCGTACCTTCAGATCTTCCTCGTCAACTTCCTGCGTCAGCGCAGAACGGTCCTGCACATCGGGAGAGGCGCAGCAAAAGACGAGAACGCCCGCTGCATCGTCACCAACATGGGGTCGGAGCCTGCATACATCGTCGGCATCGTGGCAGACTTGCTGTTTGATGACAGGAGGGAGCGAGCTCTTGTGACGGACAAGGAGGAGATTGCCCCAGATGCCGTGAACCGTCCCCTCGAAAGGACCAATCAGGGCCCCTTGAGCGCCGGAGAAGCGATAGACGTCGGAAGTTTCTGGGAATTGGCGGAAAGGGCGCGTTTGCGGCTGGGCCTCGACCTACCGATGGAGGACCTGAAGGCCATGGAAATTACTGCCGTCGCTGCGTCCAACCAGGGACAGAAATTGGCCGGAGGGTACAAGTGCTTCAACGTGTGCCACCAGGATGGTGCCCGATCGTTCCAGCCCGACCATATCATCACGAAGCAGATAAATAGCTTCACGAGACGGAAAAAGATCGAAGCCTTCTTGAATCACGAGGGAGGCGTCTGAGGCTCGCTGCCTGGAATCGACCCGTTTCAATAGACGATGACGGGCATGTGCTGAAGCTTGCGGGCGGAGCGCCAGGTCGTCTCCGATCCAATCGCCAGACGGAGGTACGTTCGTCGGCGAGGCGCCGGCACACCCGGTGCGGTTCAGGCCGCTTCTGCGGGACGGGGAAGCTTCGAAGAACAACTATTCGGGCGTATAACACGGTTCGCAGAGACGCCCAACAGCAGGCGTGTGGGGTCTAAGGATGCAAGGGGCGCGTTCGGACGACCTCAGGTCATGCCATGAACTTCTGGCGGTCGGTCTCGCTGGTCGACGCTTCGCTGCGCGATAGCTTGAAGCTAATGGTTTCCGCAGTGGGTTTCTTCGCTGTCCCAGCCACGGCTGGCCGCTAAGGGGTTGGGACCGGATCTTTCCGGCGTCCGAGATGAAGTTCGGCTACCGGCCCACAGCCGACGCTCAAGACAGAGGTCTGCGCCGCAGCGCGGCTCCACCGAACCGGCCGTCCGTGCATCGCGCAGCATCCTCACCGGCATGACGACCGGAGTGCGGACATTGCAGTCGTTCCCTGCACATGCTCATTCTACGCCGCGACCGCGAGGGGCACCGTCGAGGGGGCGGATGGACTAAGCCGCTCCGCGGCAATGGCGCCCTTGGGTGGCGTTGGTCCGTCATTTCAGCGTTTTTCTATGTGGCTGGCCTTTCTGGGCTGACGATTGGGGTCTTCCCACCGTCAAACAGGAGGTTCCCATGGAGGAGAAGAAGACCACCCCACTGCGCCAGCGGATGATCGAGGACATGAACATCCGCGGGTTGTGCGAGAAGACCCAGAAAGCCCACATCCGGAATGTGAAGCATTTCGCATCCTTCCTGGGGCGTCCGCCAGACACCGCCACGCCGGAGGATCTGCGGACATACCAGCTCAAGATGACCGAAGAGGGCGTGACAGCCAGCACCTTCAACGTTCGCATCATCTCGCTGCGGTTCTTCTTCGGCGTCACGTGCGGACGCGACGAGATGAAGCGTTTCATGCAGTTCCACCGCAACCCCCGGAAGTTGCCGGTTGTCCTGAGCGTCGAGGAAGTGGCCGATCTGATGGCCGCCGTTCCGGGCCCGGGGCTCAAGTATCGCGCAGCGCTCGGGATCAGCTACGGAGCCGGGCGGCGTGCGTCCGAGGTCTGCAACCTGAAGGTCAAGGATATCGACAGCGACCGGATGCTGATCCATGTCGACGACGGCAAGGGCGGGCGTGACCGCAAGGCCATGCTCTCGCCCAGCCTGCTGGATCTGTTGCGGGACTATTGGCGCGAGTCCCGTCCCGAGGGCTGGTTGTTCCCCGGCAAGCCCAAGATCAATCCGCTGTCGCCACGACAATTGAACCGGGCATTCACCTCGGCCAAGCACATGGCCGGCATCAAGAAGGCCGCGACATTGCACACGCTGCGGCACAGCTTCGCGACGCATCTGCTCGAGGCCAATACAGATGTGCGGGTGATCCAGGTGCTGCTCGGGCATGCCAAGCTGACGACCACCGCGCGCTACACCCAGGTGGCCACCAAGACGATCCGGGGCACGGTCAGTCCCTTCGAGCAAATGAAGCTGCTTCAGGACGAGACCCTCCGACGAGGACTGGAGTAGCCCCCCGAAGCCGGTGTCCCGGCCAAGGCTGGAGATCGCTGACATCTTCCGTGCCTACGGCCCTGCGTGGCGGCGGACAAATGCCGGGCATGTCAGCATCTCACAGCTCAAGGTGATGTCGGCGATCGAGGCCTGCCGGACCGAGGCGCTCGGCGGGCATGTGGCGGGCTGTGCCAAATGCGGCCACCATCACGTCGCCTACAATTCCTGCAAGAACCGGCATTGCCCCAAGTGTCAGGGACCGGCGGCGCGCGACTGGATGGCGGCGCGCGCGGACGATCTTCTGCCGGTCGAGTATTTCCACGTGGTCTTTACGTTGCCAGCCGCGATTGCCCAGATTGCCTACTGGAACAAGAAGGCGGTCTACGGACTGCTGTTCAAGACTTCGGCGGAAACGGTTATGACCATCGCGGCCGACCCCAAACGTCTCGGCGCGCGGATCGGCATGACCAGTGTGCTGCACACCTGGGGATCGGCACTGACCCACCATCCTCACATCCACATGATCGTGCCGGGCGGCGGCCTGTCGCCCGACGGCACAAGGTGGATCGCCTGCCGCCCGGGGTTTTTCCTGCATGTGCGGGTTCTGTCGCGACTGTTCCGTCGCCTGTTCCTCGAAGGGCTGATGGCCCTACACCGCGCCGGGGAACTGGCCTTCTACGGTGATCTCGAACGGCTGGCCAAGGAGGATGCCTTCGCCTCCTGGCTTGCGCCGTTCCGTAAATCCGAATGGGTGGTCTACGCCAAGCCGCCCCTCGGCGGCCCGCAAGCGGTGCTGACCTACCTGAGCCGATACACCCACCGGGTGGCGATCTCGAACCATCGCCTGATCAGCGCCGACGCCGAAACGGTGGTGTTCCGCTGGAAGGATTACAGGATCAGGCGCGGCGAGCGGCAAAAGGTCATGCGGCTGGCCACGTCCGAGTTCAT
>JBPRGD010000116.1:0-5741 GCA_051428125.1 Candidatus Wenzhouxiangella sp. M2_3B_020
CGACGCCGATTTCACATCATTACGCGGCACCACCGCAACCGAGCGCGCTTTCCGCCGCGGCGACTGGTCGGCGCGGACTCTCACGAGCACAGTCCTGACGTCCGACGCCGAGAACTTCTACATCCACGCCCGGCTCGACGCATTCGAAGGCGAGCGGCGGATCTATTCCGAGAACTGGGATGAGGTGGTTCCCAGAGACTGCGTGTGAACGCCGCCAAGACGGCGCATCGTTCTTCAACGGCAGGACCCGCGGCCGGGTCCTGTTCGCAGGTGCAGGAAACACGGCACTGCGACCACTCACCAGCCGCCTTCACTTTTAAGGGCTTCGCCACGGTATCGGCAGCAGTACCATTAAACTTCCGCCAGGCTCGCGTGACTCGGGCACCGCGGCGGTGGTCGTCGACCACCGAGCGCACCAGCCCGCCCGCGACGCCCGAGAGGTTCACCGACGGGTCGGGGTCGAGGCAAACTTCAACTTCCCGTAGCCTTTCGGGACGTAGAGCGAGCCAAGCGGTGTCGCGGACATGTTCCGCGACGGCGGCGTCGACGCGATCATCCCGCTGCTCATGCCGGACATGCTGACCGGCCGCACGCGAATGGAGGAGCCCGCCCACCCCAATTATCTCGCCACCGAGATGCGGGGCCCACCGACGAGGCCGCGATCGGCGGCGCCTCGCCCTGTCCACGCGTCCCGATTCCACGCTCTGGACGAGATCGAGGTGTCTACGCTGGTTCTCGCCGGTCTCGCCGATCCAGTCTACGCCTATGAAATCTCGCGCGACATGCTGGAGGCGATCGGCGACAATGCCGAACTGTCCATCGTCGACGGGGCCGCGCCGCGGTCTCCGAGGCGCCGCGCGAGGCGGCGGCGGGTTCTCGGAGTTCCTCGCGGCGACGAGGAACTGAGCGGGTAGAGATTCGCGGCGAACCGCCGGCGCGTCCACCTGAGGCGAGCCCAGCCGTGCGTGCGGCACGTCTGCGCATTCAGCGATCCATTCCGCTGAGTAGGGCGGCGCTGGGGCCGGTCTGCCCGCTGTGAGTGGCGCGCGGATCGGCCGGCATATGTGCTGTCGTACGCCCCGTCGCGTCTTGCCGTTAAAACCGGCATGCGGCGGGGCCGCGCGCGACCATTTCGGCATCAAACCGCGAATCTTGTCTCGCCCGCCGGAACAGGATCCGGCTTAGGTGGCTTCCTTGAGGGAAGCGCATGCCGCCTTGCTTGAAGGATGAGCCCATGCCGATGTCGTGCGAGGGAGACGGATCGGTGTCGCCGGCAAAGGCGCGCAAGCGCGGCAGGACCGTGGTGATCCTCGAGAACGACTTCATCGAAGCCGAGGACCTACGTGAGCGCTGCGAGGAGTTGGGGTTCACGGTGCTCCGGGTGGCCTCCCGCCCCGCCGACGCATTCGAGGCGATCCTCCGTCTTCGCCCCGATCATGCCCTGATCGAATGCCAACTCGGAGCCGGGCTCGACGGGATGATCATCGTCCGGCTGGCCGAGGCCCGCGTGCCGGAGACTCGCTTCCTGATCATCGGCGGTAGGGGGACATCGGACAGCCCGGGTGAAACCCGCCTCGCCTTGGCAAAACCGGTCAGCAAAACAGGTCTCCGGCTGGCGATGGCGGTCGAGACCTGAGCGCGGGCGGGACGCTCAGGCCAGCGCAAAGCGCTTGGGTGCGCCGTATCTGATCACGATCTCCGCTGAGCCGGGTGAGAACGCGCGCGAAGCCATCGGACGCCCTTGGTCATGCAGAGCACAGTGGTCGCTTGAACCTCCACGTTTGCGACCGATCACGCCGATCGAGCGGACCCTATTCTCACCTCTCCCGTTGAGAGATGCGCGCCAAGCGCACCATTCCATGCGATCTCGGGACGGAGCGCCATGACAAGCACAGGAGAAGCCGGCTCCGACAGGAGCGGCAAGATGGACATCCTCGTCCGGCGCCAGAAGACATTGGCCGACTTCGCGCTTCAGTCGGAGGATCATGGTGAAGTCCTGGCCGAGGCCTGCCGGCTGATCGCAGAGGCCCTGGACGTGCAGCGCGCCAAGGTGCTGGAGATCGAGGAGGGAGGCCGGAGCCTCCTGGTGCGCGCCGGGGTGGGCTGGAAGCCCGAGATCGTGGGCAACATGCGCATTCCAATGGAGGAACACTCATCCGAGTCTTTCTCGATCAAAGCCGGAGCGCCGGTCATCAGCCGAGATATTCACGAAGAAGACCGTTTCGAGGTGCCCGACTTCATGAAAAAGGAAGGTGTCGTGGCTTTGGCCAACGCGCCCATCTTCCTGCCGGGAAAACGTGCCTACGGGCTTTTGCAGGTGGACGACACAAGACCCCGGTTCTTCGACGAAGACGACACCACGTTTCTTCGGACCTACGCCACGATCCTCGGCCCGGTGATCGACAGGCTGTTCAAGGTGGAGGCTCTGCAGTCGTCTGAAGAACGGTTTCGCCTCACGGTTGAGGCGGCGACCGACTACGCGATCTTCGTGACCGATGCCGAGGATCGCATCAGCGACTGGCTGCCCGGCGCCGCCGCCATCTTCGGATGGAGCGTGGAGGAGGCTGTGGGGCGACCGGCGTCCATGATATTCACGCCTGAGGACCGACAGGCCGGCGAGCCGGAGAAGGAACTCGAGACGGCGCGTCGCGAGGGGAGTGCGCCGAACGTGCGCGAGCACCTGCGCAAGGACGGCTCGCGGGTCTTCATCGAAGGTACGGTGCGGGCTCTTCATGATACCCGCGGCAGGCACGAGGGCTTCCTCAAGATCGGTCAGGATGTCTCCGAGCGGCACGAAGGGGACCGGCGGCTCCGGGAAAGCGAGGAGCGGTACCGCTCGCTGGCCGCGCTGGGGCCGGCCCTTCTGTGGCAGACGGACGAGACAGGAGACGAGATCGCTCTCAATCCCGGATGGCTGGACTACACCGGACAGAGCCTGGAGGAGACGCAGGACTGGGGATGGATCAGAACGGTGCATCCCGAGGACCGCCGCGAGGCGCGGCGTGCTTTCGCCGAGGCCTACCGGTCCGGAAAACCGCTGGAGCACCAGCTCCGCTTGCGATCAAGGAACGTTGACTACCGGTGGTTCCTGATCCGACACACTCCCCAGGTCCCCGGCCCGGACAACGTCCTGAGGTGGTTCGGGGCGGGCACTGACATCCACGAGATGCGCGAGCTTCAGCAGCGCCAGGCGGTCATGGTGGCGGAACTGCAGCACCGGACGCGTAATCTTCTCGGCGTGGTGCGCTCGCTGTCGAACCAGACGATGGCGCGCACCGGTCCCACCGAGGCCTTCCGGGAGCAGTTCAACGACCGCCTGGAAGCGCTCTCACGGGTGCAGGGTCTGCTGTCTCGTGCGGAGCAGAAGCCGATCACGCTCGGCGCCCTGCTTCAACTCGAACTCGAAGCGATAGGCGCCGCAGAGAGCGAGCGGGTAATGATGAGCGGCCCGACAATCAGGATACGCTCGACTTTCGTGCAGACGCTCTCGCTCGCCCTGCACGAGCTCGCCACGAACTCGCGGAAGCACGGGGCCCTCTCAGAGATGGCCCAGAACAGTCGCCTGACCGTCACCTGGACCTTGCACGAGAGCGAGGGCGGACGGCGGCTTCTCGTCAAGTGGCGCGAGACGGGGCTTCCCCCCCGGAGAGAAGATGAAACACCATCAAAGCCCACCGGCGGATACGGGCGCCGTCTCATCGAGCGGGCGTTGCCCTACAGCCTCGGTGCCGAGACGACCTTCAACCTCGAGGCCGACCGTCTCCTGTGCACGATCGACCTGCCCCTCGACCCGTCGAAGAAGGACAAAGAGCAATGACGACTTTGACAACTCTGAGCGGGCGGACCATCCTTCTCGTCGAGGATGACTTCTTCATCGCCGAGGATCTCGCCGCCAGTTGCGAGGCGGCCGGCGCATCAGTGGTGGGTCCTGCGGCGAGCGCCTCCGAGGCGCGGGACCTCGTATCGCGGGTGGAACGTCTCGATGGCGCCATGCTCGACGTCAATCTCCGGGGTGAGACATCCTTCGAACTTGCGGACATGTTGCTGGAGCGCGGCGTGCCGGTCCTGTTCACCAGCGGCTACGACCGTGGCGTGGTTCCCGAGCGGTAGGCCGATGTGCCTCACTGCGAAAAACCGATCGTTCTCGCCCAGTGCGCCGCCCTGCTCTTTGGCAGAGACGTAGTGGCACGCGACGGGGGCCGGACAGGACCCCGCGCAGCCACCCCACCGCCCGTCACAGGGTCAAGTTCTCCAGCTTGAGCTCGAGACGCGTGCCCGGATCGGCCGTACTCCAGGTCGGTTCGGCCTCGATCTGGCGGGCCAGGCCCTCGATCAGCCGCATGCCCGTGCCGGCCCCCCTTGCCGCGGCCGGACGATCTGCCGGCATGCCGGCTCCGTTGTCCTCGATGCTCACCGTGAGTCCCCGCGGACCGCGACGCTCGACAGAGACCGTGATGCACCCCCCGCTCCCATCGAAGGCGTGCTTCAGGCTGTTGACCGTGAACTCGTTCAAGATCAGTCCCAAGGGCACCGCAACCTCGGGCGGCAGGTCGACCTCCTCGATCGTGAAGTCCAGGCGGACACTGCCGGCCTCCTCCTCGTGGACGTGCAGAAGGTTCTCGACGAGCTGCATGATGAAGGGCCGAAGGCGCAGTGAACTGCCCCATTCGAGTGGTCCAGGTTGATTGTTAATGCATTGCCTGGCGCCGCCATTGTTCGATGAGGATCTGTGCCTCGCGGAGCGAGTAGAAGATCTCCCCGTCGAGCAGCTCGTTGCGGAAGCGGGCGTTGAAGCTCTCACAATAGCCGTTCTCCCACGGTGATCCGGGCTCTATGAAGGCAGTTTTCGCGCCCACGGCTTCGATCCATTCACGGACCTTTCGGGCGGCGAACTCGGGCCCGTTATCGGATCTGATGAACTCAGGGGGCCCCCGCAGGATGAAGAGATCTGTCAGGGCATCGACCACGTCGAGCGAGTTGAGCTTCCTATCCACGCGGATCATCAGCGCCTCCTTGGTGAACTCATCGATGATGTTGAGGATGCGATAGGCGCGGCCGTCATGCGTGCGATCCTGAACGAAATCGTAAGACCAGACATGGTTGGGACGCTCCGGTCGCAGCCGGACGCAGGAGCCGTCATTGAGCCAGAGACGGCCTCGTTTCTTCTGTTTCTGCGGAACCTTCAGCCCCTCGCGTCGCCATATGCGCTCGACCCGTTTGCGGTTCACATGCCAGCCAGCCTGGTTCAGCAGCGCCGTGATGGGACGATATCCATAGCGTCCATATTGGCGCGCCAGCTCAATGACGTCCGCCGTCAGCCGCTCTTCGTCCGACCGCCCTCGGGGTACCTTGCGCTGGGTAGAGCGATGCTGGCCGAGCGTGCGGCAGGCGCGGCGCTCGGATACGCCGAGCGTCTGCCGCACGCGGTCGATGCACATGCGTCGGCGCGAGGGGCTTAAAAGTTTCCCCGGGCCGCCTCGCTCAGGATCATCTTGTCGAGGGTCAGGTCGGAAACAGCCCGCCGGAGCCGTCGGTTCTCCGCCTCCAGTTCCTTGAGCCGCTTCAGTTGATCGCGGCTCATGCCGCCATACTGCCTGCGCCAGCGGTAGTAGCTCTGCTGCGTGATGCCGACCTGGCGCGCTGCATCACCGACCGATAGTCCTTGGCCTTGCAGAACTTCAACCTGCCGCAGCTTCAAGACGATGTCCTCGGGCTTCTCTCGCTTCCCAGCCATTCTCTGG
>JBPRGD010000117.1:0-12437 GCA_051428125.1 Candidatus Wenzhouxiangella sp. M2_3B_020
TGACGCCGCCGCTGTTCTCGAATTGATCGGCGGCTGGTTCGAGGATTACAACGACAACCACCCGCACTCAGGGCTGAAGATGCGCTCGCCCCGCGAGTTCATCGCAGCTCAAACCGCAACCGCCTGAGTGTCTGTTGAAACAGGGGCAAGACCATTCGTCCATCGAACTCGGCGATGACCGTATCCCGGACGAGTCAACGACCTGAAGTTCCGGCATTTGCTGGAGAAGCACCAACTGACGTAGCGGCAGTTTGGAGAGGTGAACCGACACCTCGCCGACCAAGGGATCACCCTGCGGTCGGGCACCCTCGTGGACGCGACGATGGACAAGGGCTATGTCAGCGCAGCGCGGAAGGCGGCCTTCTCGGGCCCCGCAAATTCCGCTGGCGGGATGGTTTCTGGGCAGCCAGTATCAGCAGGTGTCGACCTGGATGAATCCCGTCTCGACCGGAGTGTTCGTCGGCATCGCCGCCTGGTACCTCTACGGGTCGCGACGTTCCGGAGGAAGGTCGACCGCCAGTCGGAAAGGCCGCAACCTGAGCGCGGTGGTCCCACGATTCCGACTGCGCTCACTTACCATAACGTTCGTACCGAGCCGCCGTCGCGGGCAGATCAGAACGCACCGCACGCCGTCCGCCCTGATGATTCACACGCTGTCGGGCCCGCTTGCACGCGTCATGTCATCCCGTCGCTTGATGCGCCTCGCGTCCCCTATCACCGGGGCTCATCCTTCGCCTTGCGTTTGTACAGACCGGTCCGCAGCCGATCCTGTGCGCGGTGGTGATTGGGAATTCCGTAGCTCCGGTCTTCGCTTCTTGAGAAGTAGAAAAGGCTCCGGACGTGGGCCCGGAGCCTTGGTGTCTTCGGCAGAGACGCGCGGAGCGGCCTGCGCTCTACTCGGAACGGAGTTCGGCTTGCTGACCAGCCAGGACCTTTTTCATCATTGCCATGAGCTCTCCGGAGGAGGCTGCCCCCTTCTGAAAGCCCTCCTTCTCCGCCTCGAGTTCCTGTATCCGCGCCGCCAGCCGAGCATTTTCGCCCTTCAGCGTTCCGACCTCACTTTCTGCGGCCTCGGCACGGTGTTCGGCGGCATCCGCGCGCTCTGTTTCCGCGCGGCGCTTCCGTCTTTCGCTGTCGAAAGCTTCTCTCAGACGCGCGATTTCGTCTTCCGCCGCTTGCAGTGGGACCTGCGCGTGCTCCTTCAGTGGTTGAAACACGCTGCCGAGAGCTGCCAGGAGCGCATAACTCGCGCGAGCGCTCTCTTCTTCGGCCGCTTTCCTGACGCGCTCGGGCAGTTCGGCGACCTGGCGGCGGGTCTCGGCCTCTGCGCGCTCCGCCAAGATCTCATTGATCTCCGGTTGCAGCGAGCCGGACCGGACGACGTATGATGGTCGCTGCAGAATGTCTCGGAGCGCGGAGGCGACGGCGGCCTCCTTCATCTCTCCATCGGGTGCAGCACGAACCACCCGGTCGACGGCTTCGGCGAGTTGTGCCTTGGTGTATGCGCGCTTTGGCCCCGATCTCTTCCGCTCGGACATCCTGATGTCTCCCGTGTATCTGTCAGATGAACTGACAGTTCCGATCTGTCAGTTCGGCGTTTCGGTCACTCCGGCACTGGTCCAGCCGGCACGAGACAGAATTTGGAAACGGGCAAAGAGCATCGGTGAGATGACGTTGCGCAACCCGCTGCGGGGCCGCTTCGGACGCGGTGGCCTCATCCGCTTTCCTGATCAGGAGCCGTGGACCACGAAGTCGCGAAGCTCGTTGGTTTCATCCTACTTTGTCGCGTGCCACACGCTGGGGCGACCGCCTGGAAGGGCAGTGCGCGCGACGCCGTGACGGTCACGGTGACGGGTCTCGCATCGAGCGCTCCTGTGCCTCGCTGTCGACCTGTCTCGACCCGGCGAGACCCTGCCGTCTCCCCAGCGCAAGGCCGTGCCCTCTCCAACATGGAGTGTCCCTCCCTGTCGGGCTGGCACGCCACAGCAAGGGAGCATCCGTGTGCGATCCATCGCGCTTGCCCTTTCCTGCTCGATGACACGGACCTTGTCCCCCGCCTGCCGCTCCGCAAGCCGCTGAAGACGATGGGCGGCAATCGGATCGTGGCCGGCTCCTGACGCGCAACGCGAGAAGTCTTCCCCCCAAAAACCTCTTGCTCGAGAAGCACGCAGTGCATTTCCAGAGGGTTCCTTGGTTCTCTTATATTCGGGAGCTGATTAAGCTCGCAGGAACAATAACTTGCTCCGTTACCGGCCCGATTTTCCCGCGCGGTGGCCCGGTTTTCCCGCGCTCGGGACGGATTTTCCCGACCGGAGGCCGGAGTCTTCCGCGCGATGGCCCGATTTTACCGCGCTCTGCGACCGGCCCTACCGCGCGATGCCTGACGCTGTCCGGCGAAGCCCGCAGTCGCCCCGCTCACCGGCCACCAGACTGCAGGTCCCCTCCCGCGTTTCCGCCTTTCGCCTGCGGGACCCAGGTTCTGGTCAACGCAACATCACCGGGACATCCCATGGACCTCTTTCCACCAGACGAACTCTTCACCGCCGCAGAGGCAGCCGCCGAGCTTGAAAAATCGCCGAAGCAGGTGCGCCGCTACATGGAGAGCGGCCGGCTGCGCGCATCGCGTGCATCGGGCCGCTGGCAGACGACCGCGCTCGACCTCTGGCGTTTCAAGGGCGTCGAGACCGAGATGACGAAGCTCTGGCTCGACTACTGCCTCGCCTGCCGCCACGCCGAGAGGGAGGCCGGTGCCGATGCGGACGAGGCCCTCGACTTCACCATGAACGAGCCGGACGGCCCAGCCGAAACGCCCCCTGAGGCCGGCGGAAAATGCCTGTCGGACGCCCCCGAGGATCGGGCCTGATGCTTTACGTAAAATCAATAACTTACGGAACCCGGGGAAGCGGGGAGGTCTCCACGGCGTGGGAATGCAAACCGTCCCGTTCCCCCCGGCGTCCCTCTCCGTCCCCCAGTGTCCCCACCTGTCCCCCGCTGGCCGGCCAAGGCCGCCCCTGACCCCGGCATCATCGCCCTGCGGCGGTCCGGTCCGCGAGACCGCCGCAAGGCGACAACGCCGCAAGAGAAAGATCAAGCAATCCCATGAGACAAGAGCACATCACCCACGCACCCGACACCACGGATCTCGAGCGCGCGCTGCGCCTGTCGCGGATGAAGACGGATACCCGCACGGCGACGATCCAGAGCCTCCGCTTTTTGCGCGACGCGACCGGGACCGACGGTCGCCTGACCGTAGACGAAGTGGAAGCGCTCGCGGCCGCGCCCGGTCCGGACCTCCGCGCCGCACTCGGCGCCCGCGCCACACAGGTCCTGAGCGATGCCAAGCGCGCGCTCAGGAAATGGAACGATCCCGCGACACGCTGGCTCGCGCTGCGCCTCGCCGGCCCCGTGCCGAGGCTCGATACCGCCGTCGAGGTCGCGCATCGCCAGCTCTCGGCCGACGAAGCACGCCGCGTCGAAGTCGCCCTCGAGGCGCTCGCCGACTCCGAAGGGACGACCGTTGACCAGTTGCCGGCCACCGCGGCCGCGCTCGAGCCGCTTCTCCGCGCCGCCACGCCCGAGACCTTCGGCGTCGCGAGCCTGAAGTCGCTCGACAACAAGCGGGGCCTCGTGCGCAAGGGGGTGCGCCTCGTGGATCTGTCCCGGACGGGCGCCCGGGAGAGCGACGTTCGGGCCCTGCCGCCTGTCTGGCGAACTGCCCTCGACAAGGTCACGGAAAATCTCAAGGACCACGAGAAAAGCCCGCGCGCCATCTGTCGCCGCTTGGCGCTCTTCGCCAATTACCACGGGGAGGCCCCCGACGCCCTTTCGAGTGACCTCGTCACGGCGTTCGTGGCGCAGGAGCGTGCGACCCATGCCGGGGGCTATGACGAGAAGCTGCGCGCGGCCTTCGCGCGGTGGAACCGCGTTGCGAAAACCTCCCGTCTCACGGCGATCGCCATGCCAGTCGCCCGGCGTCATCGGCAGGACGACGTCCGCTGGCAGGTCGTCCCTGAAGCCATCCGCCAACCGCTCGATGCCCGGCTCGCGGGCGCGATCTCGGTCAAATCGACAGCCGGCGACTGGGGAGCCTTCGTGCCCGACGACGATCCAGACTACGATGCGGAATACGCCGAGCTCGGCCTCGGGTCCGCGCCGCCCCCTGCTGCCGCTCTGGTCCTGCAACATGGGAGCGCCGGCAACTGGCGGGACGCGGTGAAACGGGTCTGGCATGCAGCCATGCAGGATGCCCGGGTCAGCCCGAAGCCCGGTACCTTCGCCGACCTGTTCGACATCGCCTGCGCCCGCGCCGCCGTCGCCGCCGCCCGGCACGCACGTCGCCAGCGTCTCGAGGCAGAGGGCCGACTCTACGACAAGACAAAGAAGGGGCGCTACGAACACAGCCTGATCGAAGCGTTTTGCTCCGCCGGTCGCGCTGTCGGTATCGATCCGGCGCAGCTGGAGCCGATCGAGGAACTGAAGCGTTCCATCGATCCGAAGATCGTCGGCTGGAAAGTGGCGAAGGACGGTGCGCGCAAAGCCGTCTACGCGGATCGGAAGATCGGGCCCCGTCATGCAGAGATGCTCGCGGCTTTCGCGGACGAGACGGCGCTGAAGCGCTGGTTCGAGGCGCCCTCCACGCTCTGGAGAGCCGCGTGCAAGCCGATTGAGGAAGGCCGGAAGCCCGGGCAGACCCACGTCGCCCTGGCCCGCTCGGCACTCATTGCCCGGATTGGTCAATACGTGGCGCCGTTGCGGCGAACGAACTTTGCGCGCCTGCGTCACGACGGAAATGACCGGCACCTGCTGCTGCCGATCGGCGCCGGTGAGGGTACGCTTCGGATTCCGCCCGGTGAGACGAAGACCATGGCGGAGATCCACGTACGCATCGACCGAGAAACGGTGCGCATGGTCCGTTTCTACATAAAGCACTTCCTGCCCGTCGCACGGAAGACGGCAAAGGCGGCGCCCGGGAATCCGCATCTTTTCCCCGGCGCCGGCGGTGGAGACCCTGACGACGGCGGCTACGCTGCCGGCTTCGGCTTCCTCACGAAGGCGAAGCTGAACAACATCTTTCGGCGCCATCTCTGGAAGCACTGCAAGCTGACGCTCTGCATACACGTGATGCGCCATCTCGCGGGCAAGATCATCCTGGACCAGGACCCGAGCGCGCTGGAGCTGGTCAAGACCCTGCTGGGTCACAAGCGGCTCGAGACGACCCGCAGCTACTACGCCGAAGTCTGCGCCCTCGTCGCCCAGCGGCGCTACCTGCACCTGCTCGAGAAAGGGGCGCGCCGGGTCCTCGCCGACGTCCGGTTCAGATTCGTCGATGTCGACACAGGACGGAAGCCCCGTCGCGGAAGGACGTGACATGCCGAAGCATCGAGTGACCCTCGCCCCCGAACTCTGGCCCCAGGACCTGCGGGCGAGGTTCGAGACCCTCCCCCTGAGCACGCATCAGCGGCGGCGCCTGGGCAGCGCCCTCGGCCGGTGGCTGCTGCTCGCCCCCGACAGCATGTCCGACCCGCAGGCCATCACCCAGGAGCTGTGGCAGAGCCGGACCAGGTGCCTGCCGCGGGAGCGGGCGAACGAAATCCGTCAGGTCCTTGCGGCACTCTTCCCGGACCGGGCAACCGTTCTTCATGCCGAAAGCGGCCGCGCCTCGCATCGGCGCGCGGACCGTGAGAAGCTCGCCACCGTGATCGGCAGAGGCCTCTCCCGGCTCCCGCCCGACTGGCAGGCCAGAGCGGCGCCCCTGCTGGTGGTCGACCCGGAGGATCTGCAGGACGGCATCCTCGTTCAGGCCTGGGCTTCGAGCACCATCAAGCGGCGTCTGCAGGCCACGGCCCGGCATTTCGACTTCTGCCGGGCGTCGGGGCTCCCCCCGGACATTACTCGAGACTCCGTGCGCCGCGAACTACAGAAGTGGCAGTCGCGGACACGGGCGGGCGAAGTTTGCGTGACGGGCGCGGCCATCCACATCGCCTCCCTGCTCGGCCTCGCGAGCCCCCTCTGGCCGGAGCGCAACTGGCGTTGGCTGGTCTCGGCCCACATGAAGATGAAGAAGCTGGCGTCGCATCAGCCGTCGCGGAATGCCTCCCGTGCTGTCTGCGCCGCGGAGCTCCGTGTCGCCGGGCTGCAGCTCTTCGAGGCAGCCGAGCGCGATTTCGAGAAAGCCAGAAAGTGGCGGGACTTCGTGAAGGCGCACACGACAGCCCGGACGGCGCTGACGATGATCCTGCTGTCGGAAGCACCGCTCCGGATCGGCAGCTCCGCCAAGCTGGAACTGGACCAGCATCTGCTCGATACCCTCGTCGGACTTCGCCTCGAAGCAAGCGAGACGAAGGAGAAGCAGGCCGATGGGCGCTGTTTCAGCCGGGACCTGGTCAACACGCTGCGCCGCTACATCGGCCGGCATCGCGCGGTCCTGGCGGACGCGGGGGAGACGCGCCTCTTCGTGGGCAACCATGGCGGTCCTGTCGGCGCCGAAACGCTCTCCAATTGCTTGGGAGAGGCGACGATGCCGATCTTCGGGCACCGCATCACGCCGCACGCGATCCGGCATTCGGTCGCGAACTACATCATCGCCACGGCACCGGACGAGGCGGCGCTCGCGACGACGATCCTGAATCACAAGGACGCCCGCGTCACCGAGACCTACACCTCCAGGG
Source organism: Candidatus Wenzhouxiangella sp. M2_3B_020 (assembly GCA_051428125.1). Lineage (GTDB taxonomy): Bacteria > Pseudomonadota > Gammaproteobacteria > Xanthomonadales > Wenzhouxiangellaceae. The sequence continues at coordinate 6,669 of JBPRGD010000117.1, forward strand.
GCAACCAGGTGAAGGCTTCCCGCACTCTCGCGGCGGCGCACCGGAATGCCGCGGCCTCGCTGGGAGTGGAGCCGGATCCTGGGACAGCAACCAAGTCGACGAAACCGCCGCGCCGGAAGCGCCCCGCATCCCGGCGCGGGAAGAAGCGGTCATCCCGTCTCGATCCCGGCAGAGCTCCCGCAGTGAGCCCTCCGTCCGATCAATAGGCAAGGGCAGGCGACACGCTCTTCCGGTTCGCGGCCTTGCTCGTGCGACCGCGAACCGGAGAGAGCGCGTCTCCGAAAGATTGGGGCGAACAAGCCGACTTGACCGCACCATGACGCGTGCGGCCCCATAGGAGAATTCCCATGACCACTCATATCTTCACCCGCCGCACGGCGGCCGCCACCCCGCTGCACGTCTTCGTGGAGGACCACAAGCAGCCGCTCTGGCATGCCGCCAGGCTCCTCGGCGGGTACGACGCCGCCAAGCTCGTGAATGATCTGGCCGAACGTCTCACCCGGGAACCGGCTCCGGCGTCCCGGACCCTGCGTCTGGCCCGTTCGCTTCGGGCGCTGCTTCGGCTGAAGAATGTTCACGATCCGGATCGAGTGGAAGCCGGCTTCTTCGCATGCATCGCCCCCACTGACCCGGCGGTCGACGAAATCTGTCTGCTGAGCGACGAGCTCGACGAGGCCCTGGAGGCGACCGTCGCTGCGGGTCGGGATCATGCGCATTATCGCGCCGCGTGAGGCGCGCCGCCGGTTGACACCCGGCGGTCTTGACGCGGCGGGTTCAGCAACGAGGGGAAATCTCCCCTGCCCGACCGCCGGAGGACACGGATGTCCAGGATACCACTTCCGACCTCGTTTCGGAGCGAGAACACCCACCGGCTCGTCGTTCATCTCGAGCACGGGCCCCGCGACATCACCGAGCGCACCGCGCTGGCGGCGGTCGAGGCGTTGGCGGCTGCCCGGCGCGCCCTGGCCGCGATCTACGACATGCCCCCGGAGATCGTGCGTGGCAACCGGCGTATCCTCGACGCGGTGAGACGGGGCCTCAGCGAGCGCGAAATCTTCACGCCGAGGTTCCGTGAACTCGCGTGCGAAGCGCTGACCGAGTTCGACGGCTGGCTTGCTATGCATGGCCAGGACGACAGTGCGTCCATACCACGCGCTCTCCTCGCCGAGGTCGTAGAGGCATCGGAACGCGTCGCCGATCTCCTTGCTGCGCAGAAGGCAGCCCGTCCGGTGCGGTAGCGCGACCGGCTCTCGACACGCCTGCTCCGCAGCATTGCGGAGCAGGTCTGATCTGTCAGTACGAGGCCCACGCACGTCCTGGTCGGTGCTCTCCCCGCTGCGATGCAGATTTCGGTGGGATCACCCGACACGGGGGCGCAACGGCAGATCAGGGGTCGACCCGAGAAAACTCGCAAAAAATATTATTACATATTTCCAATATGATAACGGATTTTTTGGTTTTTTTTGCAAGTTTCTTCGCGCCTCCGTTTCCGCGCAGGTTCGGAACGACGCCTATTCTGGTCGTCGCGAAAGATGCGACGGCCAACCAAGGGACAGAACAACATGAAGACCGAGCAGCCCCGCACCAAGAGCATGACCGCCGCGAACGACAATCCCGGGGGAGAGACCACAGTGATGGCGACGCTCCATGACGTTGCCACGCTGATGGCGCGCGCCTACGTGGCCGAACTCAAGAAGAAGGAGCGTGCGTGATGACCAAGCAGACCCGCAACATCCGCAGGGCTGCCGCCGCCATTCCCGAGGCCGAGACGCAGACGGGCCGGCCCCGCGCTGTCCTCTACGCGCGCTACAGCAGCGACAAGCAGAACGAGATGTCGGTCGATGATCAGCTCTGGCACTGCCGCACGGCGGCCGAACAGGCCGGTTTCGAGGTGGTCGGCGAGTACTTCGACCGGGCCTCGACAGGACGCAGCCTGATGCGCAGCCGTCCCGGCGTGGTACAGCTGAAGGAGCACGTCGCACGCGGCGGTGTGAATGCGGTCTTCGTCGAAGGACTGGAGCGGATCGGTCGCCGCGCCGCGGATCTGATGACAACGGCCGACTGGTTCGAGCATCGCCAGGTAGACCTTTACTCCGCCAACGCAGGCCGCGTCGATTGGAAGATGGTCCCGTTCTACGCCGGCATCGCCGACATCCAGTCACGCGAGACCGGCGAGAAGACGCGCCGCGGGCAAGTCGGCACGACCCAACGCGGACGCGTAGCCGCTGGCGTCGCATACGGCTACCGCGTCGTCCTCGCCACGGACCTTAACCGTGAGATCGATCCCGCGCAGGCCGCGGTGGTCCGGCGCATCTTCGAAGAGTATGCTGCAGGCCTCTCCCCCCGGGCGATAGCCGCGCGGCTCAACGCAGACGGCGTGCCGAGCCCGCGCGGCGGCAAGTGGAACGACAGCACGATCCGTGGCAACGCGAAGAAGCGCGACGGCATGCTGCGCAACGAGGCCTATGTCGGCGTGATCGTCTATGGCCGAAATCACTTCACCCGGGATCCGGGAACCGGCAACCGCATCTCCCGGCCGGCCGACGCAGATCGCATCGTCCACCGCGAGCGTCTCGAATTGCAGATCATCGACGACGATGTCTGGAACCAAGTCCAGGATCGCCTGGAGACGACGTACAAGCAGTATTCGAATGAAGAAAAAGACAAGCGGTCGCTGAACGGCGCGCACCGTGCCAAGTACCTCCTGGCGCGCCTCCTGAAGTGCGACTGCTGCGGCGCCGGGTACACCGTCACCGCAAAGGACCGCTACGGTTGCTACGGGCGCAAGTCTGGCGGTGCGTGCACGAACTCGACGACGATTTCGCGCTTCCGGCTCGAGGAACGGGTTCTCACCCGGCTTCGCCAGGGCCTTCTGACCTCCGGGCTCGCGGCCCATTTCGAGGCGGAAGTGCAACGGCTCATGCAGGCCGAGGCCGCGAAAGCCGCTCAGAAGGATCTGACGCTCGAGGCTGACCTTGCGAAGGTGAGCCGCGCCATCGACCGGCTGCTCGATCTCCTCGAAAGCGATGTGGCCAGCGACGCCCTCGTGGAACGCCTGAAGGCGAAGGAAGAAGAGGCGAAACGGCTTGCGGCGGCGATCGCGGCCCGAGACAGCGCCGAGGCCGTCTCCCCCGCCTACCAGCCTGTCGATCTGGAGGCGGCATACGGTCGGCTGCTGACGAGGCTCGACACGCTGCTCGGCGGTGCGGAGCACGTTGTCCGGGCCAACGAGCTCATCGGTCAGCTGATCTCCGAGATCCGGTTGCGGCCGGACGAGAACGCGCGCGACGGTCTGGCCGTGGAGATCCGGGGCGACATCGCCCGGATCATCACGGCCGGCCGTGACACGCACGAAGGCGCCCCGGAGGGCGCCTTGTCGTGCTTGAGTCAGATTTCGGTGGTTGCGGGGGTAGGATTTGAACCTACGACCTTCAGGTTATGAGCCTGACGAGCTACCGGGCTGCTCCACCCCGCGCCGGTTCGGGAGGTCAGTGGTGTCTGACGGTGTCCCGTGTGTTCTGGGCATCGTTTTCGAGAGATACGGGGCGATGTTCCTTGCTAGGTTTGGCGGCGACCTACTCTCCCACGTCTTGAGACGCAGTACCATCGGCGCTACGGCACTTAACGACCGGGTTCGGGATGGGACCGGGTGTTTTGCTCGCGCTGTGACCACCAAACCGAGGAAGGAACATCTTTTATCCAAGTCCTGTGCACTTGAGTGCGTGCTTTTGATCTGAGCCTTGCTGTTTCTGGATCAAATCAAGCCTGTCGGACAATTAGTACCGGTCAACTGAGCGCGTTGCCGCGCTTACATCTCCGGCCTATCGACGTGGTGGTCTACCACGGTCCTCGGGGATACCTTGTTTTGAGGGGGGCTTCCCGCTTAGATGCCTTCAGCGGTTATCCTTTCCGATCATAGCTACCCTGCACTGCGGCTGGCGCCACAACAGGTCCACCAGTGGATCGTTCACCCCGGTCCTCTCGTACTAGGGGCAACTCCTCTCAAGTATCCTACACCCACGGCAGATAGGGACCGAACTGTCTCACGACGTTCTAAACCCAGCTCACGTACCTCTTTAAACGGCGAACAGCCGTACCCTTGGGACCTGCTCCAGCCCCAGGATGAGATGAGCCGACATCGAGGTGCCAAACGGTGCCGTCGATATGGACTCTTGGGCACCATCAGCCTGTTATCCCCGGCGTACCTTTTATCCGTTGAGCGATGGCCCTTCCACGCGGGACCACCGGATCACTATGGCCGACTTTCGTCTCTGCTCGACTTGTCAGTCTCGCAGTCAGGCTGGCTTCTGCCATTGCACTCAACGAGCGATTTCCGACCGCTCTGAGCCAACCTTCGCGCGCCTCCGTTACTCTTTAGGAGGCGACCGCCCCAGTCAAACTACCCGCCACACAGGGTCCCGGAACCGGATGACGGTCCGCGGTTAGACATCAAGAATGCGAAGGGTGGTATCTCAAGGGTGGCTCCACAGGGACTGGCGTCCCTGCTTCGAAGCCTACCACCTATCCTGCACATCGCAGTCCTGATGCCAGTGTGAAGCTGTAGTAAAGGTGCACGGGGTCTTTCCGTCTAACCGCGGGAAGCCTGCATCTTGACAGGCAATTCAATTTCGCTGAGTCGATGTTGGAGACAGCGGGGAAGTCGTTACGCCATTCGTGCAGGTCGGAACTTACCCGACAAGGAATTTCGCTACCTTAGGACCGTTATAGTTACGGCCGCCGTTTACCGGGGCTTCAATTCGGAGCTTGCACTCCTCCTTTTAACCTTCCGGCACCGGGCAGGCGTCAGACCCTATACGTCGTCTTGCGACTTCGCAGAGCCCTGTGTTTTTAGTAAACAGTCGCCACCCCCTGGTTTGTGCCCCCAGCCACTAGTTGCCTAGAAACTGGGCCTCCTTCTCGCGAACTTACGGAGGTATTTTGCCGAGTTCCTTCAACATCGTTCTCTCAAGCGCCTTGGTATTCTCTACCAGTCCACCTGTGTCGGTTTCGGGTACGGTCTGATGGAGGGCTATTTCCAGGGACCGCTCAGCTGCCGAACCAATCCGATAAGGTCCGACAACACCTGCGATCCGTCACATCCTCCTGGCCCAGGAATATTGACCTGGTTCCCATCGGCTACGCCTTTCGGCCTCGCCTTAGGGGCCGGCTTACCCTGCTCAGATTAGCTTTAAGCAGGAACCCTTGGACTTTCGGCGACAGGGTCTCTCACCCTGTTTGTCGCTACTCATGTCATCATTCTCGCTAGCGATCTCTCCACCGGATGCCTCACGGCCCGGCTTCACAGAAAGCTCCCGTGCCTCCGATGCACCCTGGGGTGCACAAGAGGCATGGAGCTGTATCACGCTACGCTCCGCTACCACTGCATACGCAGTCCTAAGCTTCGGCTCGTGGCTTGAGCCCCGTTACATCTTCGCCGCAAGACAGCTTGTCTAGACCAGTGAGCTGTTACGCTATCTTTAAAGGATGGCTGCTTCTAAGCCAACCTCCTGGTTGTTTTGGCCGTCTCACATGCTTTCCCACTTAGCCACGAATTGGGGGCCTTAGCTGTAGGTCAGGGTTGTTTCCCTCTCCACGACGGGCGTTAGCACCCGCCGTGTGTCTGCCATCCAGTACTCCCGGGTATTCGGAGTTTGGTTAGGATCAGTAAGCCTGTGGGGCCCCATTACCCATCCAGTGCTCTACCCCCCGGGGTATTCGGATGACGCTCTACCTAAATAGATTTCGCGGAGAACCAGCTATCTCCGAGTT
>JBPRGD010000118.1:0-12451 GCA_051428125.1 Candidatus Wenzhouxiangella sp. M2_3B_020
GTCATGACGATCGTCGCGGCGAATTCGCCGCTCCCACAGGAATTTTCCCGCCGACGAAGCGCGCACAGCGGGCGAAAGACGCGCCCCGAGCCATGCATCACGAAGTCCCCGGAACTGAACGTGCCCGGAGCCTCGAAGGCCGATGGATTTTTGTTCCTGCCGGTGATGAGGAGGCAGGAAAAACCGCAGTGTACAAATCGGTACATGAGGATTTTTCGTGCCGACGAAGCGCCGGCAGGGGCAAAAAGACGCGGCCCGGCCCCTAAAGGGCCTGGTCGCCTTCTTCGCCGGTTCGTATCCTCACCGCCCGCTCCACGTCGGTCACGAAGATCTTGCCGTCGCCGATGCGTCCCGACGCGGCGGTTTCGCGAATGATCTCGACGACGCGTTCGACGCGCTCGTCCGGCACCGCGATTTCCATCTTGAGCTTGGGCAGGAAGTCGACGACGTATTCGGCGCCGCGGTAGAGTTCGGTGTGGCCTTTCTGTCGGCCGAAGCCCTTGACCTCGCTGACCGTCATTCCGGTCACGCCCGCATCCCCGAGCGCGTCGCGAACGTCGTCGAGCTTGAACGGTTTGATGATGGCAGTGATCATTTTCATGGCGTCGGTCCGGGGCTGTGGCACACTTTGGTCGAGTGTAATCAACCGGACGCGGCCATGCGACCCGATATCAAGACCCTGGACGAAATCACGCGCAAGCTTGCCGAATCGCTGCCCAGCGACTGGAAGAAGGCCGGCGAGGACGTCGAGGCGCGAATCCGCCCCATCCTCGAATCGCAGCTTGCGAGACTCGAATTGGTCACCCGCGAGGAGTTCGAGATCCAGAAGCGCGTGCTGGAACGCTCCCGCGAGAAGCTGGAAAAGCTCGAGAAGCAGCTGGCCGAGCAAGGCTGACCACGACGACGGAGCCCCGACGATGCGACTGTATACCTGTACCGGCGCGCCCAGCCCGCGGCGCGTGACGCTGTACCTGGCCGAGAAGGGCATCGAACTCGAAACCGTCGAGGTCGACCTGCGCAAGGGTGAACACCTCGACGACGCGTTCCAGGCCAAGAGCCCGGAATGCACGGTTCCGGTGCTCGAGCTCGACGAAGGAGCGTGCCTGTGGAGCAGCGTGGCCATCCGTCAGTATCTCGAAGCGCAGTACCGGGATCCGCCGCTGCTCGGCGAAGACGCGCTGTCGCGGTCGCTCGTGACGCAGTGGGTCATGTGGATCGATCACAACGGATTCCTGGCCGCGGCCGAGGCCTTCCGCAACGCCGTCGAGGGCATGCGCGACCACGCCGTCCCCGGTCGACGCGCGGTGCCGCAGATCGCCGAACTGGCCGAGCGCGGCAAGCTGCGCTTCGGACATTTCCTGGACGACCTCGACGCGCGCCTGGCCCACCGCGACTGGGTCGCCATCGACACCTTCTCCGTCGCCGACATCGACGCAGCGGTCGTCGTCGACTTCGGTCTCCGGGTCACGAAGTCCGACCTCGAACAGCACGCCAACATCGCAGAGTGGCACGAGCGCCTGCAGAAACGACCGGCCTTCGCGCAGTCCGCGTAGGCCGCGTCGAGATCGACGGCCCGCCTTCGTAGGTCGCGGCACCTCCCGCGACGGACGCGTTGTCGGGAGGAAGCGTTGCACGAAGAACACGACGAAGGCACGAAGGTCACGAAGGACGTTTTTCAAGTCCGAAGTTCCGTGTCCTTCGTACTCCTGCTTTTCCTGTTTTCCGGTCTGTTTGTCGAAGCACCCAGCCGCCGGGAACCCTTCGTTGTCCGTCGGCGACGTAGCGCCGATCTACTCGGATCCGGTAGGTCGGGGCGCCGCCCCCGACGTGGATAGTCCCAGGTCGCCTCGGATCGACGGCCCGTCTTCGTAGGTCGCGGCGCCGTCCGCGACGCCAGGGCTCGGTAAGCCCGGGCGCGACGCCCCATTCGAGAAGCCGTCACACGACGAACATTCGGCAGGGACGAGGGGCACGAAGGAAGTCCTTCGCGTCCGAAACTCCTTGTGCTTCGTGCAATCTTCAGGTCCTTCGTGTTCCTGCTTTTCCGGTTTGTCGACCCGCGGGTTTCCGTTAACGATCGTCACTCGCCGTAAGCCTTCGCCGACCCCGATCCGTCCGGATTTCCTACGCGCATCCGGGCGGTCTGCCGATGGGCGGGCCAGCGTCCGCGCATCAGACTGGGCGGCGTTTCGATCCCGGAGTTCCGAGCGATGAGTCTCGCGATCGTCCATACCCGTGCCCAGCTCGGCGTCAATGCGCCGCCCGTGCGCGTCGAGGTCCACCTCGCCGGCGGCCTGCCGAAATTCAACATCGTCGGGTTGCCGGAGACCGCCGTGCGCGAGTCCAGGGATCGTGTCCGCGCGGCGATCTCGAATTCCGGTTTCCGGGTGCCGCAGCGGCGGATCACGGTGTCGCTGGCCCCGGCCGACCTGCCCAAGGACGGCGGGCGCTTCGACCTGCCGATCGCGCTCGGCATTCTCAAGGCCTCCAGACAGCTCAGGTCCGACGGCCTCGACGGCTACGAGTTCATCGGCGAGCTGTCGTTGTCCGGCGAGGTGCGGGCCGTGGCCGGCAGCCTGCCGGCAATCCTCCGCGCCCGGGACTCTCGCCGAACGCTGGTGCTGCCCAGGGCCAATGCCGACGAGGCCGGGCTGGTCTCCGACGGCGACTGTCGGCTGGCCGACGACCTGGCCGGCACGTGCGCCGCGCTGCTCGGCCGGGGCGAGCTGGACCGGCCCGCGCCGGTGGCCGTCGCCGGCGAGGCCGACCTGCCCGATCTCGCCGACGTCCGCGGTCAGGCCCGCGCGCGCCGCGCGTTGGAGATCGCGGCGGCGGGCAGCCATAACCTCCTGATGGTGGGTCCTCCGGGGACCGGCAAGACGCTGCTGGCCTCGCGGTTGCCGGGCATCCTCCCGACGATGAGCGAGTCCGAGGCGCTGGAAACGGCCGCGATCGCATCGGTGTGCGGACATGCGTTGGAGCCCGTGCGATGGCGTGCCCGCCCGTTCCGGAGCCCGCACCACACCGCCAGCGGCGTGGCCCTGGTCGGCGGCGGCACGAAGCCGCGTCCCGGCGAGATCTCGCTGGCCCATAACGGCGTGCTGTTTCTCGACGAGCTGCCGGAGTTCGACCGGAAGGTGCTGGAGGTGCTTCGAGAGCCGCTGGAATCGGGCCGGATCGTGATCTCGCGCGCGGCCGTGCAGGCGGAATTCCCGGCCCGATTCCAACTCGTCGCGGCGCTCAATCCCTGCCCCTGCGGCTACTTCGGCGACGAGTCCGGACGCTGCCGCTGCTCGCCCGACCAAGTCGCGCGTTATCGCTCGAAGATCTCCGGCCCGCTTCTCGACCGGATCGACCTGCACGTCGAGGTGCCGCGCCAGAAGTTCGGCAGGTTTCCGACCGGGGAGCCCAGCGCGGCGGTGCGCGCACGCGTCGAGACGGCGCGGATCCGGCAACGAGGCCGGCCGTCGCTGAACGCCAACCTCGACGTGGCCGGCGTGCGTGCCCACTGCCGCCTGGACGCGGCCTGCCACAAGCTGCTGGATGCCGCCTGCGAACGGCTGAACCTGTCGGCGCGGGCGCACCAGCGCATCGTCAAGGTCGCGCGCACCATCGCCGACCTGGACGGCAGCGAAGACATCGCCAACACGCACATTGCCGAGGCGGTCGGGTTTCGCCAGCTGGACCGCTCCGAGCCGGCGGCGACCTGACGCGAACCGTCGTGATCCGGCCACGAAGATCCACCAATGTTCATCATTTCGCGCTGCGCGGGCGTTAGAGTGCGCGAATGTCATTGCACTTCACACGCCGGTCGGTGCTCTCGGGTCTCCTGGCGCTGGCTTCCACGCTGGCTCTGGGCCAGGCCGTGGAAACCGAGATCTCCGGTGTCGACGGAGACATGCGGGCCAACGTCGAGGCCAAGCTGTCGCTGCAGCAGGCCGAGGACCTCGGACAGGTCTCGGTGTGGCGACTGCGCCGGATGGCCAACCGGGCTCGTGGCGAGGTGCGGGAGGCGCTGGAGCCGTTCGGCTATTACTCGCCCGACGTGGGCGTGCGGCTGGAAGAGCCCGACGGCGACGACGCACCCTGGCGCGCGTCCGTCGATGTCTCGCCCGGCGAGCCGGTTCGCGTCTCCGGCGTGAACATCTCGATCAGCGAATCCGCGCGCGATCTGCAGGCGTTCCGCGAATGGCGCGCTGCCTGGCCGCTGGGCGAAGGCGACGTGCTGCGTCATCCGCCCTACCAGCAGGCGCTCGCGCGCCTCGAGCAGATCGCGAGCGTGCACGGCTTCTTCGAGGCCGGCTTCGCCGAGCGCGTGATCCGCGTCGACCCGGCGATCGACCGGGCCGAGATCCGGGTCGACTACGACGCCGGCCCGCGGTATACGATCGGCGACGTCGATATCGGGGACAGCGGTTTCAACGAGGACCTGATGCGCGCTCTGACCATCGTCGAACGCGGCGAACCGTTCGAATCCGACCGGATCGACCGCCAGCGCGAGGTCCTGGTCGAAACCGGTTACTTCGAGCAGGTCGCGGTCGCGCAGCAGCGCGATGCCTTAGCCGACGAGGTCGACCTGGCCTACCAGCTGCAGAAACGCGAGCCCAATACCTACAGGGCGCTCGCCGGCTTCGGAACCGATACCGGGGCGCGCATCCAGTTGGGCTGGACGCGTCATTACCTTTCCGACCGCGGTGACCGGCTGGACACCCGCTTCGGCGCCCAGCAGACCGATAGCGAGTTCGTCCTGCGCAGTAATTACCAGCACCCCTTCGGCGGCGAGCCGGGTAATTTCCTGACCGCCGAGGCGCTGCTCAAGCGCGAACAGGATCGCTTCCGCTTCCAGGACGTCGACCGGATCGAGCCGGTCTTCGAGTCCTTCGGCGGCAATCGAAACCAGGTCCAGTTCACGTTCGGCCGGCTGCGCGAGCGTCCGGTCCTGGAGTCGTTCGAACCGTTGCGCGAACGCCTGTTCGTGACCTACCTCAACGAGCAGTTCGACGCGTTCTCGCAGCGATCGCTGAGCGCCGAGCAGGCCGCGTTGCTGGACGCCAACCCCGGCATCCGGCCGTTCCTGGACACCGACACCAACACCGTGGCCGTCGGCGGCGAGTGGACGCTGTTCCGGCTGCGGGGCGAAGGCTTCGCGCAGCACGGCCTGTTCGCGCAGACCCGGCTTCTCGGATCGCTGGATTCGCTGGGCTCGGACACCAGCTTCCTGCAGGGCTATGCGACCGGTCGCTGGCACTGGCATTTCGCGCCGAAGCACAAGCTGCTGGTCCGCGGCGAACTCGGATACACGGAGGCCGACACGACGACCTTCGACGTCAGCATCCCGGGCGATCCGCGCCGACTCGAACTCGACATCACCGAACTGCCCGAGCTGTTCCGGTTCAAGGCCGGCGGCGACCGCTCGGTCCGTGGCTATGCCTACGAGGAACTGAGCACCAACCGCAACGGCGCGAACCACACGCTGGTCGGCTCGGTGGAATACGAGTACAACCTGTTCGGCGACTGGTCGGCCGCGGCGTTCTACGACGTTGGCAACGCGTTCAACGATTTCGCCGAACCGGAGCTCAAGCGCGGTGCGGGCGTCGGCGTTCGTTGGTATACGCTGATCGGGCCGGTACAGCTCGACCTGGCGCGTGCGCTGGACGACGACAGTTTCCGGATCCACTTCACCATCGGGACGAAGCTGCTGTGAAACGTGTTCTACGCATCGCCGCACTGGTTCTCGTTGCCCTTCTGCTGGTGGTGGGGATCGCGTACTGGTGGCTGACGTCGACATCCGCCGGCAGCCGCTGGCTGTTGGGCCAGGTGCAGTCCCGCGTCGAGACGCTGGAGTACGAACGCCTGGAGGGCGGACTGTCGTCCGGGCTGACGCTGGAGGCCTTGCGCTTCGGGCAGGAGGGACTCGAAGTGACCGCGGCTCGTCTCGAGCTCGCCGTGGACTTGCGGTTCCTGCCGCTGGGCGTGACCGTGGAGCGCCTCGCGCTGGACGACGTCGCCGTGGCGCTGCCGGCCGGTGATGCCGAGCCTTCGGCCGAACCGTTCGAACTCGGAGACTACACGGCCCCGATCCCGGTCGAAGTCGAGTCGCTGGTCATCGATGGCCTGACGGTTCGCACCGGGGCCGAGCCCGAGCCGCTGACGGTCGAGCGAATCGCGTTGTCGGCGGGCTACGGCGAGTCGCTGCGCATACGGGAGCTGGAGATCGACATGGCGCCCTACGCGCTTTCGGCCGGCGGGCGGATCGGGCTGGTCGGGCCGTGGCGCAGCGACCTGCAGGCCGGCCTGGAGTGGCGCTTGAACGAAACCCGGACACAGCGGCTCGATCTGGAGCTGCGCGGCCCGATCGACGACCTCGTCGTCGAACTGGACGGCAACGGACCGCTGCAGGCCGAGGCCAGGGCCGAAGTCCGCGGCCTGCCGGATGCCGGCGCCCTGGAAGCACGACTCGAACTGTCCGGCGGGCTGTCGCAATGGCCGGACATCGCCGGATCGGTGGAAAACGTTCGGATCGACGCAAGCGGCGATGCAAAGGACTGGAACGCCGAGGTGGCCGGTCGGGTGCGCTGGCCCGGCCAGCCCGACGTCGACGTCATGCTGGTCGCCGAGGGCGGTGGCGAAGCCATCGAAGTCACGCGCGGGGAATTCGCGCTGCTCGACGGCGTGGTCCGCGTGACCGGTCGAGCCGAGCTCGGCACGCCGATGACGGCCGATGCCCGCGTCCGGCTCGAGGCGCTGGACTTCACTCCGCTTTACCCGGACTGGCCGGCGCAGGCCGCCGTGTCCGGCGGTTTCGATGCGACCTGGAACGGCCGGGTGCTGGACATCGACGAGCTTGCGCTGCGCGCCCCGCCGGCGCCGCTTGAAGTTGCCGGCGGGGGCCGTTTCGATACGAGCGACGAGTCGCTCGACGTCACGCTGGAATGGCAGTCATTGGTCTGGCCGCCGGTGACCGACGCCGGTGAGAACACGCCCGAGCCCCTGTTTTCCAGCGAGTCGGGCGAGTTCGAGGCCAGCGGCACGCTCGAGGAGTGGCGGGCCGAGATCCGGGCCTGGCTGCAAACGCCCGGCCAACCTCGGGCGAGGCTGGAACTGGAGGCGGCCGGCGATGCGCGGCAGGCGCGTATCGACAGCGGAACGATCCGGCTGGACGAGGCCGGCAGCGTCGCGCTGACCGGAACGGTAGGCTACGGCGACACACCGTCGGCGGCGCTGGATCTCGTGCTGGCCGAACTGAACCCGGGCGCCTTCGTGCCCGAGCTTCCCGGGCGCATCGATGGCCGGTTCGGCCTTTCGCTGGACGGCCTCGATCCGCTGACGCTGGGCGTGGAAGTCCGGCAACTGGCCGGCACGCTGCGAAGCCAGCCCCTGGACGGTTCCGGGTCGCTGCAGATCGTCCGCGAGACGGTCGAGCGCGCCGACATCGTCCTGTCGCTGGGTGCGAATCGCGTCGGGCTGGCAACCCGCGACGGCGACGACTGGCAGGTGAATGTCGATGCAGAGCGTCTCGGCCAGCTATGGCCCGGACTGAGCGGCGCTCTGGCCGTCGAGGCGACGTTCGATCCGTCCGGCCGGATGCTCGAATGGCAGTTGGAAAGCGGCGGCATGGGCTGGAGCGGCAGGCGGTTGGCGGAGCTTCGATCCGGCGGCACCGCCCACTGGGGCGACGCTCCGCGCGTCGACGCCCGGCTCGAAGCGACCGATGTGGACCTCAACCCCTGGGAGCGGCTGGAGCGGTTCAGCATGACGCTGGCCGGCAACTGCAAGGCGCACACGCTGACCACCGCATTCAGCGGAACCCGCGCGGCGATGGACTTCGAGCTGACCGGGCACCTGCCCGGCTGCCTTCAGGCCGATCGTGGCTGGTCCGGTGTCGTTCGGAAGATGACGTTCTCCGACACGCCGCTGGGGGAATGGCAGCTCGACCAGAATCTGCCGATCCAGTTTCGCGACGGCGTCGTCCGGGCCGGCGCCGCCTGCCTGTGGACGCCGGCGGGAACCGGGCGATTGTGTCTCAACGAACTGCGGGCAGGCGAGGACGGCGAGGCGGCGCTGGCGTTCAACTCGGTGCCGATCGACCTGCTGCTTCTGCCGGCCGACCCGGTGTTCACACTGGGCAGCCGATTGCGGGGCGTGGCGAGGGTCGGTTGGGATTCAGCCGGTGCCCGGAACATCGACGCCGAGCTGAGAATGGGCCCGGGGGCGGTGCGCATGCTCGGCGGCGAGGAAGACCTGCTCGTGATCCGGGGTGCCCGCCTGAGCCTGGATTCGCCGCGACCGCACGCGCTGGACGCGGCGCTGGACCTGCGCGTGGAGCGCGAGAGCGAGCTCGTGGCGCAGGCCTCGATCCCCGATGTCCGCGACCCGGCCGCCATGCGCGTCGATGCCACCGCCAACCTCACGCTGCCGAACCTGGCCGCGCTCAACCGGCTCGTGCCGCAGCTCGACGAGATGGGCGGTCGGCTGGAAGGAAATTTCAGTCTCGCCGGACCGGTCCAGTCGCTGGACTTCGATGGTCGGGTCGCGATCCGCGAGGGCAGTTTCTTCCATGCGCCGCTGGGTTCGCGCGTAGAACAGCTGGAGCTCGTGCTCGACGGCGATGAGACCGGCGGTCGGCTGGACGGAAGCTTCTCCGCCGGCGACGGCAGCGCCGAGATCGACGGAACCCTCGATCTCGATGCGCCGGGCGGTTGGCAGGGCCGATTGGCGCTGGACGGGGAGCGGCTCGAACTGTTCAATGTCGACTGGCTGGAAATGACGGCGACGCCGAACCTCGAGCTGGCCTGGTTGCCCGATCGGCTGGAGCTCGATGGCCGGATCGCCATCGACCGTGCCCGGCTGGGACTGCCGCCCGGCAGCGAAACGGAAGTCGGCGCGTCTCCCGATGTGGTCGTCGTCGGGCGCGAGGACGCCACGAGCGACGAGGGACCCGAAGCCGCGCGCGATATCGTCGGCAGCGTCACGCTGTCGCTCAGCGACGACGTGCGGATGTCGGCGGCCGGGATGGAGACCAATATCGCCGGCGAACTCGATCTGCGCTGGCCGGAGGGCACGGTGATGCCCGACGCGCGCGGTTCGCTGCATCTCGTCGACGGCTCGTACAGCGCCTACGGCCAGAATCTGGAGGTCACCGAGGGCGACGTGCTGTTCACGGGCAATCCGGTTTCCAATCCGGTGCTCGAGATCGAGGCCGTGCGCGAGATCTTCGGGGACGCGCAGGTCGAGCGCGCCGGCGTTCGCATCCAGGGACCCGCACAGGATCCGGAGATCAACCTGTTCACGAGCCCGCCAACCAGCCGCGAGAAGGCGCTGGCCTACATCCTTACCGGCGCCGAATTCGATCACGCCGGCGGACAGGGCGCGTTCAGCGTCGGTTTCTGGGTGCTGCCGCGGCTGTTCGTCAGCTACGGGATCGGGATCTTCGAGACCGGCAACGTGCTCGCCGCGCGCTACGAGCTTTCCGATAAGTGGGGCCTTCGCGCGACGTCCGGGGAGCGCGACACGGGGGTCGATCTGAGCTTTATCATAGACCGGTGATACCCATCCGAGGCAATCCGATGAAGGCCAGATTTTCGCTGCCATTGCTCGTTCTTTTGCTGCTGACGCCCCCGCTGCTTGTCGCCCAGGAGTCGGAGGGCGAGGGCGATTCGGCCTCGGAAAACGGCGCGTCCGCCGACCAGGGGCCGAACATCTACCCCAACCTCGCCGCACGGCTGGTCGAAATGGGCGTTCCCGTCATCGACGCGCGTACTCCCGAAGAGATCGAGGAAACGGGCATGATCGAGGGTGCGACCAACATCACCCGCGATGAGATCGACGAGATGGCGGAGCTGATCGGCGAAGACAACGATCGCGCGGTGGTCATCTACTGCGGGTCGGGCCGGCGCGCCTCGCTGGCCATCAACACGCTTCGCGACCGCGGTTTCTCCGGGCTGGTCAACGCAGGCGGCTACCAAGACCTGCGCGAGGCGCTGGACAACGAGGCCGAATAGACATCGAACCAAGCGGCTGCACGGGACGGGCCAAGTTCGTCGTGTGAACGGCCGCCCACTCAAGGACGGAACACGGAATGGACGAAGAGCAGAAAAAGCAGCTCGAAGCGCACAATCGCGCCACGGGCCAATTCATCGACATGGCGAACAAGCTTGCCAAGGAAGAAGACATGGACGTCAAGGTCGTCTCGGCGGCGCTGATGGCCGCGTCGGGCATCTACGCCACCTTCATCACCGCCGGCAACGAAGGCTATCTTGCAACCACCGGTGTCGAGAAGATCGCGGAGATGTACAAGAACAACCTCGGCTACATCCAGGAGCGCAAGAAGCAGGAGCTCAAGGCCAAGGGCAAGGAAGCCCGGCCGGTCAAGTCCGAGGACGGCGGCATGATCCAGACGCCGCACGCCGAGAAGATCCGCAAGTCCGAAGACGGCGGCGGCGAAGCCAACGGCGACGATTGACCGCCCCGTCCCGCGAGCGATTGGCGGTCCTGCACCGCGAATCGCGACATCGGGTTCCGCAGGAATCCCGATGAGTGGACGATGAATGCCGCGCAGCGTAGCGATTTGCGGACCTGCGCCGCGAATCGCGACATCGGGTTCCGCAGGAATCCCGATGAATGAACAAGGGCCCTTAGCTCAGTTGGTTAGAGCAGCCGACTCATAATCGGTAGGTCGCAGGTTCAAGTCCTGCAGGGCCCACCAGTCCGGCGCCGCGGGGCGTGCCCGCGGCGCGGTCGGCGGTCAGATCGCGTCCTCTTCCGGCGCCATGATCGGCGCGGCCCCGGCCCGGATCTTGGCATCCAGTCCCAGCGCGTCGGGCAGCATCCGCGTCATGAAGAACCGCGCCGTGTCGAGCTTGGCGCGGTAGAACTTCGCGCTGCCCTCCCCGGTTTCGAGTTTCCTGTGGGCAATGGCGGCCTGGCGCGTCCAGACGAAAGCCATCGCGGTCAGCGCGAACATGCGCAGGTAATCGCTCGATGCCGCGCCGGCCTCCAGCGGGTCGGACGACATCTGCCCGTAGATCCAGGCGCTGGTCTGCTGCAGCCGCTCGCAGGCGTCGGACAGCGCACCGGTGAACTCGGCGAGATCCGGCTCCCGGGTTTCCTCGAGCAGTTTGCCGGCATGATCGAAGAACGATCTCAGGGTTTCGCCGGAGTTCGCGACGAGTTTGCGTCCGACCAGGTCCAGCGCCTGCACCCCGTTGGTGCCTTCGTAGATCTGCGTGATGCGGACGTCGCGGACGAACTGCTCGACGCCGGTGTCGGCGATGTAACCGGCGCCGCCGTGGACCTGCATGCCGAGGTTGGCGACCTCCGAGCCCAGGTCGGTGAAGTAGGCCTTGATGATCGGCGTCATCAACGCGACCCAGTGCCCGGCGCGGTTCCGGACCTGCTCGTCCGGATGGTGCTGTTCCAGTTCGAGCTGCACGCCGGTATACAGCCCCAGCGCACGGGCGCCTTCCACCGAGGCCTTGCCGATCATCAGCATGCGCCGGACGTCGGGATGGACGATGATGGGATCGGCGGGCTTGTCCGGTAGTTTCGGGCCGTCCAGCGATCGCCCCTGCAGCCGCTCCTTCGCGAACGAAGCGGCGTTCTGCTGCGCGACCGAGGCCATGCCCAGGCCCTGTATGCCGGTTACGAGCCGGGCGGCGTTCATCATCGTGAACATGTGGGCCAGCCCGCGGTTCTCCTCGCCTACCAGCTCGCCGACGGCGTTCTCGTAGATCATTTCGCAGGTCGCCGAGGCCTGCATGCCCATCTTGTGGTCGATGCCTCCGCAGCGAACGCCGTTGCGCTCGCCGGGCTTTCCGTCCTCGCCTGGCAGGAACTTCGGAACGATGAACAGGCTGATGCCCTTGGTACCCGCCGGCGCGTCCGGCGTGCGCGCCAGCACCAGGTGAACGATGTTCTCGGCCAGGTCGTGCTCGCCGGCGGTGATCCAGATCTTCGTGCCGGAAATCCGGAAGGTGCCGTCTTCCTGGCGCTCCGCCCGCGTCCGGATCAGTCCCAGGTCGGTGCCGCAATGCGACTCGGTCAGGTTCATCGTGCCGGCCCAGCGGCCCTCGACCATGGGCGGTAGGTAGGTCTGCTTCTGCGTATCCGAGCCGTGGGCGTGGATGACCTCGTAGGCGCCGTGCGTCAGGCCGGGATAGGCCGAGAACGATGCGTTCGAGGCGTTGATCATCTCGGAGAGGCCGAGGCCGACGAAGCTCGGCAGACCCTGGCCCCCGTAGGCCGGATCGGTGGTCAGCGCCGGCCATCCGCCCTCGGAGTAGAGCCGGTAGGCGTCGCCGAAGCCCTTCGGCGTGGTCACTTTGCCGTCCTCGAACCCGAGCCCTTCCTGGTCGCCGACGGCGTTGAGCGGCTGCAGGACCTCCTCGCTCAACCGGGCGGCCTCGTCGAGCACCGCGTCGATGACGTCGGGCGTGGCCTCGGCCATGGACGG
>JBPRGD010000119.1:0-2171 GCA_051428125.1 Candidatus Wenzhouxiangella sp. M2_3B_020
TTGGTGGTCCGTGCCGATCGCCATTGCGACGGATCGAGACGAGTGAAGGTGAAGAGGCGCTCCCCTGCTTCCTCCAGGCTGTCGGCCACCGCCCTGCATTTGAGCCGCCACTTACGCAGGAAGGCCTTGCGGCGGCTCTCCACCTCGGCGGCGGTGTGGGCGTAGATCATGTCGCGGTAGTCCTCGGTGACCTCGTCCTGCATATGCTTCGGGGCATGGGCCAGAAGGTTGCGGTGTTTGTGAACCGTGCAGCGCTGGATCGGCAGGTCATCGCCCCAGAGCGCCACGAGCGCGGCCTCCAGCCCCGGGGCGCCGTCGACGATCACGAATTCGGGCCGCTTCAGGCCGCGGGCATCAAGATCGTCGAGGAACTGGCGCCATGCAGCCGTACTCTCCCCGCCCATGTTCCTGATGGATAACAGCACCTTCTGTCCGTCGCGGCGCACGCCGATGGCGGCCAGCACCGAGATGTTCGCGGCCTTCCGGTCCAGACGGGTCTTGATCACGGTGCCGTCGAGGATCAGGCGGACGATGTCCTCGTCGACCAAGCTGCGGGCGCACCAGGCGTCCCAGTCGACCTTGACCTTGCGCCAGGCACGGCTGACCACGTCCTTGCTGACCGCGCCTTCGAAAAGCCCGAACAGCGCCCGCTTGACCCGACGCGTGTTGGTCCCGGCGAGATAGACCCCCGCAATGAGGGCCTCGGCCTTCTTCGTCAGCCGCTGGTAACGGGGAAGCGCCTTCGACCGCCATTCCGTCACCTTGCCGTTGTCGTCCTCGATCCGGGCGCGCGGCACGCGGACCGTCTCGGTCCCAAAGGTGCCGGTGAGCTGCCGTTCGCGGCGCCCGTGGCGATACCCTTTCGCGGGACCATCGCCGCGGCTGTAGCGAAGGCGGCCGAGAAAGCCGGTGAGTTCCTCCTCGAACACGGCTTCGATCGTCGCGCGCACGTTGGCCCGCAACCGCTCCTCGATCGGGTCGAACCCGGCCTCCCCGGCCAGTAGCGCAAAGCTCGCAGTATCGGTAATCTGGTTCATGGCGTGATCTCCCTGGCGGTTTCCGCCGCCGGTTGGGTGGTTGCAAGTCACCCGGAGATTACGCCGCCTTCAAATTTCCACCACTTCCGAGACACGACCGAACTCGGGACCGTAGCACCTATGGAATGAAGCGTTGCGGCAGGCCATGGCCGGCGGCGCAGCCCTTGGGTTGCGGAGCCGGCGGCCATGGCCGGGCCTCAGGTCTCTTACGGTGGTTGTCGCCAACCGCCCACCGAAGAGGAGACCGACCATGACCGCATTACAGTCTACGCCGACCGGCGTCGTTCTCGCAGCCATCGACATCGCCAAGCACCGGAACGAGGTGCTGGTCGAGATCCCCGGCATCACGCGCCGGCGACGGCTCACGGTTCTGAACACCCGCGCCGATCATGATCGCCTCGTCGCCCTGCTGCACGGGCTCGGCGCGCCCGTTCTCGTCGGTTTCGAGGCGACGGGGAACTATCACCGGCCGCTCGCGCAGCGGCTGCTCGGCGAGGGCTTCGAACTCCGGCTGATCTCCTCCGTCTCGCTGGCGCGCACGCGCGAGGCGCTGACCAACGGCTGGGACAAGAACGACCCGAAGGACGCGCAGGTGATCCTGCACATGCTGCGCATCGGCGTCTGCCAGACCTTCCACGATCCGCTGGCGCACGGCATCAACGACATCCAGGAGCTGTCGAAGACGCACGAGGTGATCTCCCGCGCCAAGACCGAGCTCTGGCATCGGCTCCTGACCCACTACCTGCCGCTCTACTTCCCCGAGGCCGAGCGGTTCCGGGGCAACGCCCGCAGCGACTGGTTCCTCGCCTTCCTCGAGGCGTTCCCCACGCCGGGAAGCATCCGGGCGCTGGACAGGGAGGACTTCATCGTCGCGGCCTGGGACGTCGTCGGCCGCAAGGTCTCCAAAAGACGCCTTCTGTCAGACATCTACGACACGGCGGGCGAGTCCGTCGGCCTGCCGGTCGATCCCGGCTCCGACGCGGTCGCCATGTTCCGCATGGTGCTGGCGCAGGGGCGCGGCCTGATCCGCCAGCGCGACGAGATCGAGCGGCGCGCTGAAGCGATGCTGGCCGACCATGCCGACTACCAGCGTCTCAAGACGATCCCGGGCATCGGCCCGATCAACGCGCTGAC
>JBPRGD010000120.1:0-2411 GCA_051428125.1 Candidatus Wenzhouxiangella sp. M2_3B_020
TCGTCACGTGCCGCAGAACGTCGTCGTCACCCGCTCGGCCGGCTGCGCCGGGCGCATCAGGTCGGCGTCCGCGGATTCGGGATCGAACGGCCGTGACCAGGCCTCGCGCAGCCGGTCGAACACGGCGAAATCCTCGTCGTCCTCGGCCGCGCGAATCGCTTCCTCGACGCGGTGGTTGCGCGGGATCAGCGCGGGATTGGTCGC
This sequence comes from Candidatus Wenzhouxiangella sp. M2_3B_020, assembly GCA_051428125.1. Taxonomy (GTDB): domain Bacteria; phylum Pseudomonadota; class Gammaproteobacteria; order Xanthomonadales; family Wenzhouxiangellaceae. The sequence goes on from JBPRGD010000120.1 coordinate 205, forward strand.
GCGCAGGTCGCTCGCGACGGCTTCCGCGTCGCGGTTCTCCTCGTGCAGCCGCTCGCGCCAGTCCGACAGCCATGCATCGAGGTCATCGGTCGCCGAGAACAGCTCGCGCAGCCGCTCCTCGTCGCCGTCGGGATCGACGGCGTCGGCCAGGTGCCGGAACGCCAGCGTGAAATCGGCCTCGCCGGCGTGCATCGCGTCGAGCAGGCGCTGCGCCAGCGCTGCGTCGCCGTTGTCGGCGCGCTCGAGCCCGAGCTTGGCGCGCATGACCGAAACCCACGCCTCCTCGAACGCCGCCGGGAACCGGGACAGCGACTCGTTGGCCGCCTCGATCGCGGCCTGCTCGTCGTCGGCGATCAGCGGCAGCAGCGTCTCGGCCAGCCGGGCCAGGTTCCAGAGCGCGATGCGCGGCTGGTTGGAATACGCGTAGCGACCGCGGCGGTCGATGGAGCTCCAGACCGCATCCGGGTCGTAGGCTTCCATGAACGCGCACGGCCCGAAGTCGATGGTCTCGCCGGCGATCGACATGTTGTCGGTGTTCATCACGCCGTGGACGAAGCCCAGGCCCATCCAGCGCGCAATCAGCGAGGCCTGGGCCTCGATCACCGCGCCCAGCAGCGCCAGCGCCGGACGCTCCTCGTCGCCGGCGCCGGGATAATGGCGCTCGACGACGTGGTCGACCAGCCGCTGCACCGAGTCGCGGTCGCCGCGGGCGGCGAAGTACTGAAACGTGCCCACGCGCACGTGGCTGCGCGCGACTCGGGCCAGAATGCCGCCGGGCCTGGGCTCGTCGCGCTGGACGTGCTCGCCGGTGGTCACGGCCGCCAGCGCGCGCGTCGTCGGCACGCCCAGGGCGTGCATGGCCTCGCTGACGAGGTATTCGCGGATCACCGGACCCAGCGCCGAGCGGCCGTCGCCGCCGCGCGAGAACGGCGTCGCGCCGGCACCCTTGAGATGGATGTCGCGCAGCACGCCGTCGGCATCCTCGACCTCGCCGAGCAGGATCGCCCGCCCGTCGCCGAGCTGGGGCACGAAGTTGCCGAACTGGTGGCCGGCGTAGGCCATCGCGACCGGCTGCGCCGACTCGGGTACCCGGTTGCCGGAGAACAGTTCGGCCAGGTCGGCCTCGGAGGCATCGCCGAGATCGAGGCCCAGGAACTCGGCCAGGCCGCGATTGAACGCGATCAGCCGCGGGGCATTCACCGGCACCGGCGCCATGCGGGCGTGGAAGCCATCCGGTAGCGAAGCGTATCTGCGTTGAAGCTCGATCACAGGTTCAAAATAACCCATCCCCGGAAACGAAGTGTTGTCGACGCTCCGACGCGGCGTCCGGCCCGGAAGGCGTGTTGACAAAAAAAAATCGATACGGTAAAAAAACGTCGGGGCTTGCAGGAACGATCCATTCGGGATGACGGCAGAGTTCCGATGGTCGGGCGCCCCTTGATCGAAACCCACATCAAGGAGTTGGCATGAAAACGAGTCTGAAAACGAGTCCATTCCTGGTCTTTCTTCTCTCGGCGGCCAGTTGGACCCCCTTTGCTCTCGCGCAGAATCTCGAGCTGACGCCGGATTCCGGACTGAACATCTCGGCGGACGGGATCTGCTGGGACGACTGTTCGGTGCAGATCACGCCGATCGGCGACGGAGCGGTCGTAGCAATTCTCAAGAACGGCAGTGTCGTCGATCAGGAATTCACCAACGCGCCGCTTCAAGAAGGGCGGGATGACGCGCCGACACCGCCGCCGGAAGGCACCGGCCCCGTCTCCGAAGGCGAGCACTACTACGGCGAAAACGATGACGGGCAGATGGGAAGCTATCAACGGACGACAACCTGGAATTACGAGAACTACGTACTGAAGAATGTCTCTTGCGTGATCGAATTCGTCCCCATGGACCCCCCGGATGAAGGCGACGACGGCGGCGGTTCCGGCGGGTCGGGCGGCTGAAACGAGGATCCGATGACGCGAAGCGGCCGGGCGTCACGACGCCCGGCCGTCTCGTTGCAGTCGCCAATTCTGCTGCAAAGCCCGCGGATCGACGCCGTCATCATCCGGTACCGCTAGCCTCTGGACCGAATCCGAATCAAGGGACGGAACGATGTCCGCACCCATCATCATCCTCGGCGCCAACGGCGGCATCGGCGAGGCGCTGGCCCGCCGGTTGGCCGACCAGGACCATCCGCTGTTTCTCACCGCCCGCGACGAGGACAG
>JBPRGD010000121.1:0-19340 GCA_051428125.1 Candidatus Wenzhouxiangella sp. M2_3B_020
GGGACATGAGACGCCGCTTCGAACGACTCGTCGACGCCCACGGCAGCCGCCTGTTCCAGATCGCGCGGTTGCTGCTGGGCCGCGACGACGAGGCCGAGGACGTGGTGCAGGACACCCTGATCAAGCTGTGGTCGCACCTGCCGAAACTCGACGACGGCGATGAACTGCCGTGGCTGGTGACGTGCACGCGCAATGCATGCCTCGACCTGCTGCGAGGGCGCAAGCGCCGCCGCAGCCTGCTCCAGGTGGTTGCGGGCCAGGCGAAGGCGTTGTCGGCCGGCCACGAAGCCGGGCCCGCCGACGCCGTGCGCAACGGCGAACGCGTGCGGGCGCTGCGCGACGCGCTGGCCGGCTTGGCCGAGCCGGCCCGGTCGCTGCTGATCCTGCGCGACATCCAGGAACTCGATGTCGCGACAGTGGCGAAGACGCTGGAACTCAGCGAGAACCAGGTCAAGGTCTACACGTTTCGGGCCCGCCGCAAGCTGCGACGGGTCCTGGAGGAGGAACACCATGAACAAGTCGCGTGATTTCTTCATCCGCGACCTCGCGTCCGAGGAAGCGCTGGAATCGGCGCGCTCGCCCGGCGATCCCGAGCTCGCCGCCGATCGAGCGCTGAAACGCGAACTGGCGGGCCTCGACCGCGCCGAACTGCCCCGACGCGCTCGAGAGCGTGCGCTGAGCGCGGCGCGGATCCACGATCGCACACCGTGGTTCATGGCCGCCGCGGCCACCATCGCGGCCGCCGTCGCGATCGCGGTCGTAATGCGCGGCTCCGAGCCGCCGGCGGCCTCGCCGACCCGCGGAGAGTTCGCCGAGCTCGGCCTCGCGCTCAACACGATCAACGATGCCGGCCAGCGCGCGGTCGCCCTGGCCGGTCGCAAGGTTTCCCGGAGCCTGGTCGTTCCCGAACTGGGGCTGGCCGAACTGCCGTACGCCGATGTCGTGCGCACGGCGCTGCGGCCGCCCCCCTCCGGTTCACGCAACAACGCCTCAACCAATCAGGAGAACACGCAATGAAACGATGGATTTCGATGGTTTCGATACTCGTACTGGTGATGTCGTCGACCGCGGTGCTCGCGCAGGACCGCCACGTCGGTCGGGTCGACCTCTCGCCCATGGCCGACGCGATCGGCAGCTCGCCGAAGGTCAACATCAATTTCGGTCCGGCGATGATGAAGGGCTTCGCCGAGAGCTTTCGCGGAAACAGTCCGGAGCTCGCCAACCTCATCGCATCGGTGTCCGGTCTGCGGCTGATGGTCTTCGAGGATGCCGAGAGCGGTCCCGCCCGCGGGCGCATCGCCGAGACCACCAGTGCCCTCGAGCGGGCGGGGTGGACACCGGCCGTCGAGGTCCGCGACGGCGGAGACCATGTCGATCTGTTCCTCAACGAGTCCGATCAGTACGTCGAGGGACTGGTGCTGGTCGTGACCGAGGACGGCGGCTCGGCCGTGTTCGCCAACATCTACGGCGATCTCGATCCGGTCATGATCGGCAAGCTCATCGGCAGCGGCGACGCGCTGAAGAGCCTGGACTTCGGCAACTTCGCCGCGCAGTTCAAGTCCATGGCCGAGAACGGAGGCGACGAGTCCTGAACGGGCCGTGGTTCATGGGTGCGGCGGTCCGGTGACTCGTCCGCCGTGCCTCTCCCGGGGCTGCCGTCGGTTCTTCCGCGGCAGCCTTTTTCATGCACGAACACCTGCCAGGCGCTATTCTGGCGCCGAATCCACGGACCCATGGGAAGGCGGCAATGAGCGACCAACCGCTGCACCTCGTCGTGCTCGCGGCCGGCGAGGGCAAGCGCATGAATTCCGAACTGCCGAAGGTGCTGCAGCCGGTCGCCGACCGGCCGATGCTCGCCCACCTGGTGCGCACCGCGGCGAACCTGGCGCCGGAATGCATCCACGTCGTCGTCGGTCACCAGGCCGAGCGCGTCCGTGAAGCGCTCGCCGGGATCGTCGAGGTGCCGGTCGAGACGCCCGAGCAGCACCAGCGACTGGGTACCGGCCACGCGGTCCAGCAGGCGCTGGGCGACATCCCCGACGGTGCGCGCGTCGTCGTGCTTCCCGGAGACATGCCGCTGATCACCGCCGGAACACTGGAGCGCTTCGTCGAATCGCCGGCGGCGCTGTCCGTGCTGAGCTTCGTCGCCGACGACCCGTTCGGCTACGGTCGCATCCTGCGCGATTCCGACCAGCGGGTCGTCGGGATCCGCGAACAGCGCGACGCCACGCCGGCCGAAGCCGAGGTCCGCGAAGTCAACAGCGGCGTCATCGCCGCCGATGCGGCCTGCCTGCGCGAGTGGCTGGACCGGGTCGGCAATGCCAATAGCCAGGGCGAGTACTACCTGACCGACTGCATCGAACTTGCCGTCGCCGACGGCGAGCTTGTGGAGGCACTGGTCTGCGACGATGCCGACGAGCTCATGGGCGCCAACGACATGGCCCAGCTCGCACGACTGGAGCGGGCGCTGCAGCAGCGCAGACGCGGTGAACTGCTGAGCGCGGGCGTGCGCATGCCGGCCCCGGAGACCGTCCAGGTGCGCGGATCGGTGACGACCGGACGCGACGTGGTGATCGATGCCGGCGTCGTGCTCGAGGGCGACGTGGAGCTCGGCGACGGCGTCGTGCTGGGCGCAGGCACCGTCGTGCGTTCGGCCAGGCTGGCCGCCGGAACGCGTGTCGAGCCGTACTGCGTGCTCGAGGGCGTCGAGACCGCCGGCGCGGCCACGGTAGGCCCGTTCGCCCGCCTGCGGCCCGGCACGGTGCTGGCCGCGGACGTGCGCATCGGCAACTTCGTCGAGACCAAGAAGGCCCGGTTCGGCAAGGGTGCGAAGGCCAACCACCTCACCTACGTCGGCGATGCCGAGATCGGCGAGGCCGTCAATCTCGGCGCCGGCACGATCACCTGCAACTACGACGGCGCCAACAAGCACCTCACGACGATCGGTGCCGATGCCTTCATCGGCTCCAACACCGCGCTGGTCGCGCCGGTCACGGTCGGCGAGGGTGCGACCATAGGCGCCGGCAGCGTGGTCTCCGGCGAGGCCCCGGCCGGCGCCTTGACGGTCGCCCGGGCGCGTTCCAGGACCATCCCGGACTGGCAGCGGCCCCGGAAAAAAGAGGGCGGATGAACTGGCACCCACCGCCCGGCTGCGGTATTCTCTCCAGTTCGAACGAGAATCGACACCCCAAGAAATCCCATGCGCAGACGCCATCGTCCCGAAGACGAAGCCGAGATCAACATCACGCCGATGCTCGACATCGTGTTCATCATGTTGATCTTCTTCATCGTGACCACGTCGTTCGTGCGCGAGAAGGGGCTCGATATCTCCCGTCCGCAGCAGAGCGACCAGCAGCAGGTCGAAGAGGATCTCGGCCAGATCCTGGTCGAAATCGACCAGCTCAGCCAGATCATGGTCAACAAGCGCCCGGTCGGAGAGCGCGCCGTGCGCGCCAACCTCGAGCGCGAGCGCGCCGCGAAGCCGAAGGCGCCCCTGATCATCGCTTCGCACCCGGACGCCGATACCAACTCACTGGTCACGGTTCTCGACGCGGCGAACATCGTCGGCATCGACAACATCAGCGTGGCCACCACCAGGTAGGCAAGTCATGAGCGAAAACGATCCCATCGAGCAGCCCGAAGCCGGCCCCGGCAACGACAAGGACCTCAGGCTGTGGGCCACGCTTCTGCACCTCTCGGTGCTGGCGGGCTTCGTCGTCCCTTTTGCCGGCCTCGTCGTCCCGATCGTCATCTACATCCTGAAGAAGGACGAACTGCCGGGCCTGCAACCGCATTTCAATGTCGTCATCAACTGGATCATCAGTCTCGTGATCTACGCCGTCGTCTGCGCGATCCTCGTGTTCGTGATCATCGGCGTATTCCTGTTCTGGGTCCTGGCGCTGATCGCGCTGGTGTTCCCGATCATCGGGGCGATCAAGGCCAACGACGGCGAGGTCTGGAACTATCCGCTGTCCATCCCTGTCATGGGCAAGCAGTAATCCGGATTCCGGGGGCGCCGTCGCGCCCCCCTCCACGGAACGGAATCGAATGAACAACGCCAGCAAACCGAAACTCATCCGGTCCAACGCCGGCTTCTTTGCTCTGTTCAACCTGCTCGCGGTCACCGCGGTGCCGGCCTGGGGTCTCGCGTACGGCTACCCGGCCGCGGCCTGGGTTGCATTCGCCGTGCTCTGGACCCTCAACGGAATGAGCATCACCACCGGCTATCACCGGCTCTGGTCCCACAGGACGTTCGAGGCGCGCTGGCCGGTCCGCCTGGTGCTGGCTGTGTTCGGCGCGATGGCGCTGCAGAACAGCATCTACGTCTGGGCCGCCCGACACCGCGTACACCACCGCCACGTCGACGACGTAAATCGTGACCCGCACTCCATCCGCAGCGGTTTCTGGCACGCCCACATCGGCTGGATGCTGCGCGACTGGCCGACCAGCGCCATCGACTTCTCGCAGGTCCGCGATCTCGAGCGCGATCCCATCGTGATGTGGCAGCACCGCCACTACTGGAAGCTGGTGTGGTCGACGAACCTCGGCATTCCAGTGTTCCTGGGGTGGCTGGCCGGCGACATCGTGGGGATGCTGCTGCTGGCCGGCGTGCTGCGCCTGGTCGTCAGCCATCACTTCACGTTCTTCATCAACTCGCTGGCGCATACCTGGGGCAAGCGCCCGTACAGCGAGGAGAACACCGCCGTGGACAACGGCCTGGTCGCGCTACTGACGTGGGGCGAGGGTTATCACAACTATCACCACGCGTTCCAGGCCGACTACCGCAACGGCATTCGCTGGTGGCAATACGACCCGTCGAAGTGGCTCATCAACCTGCTGGCCTGGGTCGGGTTGGCCTACAACCGCAAGCGCACGCCGTCGTTCAGGATCCAGCGGGCGCGCCTGGCGCTCGAGTTCGCGCGCCTTCAGCGGCGGGCCGAAGCCGGCGACGTCCAGGAGAGCTGGCGCGAGTTGGTCGAACGCGAGTACCAGCAGTTCCGGGAGACCGTGTCCGATTGGCAGGCCATCCAGATGCGCAGGGTCGAGAACGGCGCCGAGGCGCTGCGCGACCGCTGGCACCGCACCGAGCTGCGCACTTCGCTGAAGGAAGTCGAGTACCGCCTCAAGATGCAGCGCAAGCGACTCCGGGCGCTGATGTCGGTGCTGAGGCTCGACCCGGTCTGAGCAGAGCTCAGTCCGTCTCGATTCCGGGCAGGCCGAAGAACGAACGCGCGTTCGCCGTCGTCTGCTCGGCAAGCCGTGCCGGCGTCACGCCGCGAAGCGCCGCGACGGCGCCCCCGATCCACGGCAGCCAGCACGGTTCGTTGCGGTGCGTCCGGACCTTTGGCCGCAGGTTGCGCGGCTTGAGATAGGGCGCGTCGGTTTCCAGCAGCAGCCGGCCGTCGGGAATCTCCGGCACCAGTTCCTTCAGCTCCCTTCCGCGTCGTTCGTCGCAGACCCAGCCGGTGATCCCGATGTGGCAGTCGAGATCGAGGTAGTCGAACAGTGCGCGTCGGCTGTCGGTGAAGCAGTGCACGACGACCGGTCCCAGCCGGTCCCTGGCCTCGGCCAGTATCGCGTGAAAGTCGTCGTGTGCGTCGCGCTGATGCAGGAACACCGGCTTGCCGGAGCGTTCGGCAAGCGCCAGTTGCTCCTCGAAGGCATTGCGCTGTACAGGGCGCGGCGCCAGGTCGCGGAAATAGTCCAGGCCGCATTCGCCCACGGCGGCGATCATCGGATCGTCGTGCAGCGCCGCCAGCCGCTCCAGCGCCTCGCGATCGACGTCGGCGGCCAGGTGCGGGTGCACGCCGGCGGTGGCGCGCCGGCGTTCGGGATCCTCGCGCGCCAGCTCGAGCGCTCGTTCGCTGCCGGCAACCGAGGCGCCGGTCAGGACCAGCTGCACGACGCCCTGGTCGGCGGCGCGGTCCAGGACCTCGCGCCGATCGTGGTCGAAGCTCTCGTGGCCGAGATTGCAGCCGATGTCGATCCAGTGCATGTCTGCCCCTTGTGCCGAAGGTAAAACGCGTCGGGATGCCGGCGGCGAGGATTTTCAGTCGCCGGCGCGAAGTGTATCAACGCCGATTGCTTCGTCGGCTTCCGAGCGCGGCTGAAGAACGCGGCCGGCCAGGCCGGCCGCGACGATGGCGGCCGGGAGAGGTACGGCGCCGACGACGAGCAACGCGCCGGCATCGGGCCAGGCAAGAACCGCGATCGAGCACGCCGAGGCCGCGAGCAGGATTCCGACGGCAATGCCGTGGGCGCGGTGACGCCCGACCAGGCTTCCCATCAGCCCGCCCGCGAAGCCTCCGAGCAGCCACGTGAACAACAGCGGCACCAGCAGTCCCGGCGCGTCGGGGCCCGACACCAGTGCCTCGTTCAGAGACCGCGTCGGATCGACCCAGTCCAGCCCGGTCCACGCGCTTTCCTGCAGTACGATGCCGACGGCGATGCCGGCGGCCAGGGCTTGTAGGTGCCGCTTGATCATGCGCGAATTATAGGACCGCGACCGGCCGCCGAAGCGCCGGGCGCGGGCCGGCAGGCATCTCGCTGGGCTATACTCTGCAGCCGAACGATCCGTGTCCCACAGCACGTGCGGCGCGCCACGCGTTGCATTCACCGGCTTGCGTTCGAAAGGCCCCCGCATTGATGAAGAGACGTCGCCGACACATCCTCTATAGCGCTCCGAGCCGGGTGCCGTGGTTGATCGCGCTCGTTCTGCTTGCGCTTCTTCTCGTCGCCACGGTCATGCTCAGCAACGCGTTCCGCGAGACCGAGGATCGCGAGATCGAGCGCTACCTCGACTCCGTCGTCACCCACATCGAGAACGATCTTCTCGACAGCGCGCTGCAGCACACGGCGATCCAGGGCCGCATGGCCACGCGGCTGGCGTTCGACGGTCCCTTCGACCAGGCGGCATGGCGGGCCGACGCGGTTCGCCTCATGGCCGACCACGAGTATTACCGGATGCTGGCGGTGCTCGACGCGGATTACGTCGTGCGCTGGGTCGCCGGCGAGGCCTACGCGGGAATCACGCCGGGAAACCGGTTTCCGCTCAGTGTCGAAGCGCTCGCCCGCCTTGGCGAACCCGGGCCGGCGATGACGACCATCGTGCTCGAGCCCTTCGCCGGGGCGCGGCGCGATTCGGCGATGCTGTTCATGACGCCGGTGGTGGCCGACGGCGGGATCAACGGCTGGCTGGCGGCCGTCATGAGCCTGTCCGATACGATCCGGTCGATGCTCACGGGGTTCTACCTGCAGGACATCGTGCTCGACATCGGGTTCGCCGACGCGAACTTCACGATCCCGGCAGATGGCGACGCCCGACGTGCGCCAGGATACCGTCGTTCCATCGTGTTCGAGCTGGGCGACCGGACCAGCGAACTGGAGGTCGACGTGTCGTTGCGCGCGGCCAAGGTCGACGAGTTGCGCAGCGGCATGCCGACGCTGATCCTCGTGCTGGGCAGTGCGCTCGCCGTGCTGCTGGTCGTCGCGGCGCTGCTTGCCATGGCCGCGGCGCGCCAGGCGCGCGTGCTCGCCGGCGCCAACCGCAACCTGAAGAACGAGATCCGCGACCGTGAACTGGCCGAGCAGGAACTCGAGTTCCTGCTCACGCACGACTCGCTCACCGATCTGCCGAACCGGCAGGGGATGCTTCGCCTGCTGGAGAGCAGCATCAACGAACTCGCCGACGGGCAGTGCCTGGCGGTGTTCTTCATCGACCTCGACCAGTTCAAGGACATCAACGAGACGCTGGGCCATCACCTCGGCGACGAACTGCTGCGCCAGGTGCCCGATCGGCTTGCCCGCGAACTCGACGACGACGACCGCCTGGGCCGCCTGGGCGGTGACGAATACCTCGTCATCGTCGAGCGCGCCGACCGCGAACGCATCGGGCGCCTTGCCGACAATCTGCTGGGCGCCATGGAAAAGCCATTCCGCGTCGGGGAGCACCAGCTGTTCATTTCGGCCAGCATCGGCGTGGCCTATCTCGACTCGACGACCGCGTCGCCCGGCGAACTGATCCAGAACGCCGACGCCGCGCTGTACCGTGCCAAGCAGTTGGGCCGCAACCAGCACGCGACGTTCTCGCCCGAGATGTTCGCGCAGGTCGAGTACCGGCTGCATCTGAGCCGGGACATCCGGCAGGCGCTGGACGACGGCGAGTTCCGCATGGTCTACCAGCCGATCGTTCGGCTGGACACGCTGGATATTTGCGGCGTCGAGGCGTTGATGCGCTGGCCGCACGCCGACGGCTACAACGTGCCGCCCAGGGACTTCATCCGCGTGGCCGAGGAAACCGGCGTGGTCCAGCGCCTGAGCCGCTACGCGCTGGAGAAGGCGGTGCGCGACCTCGCCGCGTGGCAGCGGCGGTTCGACAACGCGCCGTGGCTGGCCGTCAACATCTCGGGCGCCCAGTTCCGCGAGGCAGATTTCGTTCGCGACATGAGCGTGCTGCTGCACAAGCACCGCATCGATCCGGACTGCGTGCACCTCGAGATCACCGAGGAAGTGCTGATCGAGAATCTCGCCAGGAATCGCCAGGTGCTGGAGGAACTCGACGGCATCGGCATGCCCATCGTCGTCGACGATTTCGGCATCGGCTACTCGTCGCTGGCCTACATCAAGAACTTCCCGATCTCGACGATCAAGATCGACCAGGGCTTCGTCCGGGGCCTGGAAAACGATGCCGACGACCGGGCGATCACGCGCACGATCTGCGCCCTGTCCCACGAACTGTCGATGAAGACGGTCGCCGAGGGAATCGAGCATACCGGCCAGCTGGAACTGCTCAGGGGCTTCGGCTGCGACATGGGCCAGGGATTCCTGTTCATGCAGCCCTCGTCGGCGGAAACGATCACCCGCATTCTCGCCGGCGATGTGCCGTGGGCTGCGCTGGGGCGCGAAGCCGCCGAAGAAGACCACGCCGGCAGGCAGCAGGGCGGGGCGTGAACGGGGCCGCCGACCGTCTTGTATTCAGGGGCCGTTTCGCAGATAATTGAGGGCTGACTTTTCAATCCGCACCAGGTTCGCCAGCATGAAGGCAGAAATTCATCCCGAGTACCGCGAAGTCGTGTTCCAGGACATGTCCAGCGATTTCGCGTTCAAGACCCGCTCGACGATGTCGTCGAAGGAAACGATCAAGTGGGAGGACGGCAACGAGTACCCGCTGGTCAAGATCGACGTCTCCAGCAAGTCGCACCCCTTCTATACCGGCCAGCACAAGATCGTCGATTCCGGCGGTCGGGTCGACCGGTTCAAGCAGCGCTACGGCGCCAAGAAGAAGTAAAACGGGTCGCGACGCGCCCCGAGCGCGGCGCGATGCCCCGACGATACGCAGCCGTATGGTTGCCGCAAACCGGACGGTGCGCCCGCCGGCGCGCCGTTCGCCGACACTGATATCGCGAGGAGTTCTTTCGTGGCCAACCGCAAACTGACGCTGACCGACCCGGACGCGGACCGATCCCTGGATCTTCCCGTCGTATCCGGAACCGAGGGCGACCCGACGCTGGACATCAGCGGCCTGCACAAGGAGCTGGGTTACTTCACGTTCGACCCCGGCTACGGCACCACGGCGAGCTGCAAGAGCGACGTCACGTTCATCGACGGTGAACAGGGCATCCTGCGCTATCGCGGTTATCCCATCGAGCAGCTGGCCGAGAGCTCCTCGTTCCTGGAGGTCGCCTACCTGTTGCTGTACGGCGAACTGCCGACGGAAGACGAGTTCTCGACCTTCGAGCGCGACATCACCTATCACACGATGGTGCACGAGAAGCTCAACACCTTCATGCAAGGCTTCCACTACGACGCGCACCCGATGGCGATCCTGTCCGGCGTCGTGAGCTCGCTGGCCGGCTTCTATCACGACAAGCTCGACGTCAAGGATCCCGAGCAGCGCGGACTGGCCGCCAAGCGGCTGATCGCCAAGATGCCGACCGTGGCCGCTGCGGCCTTCCGCCATTCGATGGGCTGGCCCAGCGCCTATCCCAAGAACTCGCTGGGCTACAGCGAGCGATTCCTGGACATGACGTTCTCGGTGCCGGCCGAGCCGTACGAGGTCAATCCGGTCGCCGCCAAGGCGCTGGACCTGCTGTTCATCCTCCACGCCGATCACGAGCAGAACGCGTCGACGTCCACCGTCCGGCTGGTCGGCTCCACCGGTGCCAACCCCTACGCGTGCGTGGCCGCCGGCATCGCTGCACTGTGGGGCCCGGCGCACGGCGGCGCCAACGAGGCCGTGCTCAAAATGCTCAACGAGATCGGCTCGGTCGACAACGTGCCCAGGTACGTCAAGAAGGCCAAGGACAAGGACGACTCGTTCCGCCTGATGGGCTTCGGCCACCGGGTCTACAAGAACTACGATCCGCGCGCGACCATCATCCGCAAACAGTGCCACGAGGTGCTGCAGGAACTGGGCAAGAAGGACGAGCTGCTGGACCTGGCGATGGAGTTGGAGCGCATCGCCCTGGAGGACGAGTACTTCGTAGAGCGCAAACTCTATCCGAACGTCGATTTCTACTCGGGAATCATTTACAAGGCGCTGGGCATTCCAACATCCATGTTCACCGCGATGTTCGCCATCGGCCGCACCGTGGGCTGGGTCAGCCAGTGGCTGGAGCAGTCGGCCAACCCCACGCGCATCGGCCGGCCGCGCCAGGTCTACACCGGCGCGACCGAGCGCGACTACGTATCCATCGACAAGCGCTGATCCCGGGTTTCTAGGGAGTCTCGAGCAGCCGCTCGACTTCGCCGACCCCGGCGCGCCGCTGCGCGCGCCCGTCGACCGGATCCGGGGGCGGCTGTTTCCAACTGCTCCCGGCCATCAAAGCCATCTCGAAACACTGCCCGTCGGCCTCGATCACGATCAGCTCGAGGTCGCGGAACGAATCGTCGTGCCAGCGGATCCGCCGCGTTTCCTGCTCGAAGCGGATATTGCGCGAGAGCAGGAACGAGACCACCTCCTCCGGGCTGTCGCAGAACAGGTGCATGCAGATGCGTGAGTGCCGGTCGGCGGTGCCCTCGAGCACCGGTCCGACGAGCTTGGGGCGGAAGCGGCCGAAGAACCGCATGGCCTCGATGGCCGCGGCGCGCATTTCCGAAAGCGTGTCGGCGTGCTCGCTGCCGCCGTAGAGCGTCTGGTATCGCTTGAGTTCCTGCTCGATCTCGGAGTTGGACGGCATCCCCGAGCGTCCCGAAAGACCCAGGCGGCTGGCGGCCTTGAGCTTCGCCTGCCGGTAGTTGCGCTGGCCCTCCGTGGCGAGGATCCGCGCAGCCTCGGCGGCGACTTCCTGGCGGATGCGATTGTTGGAGCGGCTTGCTTTCGAACCCATGGCGATTTCCCCTTGCGCGGTTGCGTGCCCGAGCCGATGGCATCCGGCGCGTCGACCGGCCGGTGGACTCCTAATATATCTCGTAGGGGTCGGACGCGCTGTCGTCGTCACCTTCGCTCCCGCTCTCCTTCAGCGGCGGCAGGTTGCCTGCCGGGAACCACTCGCGCACCGCGCCCGGCGTTCCGGGGCGGACCCGAAGTCCGGTTTCGGGATCGATGCTCGCCTCGACGATGCCCACCGGCACCGGATCGTCGCGTTCGGGCACCTCGTCCAGTGCGACCTCCATGTAGTCCACCCAGATCGGGAGCGCGGTTCGGCCGCCCTGTTCGTAATCACCCAGCGACTCGTTGCTGTCCAGGCCGACCCAGACCGTCGTGACCAGTTCGCTGTTGAACCCGGAGAACCAGGTGTCGCGCTGATCGTTGGACGTGCCGGTCTTTCCGGCGAGGTCTCCGCGGTTCAGCGCCAGCGCGCGCCGGCCGGTGCCGGACTTAATCACGTCGCCCATCATCGACCGGATCAGCCAGGCCGTCTGCGGTTCGATGACGCGGCGGGCGTAGAGGGGTTCCGGCGGACCGTGCAGCTCGAAATCGCGCTCGGGGCCGCCTTGGGCAGCGCGCGTCGCGTCGCCCTGTTCCGCGGCATTCTCCTCGGAGTCCGGTTCGCCCGACAGACCGAGGTCCAGTTCGCGCGGTTTCTCGCGCTGGCCGACGTCGATCCGTTCCGGCTCGATGGCGCGCTCGCGGCGCGCGGGGCATTCCCTGCACGCCAGCGGGTACCGGGGCAGCGCCAGTTCGCCGCCGTCGTCGTCGACGATGGCGTGAATGAAGTGCGGACGAACCGCGAAGCCCCCGTTGGCGAATACCGCGTAGGCCGTCGCCAGGTCCAGCGGCGTGATCGATGCCGAACCCAGCGCCATCGAGGGGCCGGTCGGGATTTCGGCCCGCGCGAATCCGAAGTCGGTGACGTAGTCGATCACCGGATCGAGGCCGAGGTCCATGACCAGCCGGACGCTGATGAGGTTGCGAGAATGGATCATGCCTTCCCGCAGCCGGGTCGGCCCGAAGAAGCGTTCGCTGAAGTTCATCGGCTTCCAGGTCCGCTCCATCGACGGGTCGTCGAAGACGATGGGCGCATCGTTGACGATGCTGGCCGGCGTGAAGCCGTTGTCCAGCGCCGCGGCATAGATGAACGGCTTGAACGCCGAGCCCGGCTGGCGGCGGCTCTGCGTGGCACGGTTGAACTGGCTGGCGCCGAAGTCGATGCCGCCGACCAGCGCGACCACGGCCCCGGTATCGGCTTTCAGCGAGACCAGGGCGGCCTGCGCTTCGGGTACCTGCGCAAGCACCGGGCCTTCGTCGCCCGCGCGAAGCCGCACCACGTCGCCTGGCGAGAGCACCTCGTCGACCGCTTCCGGGCGTGCTGCCAGCGCGTTGCGCCCGAGGAACTCGCGCGCCCACTCGACCTGTTCCAGCGCCAGTTCGACGCTGTCGCCGCCTTCGGTCAGCAGCGTGGCCGACTCCGGGCCGGCTTCGAGCACCACCGCGGGCGTCAGGTCGCCCACCTCGGGCGTGTTGGCCAGTTCCTCCAGCAGCGCGTCGCGGTCTTCGAGCAGCGCCGCTTCGAGGCTGCGCTCCGCTCCGCGCCATCCGTGGCGGCGGTCGTAGGCATTCAGGCCGTCGCGCACCGCTTGGTCGGCGGCCCGCTGGAGTTCGCTGTCCACCGTCGTGACGATGGTGTATCCACCAGTGTAGGCCTCGCCGGCACCGAATCGTTCAACCGCTTCCTGGCGCGCGATCTCCGCGACCCAGGGGGCCGACAATTCGACTTCCGGGCCGTGCAGCGTGGCGCGATCGGGCTCGGCCATGGCGCGTTCGTACTCGGCCTCGGTGATGAAGCGCTCGTCCCGCATCCGGCCGAGCACGTAGGCCCTGCGCTGCAGCGCAAGTTCCGGGTTGGTCACCGGGTTGACCACCGAAGGCCGCTGCGGGAGGCCCGCGATCATCGCCATCTCCGCGATGGTCAGGCCGTCGACGCTCTTGCCGTAGTAGATTCGCGCTGCCGCCCCGACACCGTAGGCCCGGTGGCCGAGGAATTCCTTGTTGAGGTAGAGCTCGAGGATCTCGTCCTTTTCCATCTCGCGCTCGATCTTCATGGCCAGGAAGATCTCGCGCACCTTGCGCACCACCGAGAATTCGTTGCTCAGGTAGAAGCGGCGCGCGACCTGCTGGGTGATCGTGCTGCCGCCGGGTACGCGGCGTTGCCCGAGATAGCGGGCATAGCCGAACACGCCTCTGAGCGTTCCCTGCCAGTCGATGCCGGGATGATTGTAGAAATTGTCGTCCTCGGCGGCGAGGAACGCCTGCTTGAGCGATGCCGGGATTTCATCGATGGAAAGCGGGATGCGGCGCTGTTCGCCAACCGTCGTGATCAGCTTGTCGTCGGCCGAGTAGATCCGCAGCGGTACCTGCAGCTCCACGTTGCGCAGCGTCTCGACCGAAGGCAGTGACGGGACAATAATCAGCCACAACACTGTGAATCCGATCACTGCCAAAGCCAATCCGAGCAAAAACAGTCGGATAGAAAACCTAATTAAAGACTTTATTTCAGGCATGGAGTATGATACACCTTGCACCCGGAGATCGATCGGCACGGGCATGCCGGAAGCCGGCTGCACCGGCACGAACCGGGGATTGGACCGCAGCAATGGCTGAACGATCCATTGTATCGGTCGCGGCCGGTCGATTTGCCGGTTTTGCAGGGTTCGATGTCGAGTTGGGGGCGGCCCGGCAGTAAGGACAACGACAAGGAGCCTGGGGATGAAGCGCACGACGAGGGAGTCTCTCAACGGACACGCGCGGGCAGGGCAGGAGCCGCTGCCGGCGGGTCGCGCTGGCGTGCCCGGAACAACAACAGCCATCGGGGAACGGTCTTGAATATCTTCAAACGATCCGTGCCGCCCACGATCGGGGTGGACATTGGAACGAGCAGCGTCAAGGTACTCCAGCTGAGCAAGTCGGGCTCCAGCTACCGCATCGAGCACGTGGCCCGGGAGCCGTTGCCCGAGGGCGCGTATGCCGAGCACGGCATCAACAATGTCGACGAGGTCGGCGAGGCGATCCGCAACGCGGTCAAGCGCAGCGGCAGCCGGGCCAGGCATTGCGCGATGGCCGTATCCGGATCGGCCGTGATCACCAAGGTCATCCATCTTCCGGGAGACCTGGCAGAAGACGAGGTCGAAGGCCAGATCGAGATCGAGGCGGGGCAGTACATCCCGTATCCCCGTGACGAGGTCAGCCTGGATTTCGAGATTCTCGGTCCTTCGGCGCGCAACGCCGACGTCATCGAGGTGCTGCTGGCGGCGTCCAAGACCGAGAACGTCGAGACACGGCAGGCCGTGGCCGAGATGGCGGGGGTGAACGTCCGCGTCGTCGATGTCGAGGCCTTTGCAATCGCCAACGCGTTCGAGCTGGTCCGCCAGCGTGACGCGATCCCGGACTCGCAGACCATCGCGGTGCTCGACATCGGCGATGTGCGTTCTTCGCTCAACGTGCTGCGCGGCGGCCGCTCGATCTACTACCGGGATCATCCGTTCGGCGGCCGCGAGCTGCTCGAGGAGACGATGCGCCGCTACGGCCTGGACTCCGAGCAGGCGCAGTTCTGGAAGCGCGACGAGGAACCGCCGGCGGGCTTCGAGGACGAGGTGCTGGAGCCGTACCGACAGAACGTCGTGCAGCAGATCGGCCGCGCGCTGCAGTTCTACTCGTCCAGCCGGGAATACTCCAGCATTCATACGCTGTATCTGGCCGGCGGGGGCGCCTCGGCCGACGGCCTGGCCGACGTGGTGTCCAGCGAACTGGGCATGAACGCCGAGATCGCCGATCCGCTGAAGGACCTGAAACTGGCGCCGAGGGTCAACGCGGGACAACTTGACCAGATGCGGCCGTCACTGGTCACGGCCTGTGGTCTGGCACTGCGGGGAGTCGAATAATGCGCAAGATCAACCTTCTGCCATGGCGCGAGGAGCGACGTCGCGAGGCCCAGCGGAACTTCCTGATCGTGCTCGCCGTCGCCGCGCTGGTCGCCGCGGGACTGGTGTTCGCCGTTCAGCAGTACTACGCCACACGGATCGACAACCAGAACGATCGCAACCAGTTCCTGCGCAACGAGATCGCCCAGCTCGACCGCGAGATCGCCCGGATCGAGCAGCTCGACGAGACGCGTGCCCGCCTGATCGAGCGCAAGCGCGTCATCGAGGACCTGCAGGCCAACCGGACGCTGATGGTCCGGCTGTTCGAGCAGCTCGTCCGGACCGTGCCCAGCGGCATCCGGCTGCTCAACGCCCGCCAGGTCGACGACCAGATCACGATCTCGGGCCTGAGCCAGTCCAACGCACGCGTGTCGACCTATCTGCGCAACCTCGAATCCGCCGGGGTGCTGCACGACCCGCAGCTCCAGATCATCGAGTCGGAGACCGACGAGTCGACCCAGCAGATGCCGTACAGCTTCCGTGTCGAGGCCACGGTGGCCCCGCCGGAGCAATACGAGGAACAAACGCAAAGCGATGAATCCGGGACGGAGGCCGCACAATGAACCTACAGGAAATCCGCGACCTCGACTTCAACGACCTGGGCAGCGCGTCTACTGGCGCGAAGACCTTCCTGCTCGTCTTCCTGGCCGTGATCATTCTCGGCATCGGTTACTGGTTCATCGTCAAGGACCAGCGTGCCGACCTGGCCCAGCGCGAGCGCCAGGAGCAGCAGCTGCGGCAGGAATTCTCGACCAAGCAGCGCAAGGCCGCCTCTCTGGAGGCCTACGAGCAGCAGCTCGCCGAGATGCGCGACATGCTGCGCAGCCTGCTCCGCCAGCTTCCGAGCAAGACCGAGATGCCCGATCTGCTCGTCGACATCTCTCAGACCGCGCTGGCCGCCGGCATCGAGACCGAACTGTTCGAACCGCGCAACGAGGAGTTGCGCGATTTCTACGCCGAGCAGCCGATCGCGATACGGATGACCGGCCGCTATCACCAGTTCGGCAATTTCGTCAGCGGCGTCGCATCGTTGTCGCGCGTCGTGATCCTGACCATGCAGGACATCTCGCTGGAGCCGGTGGAAGGCCAGCCCGGCGTTCTGCGCATGGAGGGCACGGTGACGACGTATCGATACCTGGACGACAGCGAGGACAGCGAACTGCTCGCGGAGGAGGGATCGTGATGCGCCATCTACCTCTTCTTGCCGTGAATGCACTCGCGCTGACGCTGCTGGCAGGCTGCGCCGGCGACAACCGGGATCTCGAGCAGTGGGTCCAGGAGATGCGCCAGCGTCCGCCGGCCCCGATCGAACCGATCCCCGAAATCGAAACTCCGGAGCCCGTGGTCTACGACGCCTACGAACTCCGCGATCCGTTCATGAGGCCGGAACCGGACGCACCCGAACAGGCCGGTACCGGCGCAGGACCCCGGCCCGATCCGGACCGCCGGCGCGAATATCTCGAGCGCTTCCCGCTGGACGCTCTGGACATGGTCGGCACGATCACGCTGGGCGACCGGAACTTCGGTCTCGTCGAAGACGTCGAGGGAACGATCCATCGCGTGCGCGAGGGCAACTACCTGGGCCAGAACCACGGTCGCATTCTGCAGGTGACGCCGACCGCGATCGAGGTCATGGAGCTGGTTCCCGACGGGGCCGGCGGCTGGATGGAGCGTGAAGCCCGCATCGCGCTCAGCGAACAGGACCGGCAGGGATGAGGGTGGACGCCATGAACAATCCAGAATTCAGCACCGGAACACACGACATGAACACGCTCGCAGGAAACTCGACAGGGAGCCTGAATATGAACCGCACGAAGCGAATCCTGGCCCTCCTGGCGGGGGCGATCTGGCTTTGCGCCGGCCCGCTGGCGGCCACGGTCGTCAATGACGTCCGGGTCAGCGACGAAGGCGACCAACTCCGCTTCATCATGATCACCGACGAGCCGCCTGCAGAGCCCACGGTCTTCACCACGGACCAGCCGCCGCGCATCGTCGTCGAGATTCCCGATTCCTCGTCGACGTTCGGTTCCGGAGAGAACCCCGTCGGCATCGGGCCCGTTCAGAGCTTCATGGCCATTTCCTCCGGCGATCGGACCCGGATGGTCGTCAACCTGTCGCGCTCGGTCGGCTACGACGTCAGCGTCGAGGGCAATCGCGTCGTGCTCAGCGTGGAATCCGGCGGCACCGCGGGACGGGTCGCGACCGGCGGCTCCGGCGCCACGAACGAGATCGAATCGCTCGATTTCCGCCGCGGCGAGGACGGAGAAAGCCGCGTACTGGTGCGTCTGGACGAACCCGGCGTCGACATCTCCGTCGACGAGCGCGCGACCGAACTGCGCGTCGTCCTCTACGACACGGAACTGCCCGAGAACCTCATGCAGCAGCTCGACGTCACCGATTTCGCGACGCCGGTGCAGACCATCACGCCGGAAGTCCGCGGCTCGAACGTGCGCCTGATGCTCGACACCGCCGGCGCCTACGAGCACGTCGCCTACCAGACCGGAAACCAACTGGTCATCGAAGTCACCGAACCCGATACCGAACCGCGCATGGCGCAGGAACTGGAGTTCTTCCAGGACCGCGAATATACCGGTGAGCGGATCACGCTGAACTTCCAGGACATCCCGGTTCGCTCGGTGCTGCAGCTGATCGCCGACATCTCCGATCTGAACATCGTTGTTTCAGACTCGGTGACGGGTAACCTGACGCTTCGCCTGACCAACGTGCCGTGGGACCAGGCCCTGGACATCGTGCTGGAGACCCGGAACCTGGCGATGCGCGAGTCGGGCAACGTCCGATGGGTCGCGCCGCAGAGCGAAATCGCGGCCCGCGAGCAACAGATCCTCCGGGCACGCGCCGAGCGGCAGACGCTGGAGCCGCTGCGCACCGTCATGATCCCGGTCAGCTATGCCGACGCCAGCGCGCTCGCCGAGCTGATCCGGTCGGCCAGGGCGCCGGGAGCCGAGGGCGACGGCGCCACGGCGGGGTTGCTGTCCGAGCGCGGCTCGGTGACCATCGACCAGCGCACCAACACGCTGCTGGTCACCGATACCGCCGACCAGATCGAGCGCGTGCGCAATCTCGTCACCGAACTCGACCGGCCCGTGCGCCAGGTGCTGATCGAATCGCGCATCGTCATCGCGCGGTCGGACTTCCAGCATGAACTGGGCGTTCGCTTCGGCGTCAGCGGCGCCGAGAACGCCGGCAACAACCTGATATCGATCGCCGGATCGGCCGATGCCACCGACGCGATGAGCAACGTCGGCATGGCGCGCCGCCAGCTGCTCGCCCAGCGCCCCGGCCGGCCCGTCTTCCTGCCGGACGCCGAGCCGGGCGACGTCATCGACGTCGGCACCGACGGCGTGGCCGTACCGACGCTGGAAGATCGCCTCAACGTCAACCTGCCGGTCTCAAACCCGGCCGGGTCGCTGGGCATCAGCTTCCTGACCAGCAACTTCCTTCTCGATCTCGAACTCTCGGCGCTGGAAGCCCAGGGCGACGGCGAGGTCATTTCGACGCCGCGCGTCATCACCGCCAACCAGAACGAGGCCTTCATCCAGCAGGGTGTCGAGATCCCGTTCGAGGAAGCCACGAACTCCGGCGCCACCAACGTCGAGTTCAAGGAAGCCGTGCTCGAGCTCCGCGTCACGCCGTTGATCACGCCGGACAATCGGGTGCAGCTCGCGCTGGCGATCAAGCAGGACACCGTCGGGGAGATCTTCCAGACCGGTCGCGGCGGCTCGGTGCCGTCCATCGACACCCGCGAGCTGGGCACCAGCGTGCTGGTCGAGAACGGGCAGACCGTCGTGCTCGGCGGCATCTTCCAGGAAGAGCGCAACTTCAACAGCACCAAGGTCCCGATGCTCGGCGACCTCCCGGTGCTGGGCAACCTCTTCCGCCGCCGCGCAACGCAGGATGAAAAGCGCGAGCTGCTGATCTTCATCACGCCCAACATCCTCGACGACCAGGCGCGCATCGACTGA
>JBPRGD010000122.1:0-4659 GCA_051428125.1 Candidatus Wenzhouxiangella sp. M2_3B_020
ACGTCGCAGGCGCAGCCCGGGTAGCGGTTCGCCCACCACGTGCCGCCCACGCCGGCGGCGCGGTCGAAGACGCGGAAGTCGCGCCGGCCGCGCTCGATCAGCCGCGCGCCCAGCCCGATCCCGCCGAATCCCGCGCCGATGATCGCGACGCCGATGCGGCGTTGTTGGTTCGATTCCATCCGGCCGGCATTGTAGCCGTCCCGGCACGCTTGCCCGCATTGCACTTGCCGGTGACATCCAATAGGCTGATCGAAGCAGCCGACGGCGGGATCGAGATACCGCGCGTTCGAGACGCAACGAGAAAGGATGGTCGAAGTGGGAGCGACATCGAACCCGGCCGTGCACCGCGGCCCCTACCCGGAACTGACCGTCACGGCAGTGCTGATCGGGTATTTCCTCGGCGCCATCATCGCGATTTCCATCGGCTACGCGGCGCTGATCCTCGGCTTTTCGATCGAGGGCTCGGAACTGGCCGCGATTCTCGGGTTCGCGATCCTGCGCGGCATGATGCGCAGGACGTCGATCATCGAGAACAACATCGTCCAGACCGTCGCCAGCTCGGTCAACGCCGCGTCGTCGGGGCTGATGTTCTCGGTGCCGGCGTTCTTCATCCTCGGCGAGACCGACTTCGACCCCTACCTGCTGACCTTCGGGTGCATCGCCGGGGCGTTCCTGGGCATCGCGTTCATCATCCCGCTCCGGAAGCAGATGATCGACTACGAGCGCCTGACGTATCCCGGTGGCGTCGCGGTCGCGACGATACTGAAGTCCCCGGGCGCCGGCATGCGCAAGGCCTGGTTCCTGATCGGCGGCGCGCTGGTTTCGGCCGGTATCCACGTCGCGGTACAGCTCGGCGAGACCAGCTACTTCGACCTCGGCAGCCGGATCGGCATGCCCGAGTACATGAACGGCGTCTGGTACCTGTCGCTGCTGACCATCGGTGTCGGGTTCATCGCCGGCAGAGGCGGCGTGGCCTTCATCATCGGGGGCTTCGTCTGCTACTGGCTGCTGGCACCGTTCATGGACGTCACCGGCCTGATGCCGGCCGATCCCGCCACCGGCGCCGCGCTCGGCAATCCCGACGACCTGCAGGGCCTGCTGTATCGCCCGGTCGGTATCGGCATGCTGATCGGCGGGGCGCTGGCCGGCGTCGTCATGGCGCTGCCGCTGATCGTCTCGGCGATCCGCAGCATGCAGAACGCGGCGAAGAGCGAGGCGGCGCTGGCGCGCGACGAGATGCCGATCAAGCTGCTCTACGTGGCCGTCGCCGGGGCGGCGATCCTGCTGGTGACGATGGCCGTGCTGTCGACGTCGGAGACCGGCTGGGTGCGCGGGATCATCATGGGCATCGCCGGCACGCTCTGGGTCTGGATCGCCGGCGTGATCCTGTCCGAGGCGATCGGCCGGACGAACTGGTCGCCGCTGTCGGGCATGACGCTGATCGGCGTGACGCTGATGATCTTCATTACCCGCGGCATGGACGACTCGGCCGCGATCATCGCCGCGGTGATGGTCGGCGGCGCGATGGCCGTGGCGATGTCGCAGGCCACCGACCTGATGCTGGATCTCAAGACCGGCTACCTCGTAGGCGCCACGCCCCGGCTGCAGCAGGCCGGCCAGTTCCTTGGCGCGTGGCTGGGACCCATACTGATCGTGACGCTGATCTTCGTGCTGCACGAGGCCTACACGCTGGGCAGCGACCGTCTGCCGGCGCCGCAGGGCCAGGCGCTTGCCAGCATGGTCTCGGGCATCCTGGGCGGCGACGTTCCGGTCGAGAAGTACCTCGCCGGCGCCGGCCTGGGCGCGCTGCTCAGCGTCGCCAGTCCCGGCCTGGGCATTACCGTCGGGCTGGGTTTCTACCTTCCGTTCGCGATCGTGCTGACCTACGCGCTGGGCACGCTTGCGCGGCTCTATACCGACTGGCGTCACGGCCACGCTTTCGCCGACGACATCGGCATACCCGTCGCCGCCGGGCTCATCGTCGGCGAAGCGCTGGTCGGCGTCGGCTTCGCCGTGGTCCGGATCTACCAGGGGATGGGCGCATGAAGAACACCGGACGGGTCCTCATCGGCGCGGGTTTCCTGGGCGGCGCGCTGCTCGCGGTGCTCGAGGTGGAGTCGGTGGCATGGCTGCCGTACGGGGCGGCGATCGCGGCCGGCGCCGCCGGTCTCGTGCTGTACCGACGCAGCATCGGCGCCGCGGCAGGCGACCGCGTCCAGGTCCACGGCGACCTGGCGGAGCTGCGCGACGCGCTGGACGGCATCTGCGACGGTCTCGAGGACATCAGTGGCCGGCGCGACGCGATCCCGCCGCACGAGTTCCGCTTCGAGATCGACCGCCGATTCCGCGATCACCTGACGCGCTTCGCGGCGTCGCGGGAGGCGATGAAGCACGCCTTCGGCCTCCAGACCTACGCCGACATCATGAGCGCCTTCGCCGCCGGCGAGCGCTACGTCAACCGGATATGGACCGCGTCGGCCGACGGCTATGTCGACGAGGTCATGACCTACCTCGAAAAAGCCCGTACGCAGTTCCTGGAGGCGCGCGAGTCGTTCGACGGCCACCACCGGAACCACGGCCCCGCATCGGCAGGCGGCGGTTGAACGCCGCCGTCGCATCTCCGGCGCCGATGCCGGCCGAGGCTCCGGGGAGCACCCTCCGTTGGTAGCCGCGGACGCGCCAGGGCGCGAGGGCGAAGACGTCCTGCTCGCCGAGCAGACGCGCTACCTCTACGGCGCGTTGCCCGGCATCCTGATCGCGGCCACGCTCGCCGCGTTTCTGCTGGTGGGCATCCACTGGTCGCTGCGCCCGCCCGTGCCGATCGTCGCCTGGACCGGCATGTTCATCGTCGTCGTGGGGCTGCGCATCGCGACGCTGATCGGCTATCGCCGCGCGGATCCCGGACCGGAGGCGAGCCGCCGCTGGTATGCGCGTTTCCTGGCGGTCACGCTGCTGTCGGCGCTGACCTGGGGCGCGGGCGCCTGGGTGTTCTTCGAGGTCGATTCCCATAACCACCAGGCTCTCCTGGCCTTCGTCGTTGCCGGTCTCGGGGCCGGCAGCGTGATTCATTTCGGGGTCCGCTGGCAGTGCGCCTGGCTGTTCGTCATTCCGGCGCTTGTTCCGTACATGATCCGGTTCTGGACGCTGGAGCCGCACTTTTCGAATCTCACCGCCGCGCTCATCGGGTTGTACGTCGCGGTGTTGCTGTGGATGGCTGTGACGGCGGGACGCCGGACGCGCGAATCCATCCGTGCCCGGTCGGCAACGGCACGGCGGTTCGAAATGGCCGAGCGCGACCGCCACCTCTATCGCTCGCTGGTCGAATCGACGACGGCCATCATCTGGGAGGGCGATCCCGACACCTTCGAATTCAGCTACGTCAGCCCGGAGTCGGAAACGTTGCTGGGCTATTCGCCGGTCCGCTGGACCCGTGACCCCACGTTCTGGCGGGACCACATCCATCCCGACGATCGCGACTGGGCCGTGGAGTTCTGCGTGCGGGCCACGCGCGAGAAGCGCAAGCACACGTTCGACTACCGGATGATCGCCGCCGACGGTCGGACGGTGTGGCTGCGCGACATCGTCAACGTCGTCGTCCGGGAAGGCGAGCCCGACCGGCTCGTCGGCGTGATGATCGACATCACCGAGCTGAAGGAGACCCAGCGCGAGCTCCAGTACGTCTCGGGGCTTCAGCGCCTGCTGGTCGATGCCTCGCAGACGCTGTTCGGCGCCGACGAGGACGGGATCGATGCGGCTCTGTCGGAAACGCTGGAGCGCATCGGCCGCTGGTGCGAAGTCGACCGCGCCTACCTGATCCGCTTCGACGAGGGTCTCGAGCGCTTCACGAACACGCACGAATGGGTCGCCGAAGACATCAGCCCCGAGATTCACAACCTCCAGGACGTGCCCGTCGGCATGATTCCGAAGCTCTTCGAACTGCTGCTGAACAAGCAGCGCGTCGTCATCCAGCGCGTGTCCGAACTCGATGAAGCCTGGGCGGCCGAGAAGGCGCTGCTCGCCGGGCAGGACATCCGGTCGCTGATCTGTCTGCCCGTCTTTTCCGAGGGTCGCCCGGCCGGACTGATCGGTTTCGACTCGGTGCGGCGGACCCGCGACTGGGGCGAAGAGGAGGCCGCGCTGCTGCAGGTGCTGGGCGACCTGATCGGCGTGGTGAACGAGCGGTTGGACAAGGAGCGGCAACTGCGGGCCAGCGAGGCGTTGCGCACGCACGCCGAAGCGCTCGCGGGCATGGGAAGCTGGGAATGGGAGATCGGATCGGAGACGTTCGAAGCCTCCACCGAATGGCGTAACGTGTGCGGCTGCGGCGCGGGCCAGCTTACCCGCGACCAGGTGCTGAGGCTGACGCCGGAGCCGGAGCGGCGCGAGGTGCTGGGCGCGCTGCGCGAGACCGTCGAGACCGGCGCGGATTACGACATCGAGCACCGCATCGTTCGCCCCGATACCGGCGAGACCCGGTGGGTCGCCGTGCACGGCGAACTGGTCGAGGACGACGACGGCACCCGCAGGCTGCGCGGCTTTCTCCAGGACATCACCGATCGCAGGAAGAGCGAGGAAAAGCTGTTCCATCTCGCCCACTACGACGGGCTGACTTCCCTGCCGAACCGTGTGCTCGTCTTCGACCGGCTGCAGCAGGCGCTT
>JBPRGD010000123.1:0-23640 GCA_051428125.1 Candidatus Wenzhouxiangella sp. M2_3B_020
CAGGTCGAGCGCAAGGGCTACACGCTGATTCCGACGGCGATGTACTGGAAGAAGGGCAAGGTCAAGGTCGAGATCGCCCTGGCCAAGGGCAAGAAACAGCACGACAAGCGCCGCACCGAAAAGGAGCGCGACTGGCAGCGCGAGAAGAACCGGATCCTCAAGCGGGCTTGAACCCGCCGCCCCGCACCCCGATATCCTTATAATGAGCGTGGTAGCGGGCACGGAACTCCGTTTCGGGTTCCGGGTCCTGAACAACCACGGTAGTTTCCGGGGGCGTTCTGGCTTCGACGTGGATCGGACGTACCCTGGGGCATGCCGAGGAGGCAGCAATCCTCGTAAAACCCGGCTGCAAAAAAGTTAGTTGCCAACGACGACAACTACGCACTGGCTGCCTAAAAACCAGCCTGCTCTCCGCCGGTTGAGCCTGCGCTTCCGACCGGAGATCACTTAGCAGGATCGCGTCATGTCGAGTCTCGGGGCATGGCGTTAAATCAAACCGCGACTGTGCCGTCATGCGTGCCCTGCCCCTCGGGCTGCATGCCGGCGAGAAACAATCGAGCGGGCTAAGCATGTAGAACCAGGATCAGATGGTCTGCGGACGCGGGTTCGACTCCCGCCGCCTCCACCAGATCCCCGGAGAAAGGCCGGCCCCGGTGCCGGCCTTTCCATTTTCGGGAGGCCCTCGACGGGCGTCGAACCCGCTTTCTCGATTCCAGGCCTCCGGCCTGCGTCTCGCGCCTCACGGCGCTTCGACTCATGCGTCGCTGTGCGACGAATCCATCGCGTGTACACCGACACGCAACGCCCTGCCGCATCTTTGGTCTCCGGCGGTCGTCGAGGCGACTTCGCCGTTTCCCGCGGAGCACCGAACGCCCCGGCCATTGAAGCCGCTCTCCGGCGACCCTACTAAAACACACAGGTCTTCGGTGGAGCATTCGATGAACGACACCCGCGAGCGCGACAGCGCGCTGCTGACGATCGCCCTGTTCGCGGCGTTCGCCGACGGCGACAAGCACGAGTACGAACGCGAAGAGATTCGAAGGATCGCCGACTCGCTGGCCGGACCCGTCGCGCCGGATCTCCGCTCGCTTTACCAGGACGTGCTCCTGAAGCGGGTGTCGCTGGCCGATGTCGTCGGCCGCCTGGCCGACGCCGGCGAACGTCACCTGGCCTATGAAATGGCCGTCGGCGTCTGCGAGGCCGACGGCAGGCTGACCGATTCGGAACGGCGTTTCCTGGACGAGCTCAAGAACGTTCTGGCGCTGGGCGAGAGCGAAGCCGTCGCCATCGAGGACGAAGCCGGGCAGGTCGTGGAAATGGCCGAGGCGGCCGCGCCGGATTCGGCTCCGCCGCCGGAGGCGCGGGAGCTGGAGACCGGGTCCGTCGACGAAGCGGCGCTGGACAAGAGCATTCTCAACTACTCGATCCTCAACGGAGCGCTCGAACTGCTTCCGCAGTCGTGGGCCTCGATGGCCATCATCCCGCTGCAGATCCGGATGGTCTACGGGATCGGGCGGGAGTACGGCGTCGAGCTGGACCGGGGGCACATCAAGGAATTCCTGGCCACGCTAGGCGTGGGCATGACGTCGCAGTACCTGGAGCAGTTCGGCCGCAAGCTCGTCGGCGGACTGTTCCGATCGGCCGCCGGCCGCGGCATCGGCCGCCTAAGTCGGACCGCGACCGGAATGGCGTTCTCGTTCGCCAGCACCTACGCGCTCGGCCAGGTCGCGCGCCGCTATTACGCGGGCGGACGGCGAATGAGCACCGATCTGCTGCGCGAGACATACCAGGAAGTTCTCGGTTCGGCCAAGCGCATGCAGGGCGATTACATGCCGCAGATCGAGCAGAAGGCACAGTCGCTGGACATGGGCGAAGTCATCGGGCTGGTCAAGGGCGGACGGTCGCCGTGACGGCACCGACGGCCGATACCGCCGGCTGCGTGATAAAGTCATGACCATTCGCGAAACCGATTTTTCGAGGTGAACCCGTGATCGAAACCAACCCGCAAGTCGTCTGCAACCTGATCGAGCTGGCGCGAGAGTTTCATGCCCAGCAGGAAGTCACGATCGATGACGAGCCCGAGGGACTCGGTCACGATCCGGAAGCGGCTTTTCTGGAGGCGCATGCGACCGATCCCATCCTCGAGGAGTTTCGCTCGGTGGTCGCCGACCTCGCGCCGCAGGAACAACAGCAGGTCGTGGCGCTCCTCTGGCTGGGGCGTGGCGACTACGAGCTCGACGAGTGGGACGACGCGGTCGCTTACGCCGCCGACGCATGGACGCCGACGACCGCCGACTATCTGATCGCGCATCCGATGCTGGCCGAGTACCTGACGACCGGCCTGGAAAAGCACGGCCACTCCTGCAACGACTTCGAGCGCGTCGTCCAGCGCCGGTGATCCGGACTACGCGGCGGCGCGGCTCAGCCGGTCGCGTACGGCGTCCCATTCGCGGCCCTCTGGCGGACGTTCGACGATGATCCGGTCGCAGCCCGCGCCGTCGGCTCGGTGCAGTTCGGCATACAGGGCCCGGGCGTAGTCTTCCGGCCGGAGCGGCATCGGAGTCCAGTTCGCCGCGTCGGCCTCGATCCCCGTTTCCCGCGACAACACGACCACCTGCATCCCCTTCTTCCGGGCGCGTTCCAGCTCGCCGGCCATCTCGTCGGCCGTCACGAGGACCACGGGCGTGCGCGGCGAATAATGCGACGGTAGTCGTCCGGACGTACGCGGCGCCTCGTCGTCCGCGGCTTCAACCGGCTCGCCGACCACGGCCTCGATGCGCTCCGTGGAGATCATGCCGGGGCGCAGCAGGCGCAGCCGGTCCCCGGTGGCTGCCACGATCGTCGATTCCAGTCCGACCGAACAAGGGCCGCCGTCGACGACGGCGGCGACCTCGTCGCCGAATTCCGCAAGCACGTGCTCGGCCGTCGTCGGACTGAGATGGCCGAAGCGGTTGGCCGAGGGCGCGGCCAGCGCGCCGCCGAAGATCTCGAGCAGGCGCCGTGCGACGGGGTTGCCGGGCACGCGCAGTCCGACGGTCTCCTGCCCGCCGGTGATCACGTCGTCGACGCCGCCGGCGCGCGGCAGGACCAGCGTCAGCGGCCCCGGCCAGAATGCCCGCGCCAGCTGACGCGCAGCGGCCGGCACGGCGTCCGCCCAGTCGTCCATGGCGCGTTCATCGGGCAGGTGAACGATGACGGGGTGTTCGCTGGGGCGCCCCTTGACGCGGAAGATCGCCTCGACCGCCTCGACGTCGCAGGCATCGGCCCCCAGCCCGTAGACGGTCTCGGTCGGAAACGCGACCAGCTTGCCGGCACGCAGCATCCCGGCAGCACGGGCGAGGTCCGATTCGGTGGCGCCCAGACGGATCACGAATCGAATTTCCGGGGGCGCATGACTTCGACGTCGCTGACCCACAGGATCATGGCGTAGTTGTCGTAATACTTCTCCCGGACATGGGCGGCGATGCGCTTGGCGGTTTCCCCGTCGCAGACGATCTCGACGCGGATGTTCCGGTCGGCTTCCCAGCCCGCTTCGCGGACGCCGCGGTGGCCCTTGCCGCGGGCGTTGGTGATCGTGTAGCCCACCGCGCCCAGGCCCCGCAGGTCGCGCGTGAGCTGGGACTCCAGGGCCGACTCGGTCACCAGCGTCAGCAGCTTTCTCGTATACGCGGGATCCGGGTTCATCGAGGATTCACCTCACAGGATGGCGTGGACGTGTTCGGCGAGACGCCAGTAGAGCGGAATCCCGACCAGCACGTTGAACGGAAAGGTAACACCCAGCGAAGCCGTCAGCGACAGCGTCGGATTGGCTTCGGGCAGTGATATCCGCATCGCCGCCGGGACCGCGATATAGGAGGCGCTGGCTGCGAGGGTTGCCAGCAGCATCGTGCCGCCCGCCGACAATCCCAGTGCAGCGCCGAGAAGCGCACCCACGCCCGCGCCGAACAGCGGCATGGCGATGCCGAAGATCACGATGAATACGCCGTGGCGGCGAAGACTGCCTGCCTGGCTGGCGGCGATCAAGCCCATTTCCAGCAAGAAGATCGCCAGGATGCCCTTGAACAGGTCGAAGAACAGCGGCTCGATGCTCTCCAGCCCATCCGAGCCGGCCAGCCATCCGATCAGCAGTCCGCCGACCAGCAGCACGATGCCCTTGCCGAGGAATACCTCGTGCGCGACCTCCGCCCAGCGGGTCTGCCGGCTGAGCCCGCGGGCCAGCACGATACCGACGACGATGGCGGGAATCTCCAGCACGACGAGCAGCAGCGGCATCTGCGCTTCGAAATCGATCCCTCGGGCGCCCAGCCATGCGGCCGCGACGGCATAGGTTCCCACGCTGACCGAACCGTAGTGAGCCGCGATGGACGCCGCGTCGGGCCGCCGGAATCCACCGACGAGCAACAGCACGGGAAATGCCACCAGCGGCAGGAACAGGCCCAGTGCCAGCGCCGCGAGGATGTCCGGCAGAAGATCCAGGAACGGCTGCCGGGCGAGTTCCACCCCGCCCTTGAGGCCGATCGAGAGAAGCAGCAGGATGCTGACGAAGTCGTAGATCGATGCAGGAAGCCGCAGCTCGGATTTCGACAGGCCGGCCGCGAAGCCGAGCAGGAAGAACAGGATGATCGGATCCACGCTTCAGACTCCCCTGCCGGCCGTCACGATTCTTCGCCGCTGGTCGTGATGTGCAGCATCCGTCCGCAGTGCTTGCAGTGAACCGCATCGTGATCGTGCCGGTTGAGTCCGCAGTCGGGGCATTCGAACTGGACCTTGGGCGGACGGAATACGGCCTGCAACAGCCTCAGGAACAACGCGAGCCCCACGATCATGATCAGCACCGAAAGCAGTCGGCCGCTCTCGCCGGTCAGCGTGATGTCGCCGAATCCCGTCGTCGTCAGCGTCGTGATCGTGAAATACAACGCATCGACGTAGTTGTCGATCATCTCGTTGGTGCTCGCCTGCAGCGCGAACACGGCCGAAGCGACGATGAACACGAACACCAGGAGGTTCGTCGCGCTGAAGATGACCTGTTCGTGGCGCGCGAAGAATTCGTGGCGCTGGCGAAGCTCCGAAATCACGTGGTAGGACCGCAGAAGCCTGAGCGCGCGCAGAACGCGCAGGAACATCAGGTTTTCCGTGACCACCGGCGCGAACAGCGACAGCGCGACGGCGAGATCGACGACCGAAAGCGGCTGGCTGAGATAGGCGACGCGATCGCGGCTTGCGATCATCCTCGCCAACCACTCCGCCAGCAGGTAGGTTCCGATGGCGTAGTCGGCGACCAGCAGCCACGGTTCCCGTTCCATGAACGTGGTGGCGACGAAGAACGCCAGCAGCGCGACGTCGATCAACAGCAGGATCAGGCGGCCGTGGAAGGCCTCGTCGCCGTGGCCGTAATACAGGGTACGCAGTCGTTTCCGAATGCTCGCCATGACCGACCCTCAGGCCTCCTCGACGGACCAGCCCAGCGATTCGCCGGCGCGCAGCGGCACCAGTTCGTCGCGGCCGCACGGGATCTCCGCGGGAACGGCACGGGATCGGCGCGCCAGCGTGACCTGGTCGCGGTTGCGGGCAAGCCCGTAGAAATCGGCCCCGTTGAAGCTCGCGAAACCCTCCAGCCGGTCCAGGGCGCCGGCCGAATCGAAGATCTCGGCGTAGAGCTCCAGCGCGACCGGTGCGCTGTACACGCCGGCGCATCCGCAATCCGACTCCTTGGCACCGCGGGGATGCGGGGCCGAATCGGTACCCAGGAAGAACTTCGGGCTGCCGCCGGTTGCGGCGGCGACGAGCGCGCGCCGGTGCCGCTCGCGCTTGATGATCGGCAGGCAGTAGTGATGCGGTCGCAGACCGCCGACGAACATCGCGTTCCTGTTCAGCAACAGGTGATGAACGGTGATCGTCGCACCCAGGTGATCCGGCCCGGACTCGACGTAGTCGACGGCGTCGGAGGTCGTGACGTGTTCCAGCACCATGCGCAGGGCCGGAAAATCCCGCTGCAGCGGCTCCAGATGCCGCTCGATGAAGACCGCCTCCCGGTCGAAGACGTCGATCTCGGGATCGGTGACTTCCCCGTGCAGCAGCAGCGGCAGGCCGAGCTTTTCCATGGCTTCCAGCGCCGGGCGCGTTTTCGCGAGGTCGGTGACCCCGGAATCCGAGTTCGTCGTGGCACCGGCCGGGTAGTACTTCACCGCGTGGACGAAATCGCAGTCGGCCGCGCGCCTGATTTCCTCCGGCGACGTGTTGTCGGTCAGGTAAAGCGTCATCAGCGGTTCGAAGTCGACGCCGTCCGGGAGTGCCGCCAGGATCCGCCCCCGGTAATCGGCTGCCAGGGCGACGGTGGTGACCGGCGGCTTGAGATTCGGCATGACGATGGCGCGCGCGAAGCATCGCGCGGTGGCCGGTAGAACCGCCGAAAGCACCTGGCCGTCGCGCAGGTGCAGATGCCAGTCGTCCGGACGGCAGATTCGGATTCGCTCGGGAGACATGTCTGTTGGTTTCGGCATCGCGACCGTGGCATTCTACCGGCCTTCCAATCGCAAGCAACCGTGGCTGCCATGCTCCCCAGCCTGCTAGCCATCGCCTCGGGCCTCGTACTTCTGCTGTGGTCGGCCGAGCGATTCGTCGCATCGGCATCGGCGATCGCCGGCCATTTCGGGATGCCTCCGCTTCTGATCGGTATGCTGGTCATCGGGTTCGGCACGTCGGCCCCGGAAATGACCGTCTCGGTGCTGTCCGCGGCCACGGGCAATACCGGCATCGCGCTGGGCAACGCGTACGGTTCCAACATCACCAACATCGCGCTCATCCTGGGCGTGACCGCGCTGATCGCACCGATCGCGGTCCATTCCCGCGTCGTGCGCGTCGAACTGCCGGCGCTGCTCGCGATCACCGCACTGGCCGGATGGCAATTGCTCGACGGCACCGTCTCGCGCACCGATGCACTCTTGCTGCTGCTGGTCTTTGCACTGCTGCTGGCCTGGACCCTATGGACTTCGCTGCGCCGGCCCGACGACACGCTGGCCGACGACATCGAAGACAGCGGCATGGCGGCGGGAGCCCCCGGCAGAAACGCAGCGTGGCTGCTGGTCGGTCTCCTCGTCCTGATCGCGAGTTCCCGCCTGCTCGTATGGGGCGCGGTCGACGTGGCCGAGGCCGTCGGGCTGAGCCAGGTCGTCATCGGCCTGACGGTCGTCGCCATCGGCACGTCGCTGCCCGAACTGGCTTCGTCACTGACCGCTGCCCGACGCGGCGAACACGACCTCGCCGTCGGAAACGTCGTCGGCTCCAACCTGTTCAACACGCTGGTCGTCGTCGGGCTTGCCGGCATCGTGCGACCGTTGCCGGTTCCCGCCACGCTGATCCAGCGCGACCTGCCCGTCATGATCGGCCTGACCGTCGTCCTGCTGCTCTTCTGCTACGGCTTTCGCGGACCGGGCCGCATCAATCGCCTCGAAGGCGCTGCACTGGCAGCCGGTTTCATCGCGTTCACGACGTGGCTGCTGATCGGCTGAATTCCGTACGCCGATACCAGAACGCAACACCCGGCTTCTTCACGTTCCTCGCATGTCTGGCAACGGCCGACTTCACGCCGCGCCGAGTACCGTTTGCGGCCTCGGAGACGCGCACGCGACCGAGAGATACATCGCAAACGAAAAGGGGAATCTCGATGACCGGAAGCAGCAACATCTCCCGGCTGAACCAGCGGCAGGACAACTCCGACACGTCCACCGGGCCCACCGTTCGCAGGACCCGAAAAGGCAGCGA
The DNA here is from genome assembly GCA_051428125.1 of Candidatus Wenzhouxiangella sp. M2_3B_020. Lineage (GTDB taxonomy): Bacteria > Pseudomonadota > Gammaproteobacteria > Xanthomonadales > Wenzhouxiangellaceae. The sequence goes on from JBPRGD010000123.1 coordinate 7,762, forward strand.
AGAACTCGTGCTGCGCAAGCACGGCCTCGACGAGAACCAGCGGCAGGTGCTGCTCTACGCCAACGGCAACCGAAGCGTGGACGAACTCGCCCGCCTGGTACCCGCCATCGGCAGCGAATCCGATCTGCTGGCGGCCATGGTCGAACTCGGTTTCCTGGCGATGCACGATCCAGACGTCGATGAATCGGGTGCATCCGCGAACGGATCCGATACTTCGGCGCGCCCGGCCGATTCCGAGCGAAGGCCCGACGAAGTTCGCGCACGACTGCGCAGCGCCGTCGACAGCATCATGGGATCGGAAGCCGGGACGATCGTGCCGCGAATCGACGCTGCACGCGACGACGACGAGCTCCGTCGCCTGATCGCGAAGATCGCCGAGCTGGTGGAACTTTATGCAGGAGCGCGCAAGCGCGAGGAATTCCTGCGCGAATTCGACGAATTCCTGAAAAACCGGAACTGAAAGGGGAAAACATGGACCTTCTCGTACTGATCACGCAATACTCGTTCCAGATCGCGATGCTCGGCATGGCCGGTGCCACCGCATACCTGTGGCTGGAGCGGGATTCGATCGCCTCGGAATATCGCGCCGCCGCGACCGTCGCGGGCATCTACACGGCAGTGGCGGCCTACATGTACTGGCAGATGGCGCAGACGGTGGGCTTGTCCGGCGATATCCAGGACGTGCTCGCGCTGCCCACGCACGTGCGATACATCGACTGGATCATCACCACGCCGCTGATCCTGCTGACGATCGCCATCATCCTCGACATCCCGTCGAAACGCGCGGGACTCGTGTGGATCGTCATCGCCGCCGATATCGCCATGATCGTCTTCGGCTATTTCGGCGAACTCTTCGCCGACCGGCCGGGCAAGGAATTCGAAGCCTGGACGCTGTTCGGACTCGGCTGCCTGGCCTACCTGTTCCTGCTCTATCTCGTTCTCGGTTTTTTCCGGGACACCGCCGAAGACAAGGTCGAACCGGTGCAGCGGGCCTTCAAGTTCATGGCGCTGTTCGTTGCGGTGGGCTGGACCGTCTACCCCATCGGATTCGTCTTCGGAATGGCCGATTCCGACACGCTGAAGATCACGCGCGAACTGATCTACAACGTCGCCGACGTCGTCAACAAGGTCGGCCTGGCGCTGGTCGCGGTATTCGCGGCGCGCGCGATCAGCCGGGACAGCCGGATCCGGTCGGCGATGCGCGACCTGCAGGCCGAATGACGGCCGGCGTGGCGATCAACCGCCGAGCGCGGCGTACCACAGCGGAACGGTGGCGGCAGAGCACAATACGCCCCATGCGACCATGGCCGAAGCCAGTTGGGGAGCGAGGCGCGCGCCCGAAGCCAGCGCCGCGGCCGTGATCATCGGCGGCATCGCCGATTCCAGCACGGCGACGTCGAGAATCGGAGATTCCGCACCCATCAGCCGGCCGAGCGCCAGCGCGCCGGCCGGCAGTACGACGAGCTTGCCGGCAAGCCCGACTGCGAGCGGCAGGCGGTACTCCGGAACCAATCGGAGCTTGAGCTGCAGGCCCACCGCCAGCGTCACCAGCGGCAACAGCATGTCGGCGAAGGCCTGTGCGAGCTGATCCAGCCATCCCGGAAACCAGGCGTTCCCGAGCACCAGGGCACCGATCAGCGCGATGAACGGCGGGAACGTGGCGATCCGCCGCGCGATCAGCGCGGCACTCGGCGCCGGGCCGTCGCCGTACCAGGCCAGGACGAACAGGACATGGCTGCAGACGATCAGGAACGATCCGAACTGATCGTAGACGACGGCGTAACGGAGCCGATCGGCTCCCAGCATCGCCTCTATCAGCGGAAACCCGAGAAACGACGTGTTGCCCAGCGGCACCAGCACGAGCAGCACCGCGGTGACGGGCCGGGAAAAGTCCAACGCGCGTGCCGCAAGCAGTACCAGCGCAATCGACACGGCCAGCAAAAGCCACGGAATGACGATCAGCGGCACGAGATCGAGCGAAGGTTCCAGCGTCGGCACGTGCAGGAAGATCAGCGCCGGCAGGCACAGCAGGATCACGACGCCGTTCAGCGTCTCGGCGGCGTTGTCCGGAAGCAGGCGCCCGGCCGCGAGCAGCCGGCCCAGCGCGATCAGCAGAAGGATCGTCACATAGGCGCCCATGCCGATGCGACGCTACAGCCCTTCCAGTACGTCGGCGCCCTCCGGCACCTCGAATTCGAAAACGCCCGCGTCGATCTCGGGATTGCGCTCGATGTTCCCTAGGCGGATCCGCGTGGACTGACCGAACGGATCGAAGATGTCCAGCGTCGCCGGCTTCCCGTCGCGGAACGTCAGGCGGGCCATCTCGATGTCGGCCTGCTCGGCGAGCGGCTCGAATCGCAGCTGATCCGGCCGTTCCGAGGGCAGCACACGGTAGAAACGCTCGAGCAGCTCCGGCCGCGTAAGCACCAGCATCGGCGAATCCTCCGGCGCAGGCTGCGGCCGGACCGTCACCTGTTGCAGGGACTCGTCGTAATGCCACAACTGCTCTCCGTCGGCGACGATGACCTGCGGAAACGGCTCGTGGTAGTCCCAGCGGATCCGGTCCGGCGCCTGGAACGCCATGCTGCCTGTGCTTTCCTCGGCGACGGTGCCGTCGCTTTCTACGGTGATCTGCGTGAACTCGGCCTTCAGGCTGTCCAGCCCCTCCGCGAACTCGTCGAGCAGCACCCGCGCATCGGGCTGCGCCCCCACGGGCAACCAGAACAGCATCATCGGAATCAGCAGCAGCTTCTTCAAGATCGTCACGCGCAACGGAAGGATCATGGCCCGATTATGACGCCCCCGCCCTGAACCGTGGCTGAAACCGGCTGCCCGTCATTACTTCGATCGCACGTTCGGCGAGTTCGCTTCACCGAATGATCGTCCCGAAGGCATCGAGCGGGCGGCCTCGCGAGCGCTTGGAGAACGGTGATCGCCGGCGCGCAGCGACCGCAGTGTACGAACAGGATTCCGAGCACCGGAGGACGCCCCGGCGGATTGCACCCAAGCCCATCGAAGTAAAAATCAGGCTTGAGGCGTAGCGAGCGCGTCACAGGCGGCGGCCCCCGGAGCGCAGGGACCGCAGTGTACAAACGGGTACATGAGGATTCCGAGCACCGGAGGACGCCCCGGCGGATTGCACGGCAGCCCATTGAATTAAAAATCAGGCTTGAGGCGTAGCGAGGGGCGGGGGGCCCGCGAGAGCCGGCGCGCCGCGACCGCTGTTTACGAAACGTAACTTGAGGAGCGCGAGCACCGCCGCGCGCTGGCAGCGCGTCCCGCAGTAGCCTCAAGCCTGATTTTTGGGTGCCAGGACTTCCCTCTGCCCATTCTGCTCCGGCGCACTGACGATGCCCTGCGCCTCCATTTCCTCGATGAGGCGCGCCGCGCGGTTGTAGCCGATCCGCAGTTGCCGCTGGACGCCTGAAATCGATGCCCGACGCGATTCGAGCACGTAGGCGACGGCCTTGTCGTAGAGCTCGTCGCTCTCGTCACCCGCCGCCGTTTCAGGCAGGCCGGTGTCACCGACCTGCTGGCCGTCGGCCATCGTCTGGGTATCGGCCAGCACGTCCTCGAGGTACTCCGGCTGCCCCTGCGATCGCAGCCATTCGACAACGGCGTGGACCTCGTGGTCGTCGACGAAGGCGCCGTGAATCCGCTCCGGCATGCCACTGCCCGGCGGGAGGTACAGCATGTCGCCGTGGCCAAGCAGGTTCTCGGCGCCCTGCTGGTCGAGGATGGTGCGCGAATCGACGCGCGACGACACCTGGAACGCCATACGGGTCGGGATGTTGGCCTTGATCAGGCCCGTGATCACGTCCACCGACGGCCGCTGCGTGGCCAGGATGAGGTGGATCCCGGACGCCCTGGCCTTCTGGGCAAGCCGCGCGATCAGCTCCTCGACCTTCTTGCCGACGATCATCATCATGTCGGCGAACTCGTCGACAACCACCACGATGAACGGGAGTTTCTCGAGTTTGGGCCGTTCCTCGCCTTCGGCCAGCGTGCTCGGGTCGACCAGCGGATCCTCGATGGGCTTGTCTTTCGCCGCCGCGTCGGCGATCTTGCGGTTGTAGCCGGCGAGATTGCGCACCCCGAGCTGCGACATCAGCCGATAGCGCCGCTCCATCTCGGCGACGCACCAGCGCAGCGCGTTCGCCGCCTCCTTCATGTCGGTCACCACGGGCGCCAACAGGTGCTGTATGCCCTCGTAAACCGACAGTTCCAGCATCTTGGGATCGACCATGATCATCCGGACCTGGTCCGGCGTGGTCTTGTAGATCAGGCTGAGGATCATCGAGTTGACCGCCACCGATTTCCCGGAGCCGGTCGTGCCGGCGACCAGGAGATGCGGCATGCGGGCGACGTCGGCCACGACGGGACGTCCGGAGATATCCTTCCCGAGGCCCAGCGTGAGCGGCGAATTGGCTTTCTCGTAGGGCTCGGAAGAGAGAATCTCGCGCAGATAGACGATCTCGCGCTTGGTGTTCGGAATTTCCAGGCCGATGACGCTCTTGCCCGGAATGACATCGACGACCCGCACCGAGATCACGCTGAGACCGCGTGCCAGGTCCTTGGAAAGATTGGAAATCTGGCTGCCCTTGACGCCTGCTGCCGGCTGCAGCTCGAAGCGCGTGATCACGGGGCCGGGATGGACCGCGACGACTTCGACGTCGATCCCGAAGTCCGACAGCTTCAACTCCACCTGCCGGCTCATCGCCTTCAGCGTTTCGTCGGAATAACCGGGAGACTGCTCGGGCGGCTCGTCGAGCAGATCCAGCGGCGGATGGCTGCCTGCCGGGAGATTCTTGAACAGCGCACGCTGGGCCACCTTCTTGCCCGGCTTCTCGGCCGATTGCGCCTCGACGCGAGGCTCGATCCGGACCTCGGGGCGCTTCTTGCGCTTGACGGTGTCGCGCTTGCGCACGACCACGCGCTCGGCCCGGGCACGCCGGCCCGCCATCCAGTCCCGCCCCTGCGCGATCTTCCCGCCGCTCCAGGCCCATGCCGCCAGCGCCCAGCCGCCGACGCGATCGACGACGTCGATCCAGGACAGCCCAGTGAACAGCGTGACCCCGACCAGCAGAACCGCGAGATTGATCAGCGCCGTTCCCGTGAAACCCATGACCTGGACCATCGGAGCGGCCAGCAGATCGCCGACGATGCCTCCCGTGTGTTCGAGATTGCCCCTGGGCTGCATCTCGAAAAGGATGCAGCCGGAGAGAACGATCAGCACAAGGCCGGCAAGCCGAACGCCCCATTCCGGCCATCCGACCGGCTCGGAGCGCTCCTGCAGCAGCCGGAACGCCGCGGCACCCAGCAGAACCGGCAGCAGCCACGCCATGTAGCCCAGCACGACCAGCAGGAAATCGGAGATCCACGCACCGAAGCTGCCGCCGAGGTTGCTCACGACCCCGTCGCCGCTGCTGGAAAAGCCGGGGTCGCGCACGTCGTGCGTGAGCAGCGTGAGCAGCAGGTAGGCCGCGACGACCATGACGATCAGGAACAGCGACTCGAACAGGCGCTGCTCGATGTTCCTGGGTATCCCGGACTCGGCTTTTTTGCGGGCGCTACGGGCCAAGCTTGAAATTCCTTTTGGTTCGTCGGCCAAGCGATTATTTCAGATCATGTTTCGGGCATCCACCCGCACGTCCCGACCACCGACGGCCCGCACCGCATCCAGGCACGTTACGATACGCTCCACCGCAGCGTCCTGGAATGCGGCGTGCGCATCCGCATGTCCAGGCGCCCGATTCCAAGCGCTACCGGAGGACAAGTATACATGGCCGATTCCAGCCATCACCGTTTGCTGATTCTCGGTTCCGGCCCGGCGGGATACACGGCCGCGATCTACGCCGCCCGCGCGAATCTGGCGCCCGCCGTCGTGACCGGAATCGAGCAAGGTGGCCAGCTGATGACCACGACCGACGTCGAGAACTGGCCGGGCGACGCGGCCGACCTGCAGGGACCGGACCTGATGAAGCGCATGCTCGATCACGCCGAGAGATTCGATACGCGAATGATCTTCGACCACGTCCACTCGGCCGACCTGAACAGCACTCCGTTCCGGCTCGAGGGCGACAACGGCGCGTACACCTGTGACGCGCTGATCATCGCGACGGGCGCTTCGGCCCGGTACCTCGGCCTCGATTCCGAGGAGCGCTACAAGGGACGCGGTGTTTCGGCCTGCGCGACCTGCGACGGTTTCTTCTACCGTAACAAGCCCGTCGCGGTCGTTGGCGGTGGGAACACGGCCGTGGAAGAGGCGCTTTACCTCTCCAACATCGCCAGCAAGGTCAGCCTGGTCCATCGCCGCGACGAACTCCGGGCCGACAAGATCCTCCAGGACCGGCTGTTCGCGCGCGAAGCCGAAGGCAAGGTCGAGATCCTCTGGGACCGCGTGGTGGACGAGGTGCTGGGCGACGACGACGGCGTGACCGGAATCCGGCTGGCCAGCACGAACAGCGGAGAGACCGACGAGATCGAGGTCGATGCCATGTTCGTCGCGATCGGGCACGATCCCAATACCGGCATTTTCGAGGGCCAACTGGACATGGAAGAAGGCTATATCCGGATCCGCAGCGGCCTGGAAGGCATGGCCACGGCCACCAGTGTTCCGGGCGTGTTCGCCGCCGGAGACGTGGCCGACCACGTCTACCGCCAGGCCATCACGTCGGCCGGATTCGGTTGCATGGCCGCCCTCGATGCGGAACGACACCTCGACCAACCCTGACCATCCGCGGGTCGGCGCTCGTCCCGCGGCCCGATGGAATGCGGTCAACCGGGGCCGGAACCCCTTCACCGATCACCGCTTCCTCGCCGCACTCGAGGATTGCGGCTGCGTCGGCGAAGGTACGGGCTGGCAAAGCGCAGCAGCCGGAACCACGTCGCCGAACGAAGCGTTCGCACCGGCGTGGATCAAGCATCATTCCCACGGCGAATTCGTGTTCGACTTCGCCTGGGCCGAAGCCGCTCACCGTTCGGGACTGCGGTGGTTTCCCAAGCTGCTGGTCGCGGTCCCGCTGACGCCGGTGACGGGGCCACGGCTCCTCGGCGGCGACGACCGGGCGCGCGCCGCGCTGGTCGACGAGCTCGAGGCGCGTGTGAACCACGAGTCGCTTTCCAGCTGCGCCATCAACTTCTGCGACGCCGCCGATCGCGAGATTCTCGATGACTCCGCCTGGCTGTCGCGCGGCGACTGGCAGTTCCACTGGTTCAATCGTGGTTACGAGAACTTCGACGACTTCCTCGGCGCTCTGCGGAGCAAGCCGCGCAAGAACATCCGGCGCGAGCGACGGCTGGCTCGCGCTGACGGCTGGGACTACCGCTGGGTCGACGGCGAGCGGATCACCGATGACGAACTGCGGACCGTGCACGCCTGCTACCGGACCACGTTCATGCTGTATCGCAACCTCCCCGCGCTCAACGAGGCGTTCTTCGCACGCTGTGCGCGCGCGTTCGGCGACCAGTTCCTCGTGTGTTTCGCATCGCGCCGCGGAGAGGACCTCGCCTGCAGCGTATTCTGGAAGAGCGACACGCGGCTGTACGGGCGCTACTGGGGCGCCCTGACCGAGACCAGGGACGTGCACTTCGAAGCGTGCTACTACCAGGGCATCGAATACTGCATCGACCGAGGTCTGCAGGCATTCGAACCGGGTGCCCAGGGAGAGCACAAGATCCGCCGCGGCTTCCGACCGGTGCGCACGCACTCGTACCACTACGTCAGGCACCCGGTGTTGCGGGAAGGAATCCGTCGGTGGCTGGAAATGGAGCGCCGGGCGCTGGACCAGTATAGAGAGGAACTTCGCGAAATCGAGCCGTTCCGGGAGCATTCGGAACCATGAGCCGACACTTTGCGGTCCACGTGCTTGCATCCGAGTCGGACGCGCCTTTCCCCGATCCCGAATCCTGCGAACATCCCGACGGCCTGGTCGCCGTCGGGGGCGACCTGTCGAGGACGAGGCTGCTCAACGCATATCGACAGGGCATCTTCCCGTGGTACGAGCCGGGCGGCCCGCTGATGTGGTGGTCGCCGGATCCGCGCGCGGTGCTGATTCCGGGGCATGTCCACGTTTCGAGACGACTGAAGCGCACGCTGCGACAAGGACGATTCTCGATTTCCATCGATAACGACTTCGAACTGGTGATCGACGGTTGCGCCGCACCGCGAGCGACCGAGGCAGGCACCTGGATCACCCCTGAAATGCGCGCCGCCTATGTCGACCTGTTCCGGCAGGGCTACGCGCACAGTCTTGAAGTCCGTGTCGAGGACCGGCTGGTAGGTGGACTGTACGGCGTCGGGATCGGACGCATCTTCTACGCCGAGTCCAAGTTCCATGTCGAGCGCGACGCATCCAAGGTCGCACTCGTATCACTGATGCAACGCCTGGGCGACAAGGGCTTCCTGCTCTGCGATTGCCAGCTGTGGAATCCGCACCTCGAACAGTTCAACGTCCGGATGATCGACCGAGCCGATTTTCTTCGTCTCGTGCGGCACGGTACGTCGCTGCCCGACGTCGAGCTGGGATGAACGCCCATAAAAAAGGCGCTGCCCCGAAAGGCAGCGCCGCCCCCAGCTACCAAGACAATGCTCCGGAGCGTGATCGGACCCCGGGGAAGAGGGACCCTGTGTGGAACGTGCTCCGGGATTGTCAATGGCCTACCGTGAAAACCTTCCTCCTTATCGACCGAACCCGCCGCCGGCTTCGAAGATCACGGGGACTTCGAGGACCGCCAGCTCGACGAGCGCACCATTGGCACGCATGCCGTAGACGATGACCGAGGCTGTCCGGCCGTTCATCGCGACTTCCGCGAAATGGCTGACCATCGCGTCGCCGGCGCCCACCGGCAGCGTCACACCGGAACCTCCGAACCTTTCCGGAGCACCCGTACCGTTGCCTTCGGCGTCGAGACCGGTCCCGTTGCCTTCGGCGTGCAGTCCGGTTCCATTGCCCTCGGCATGCAGACCCGTGCCGTTACCCTCGGCATCGAGACCCGTGCCGTTGCCCTCGGCATTCGGCTTGCCCGTTCCGTTGCCCTCTGCGTTCGGGCTTCCCGTGCCGTTGCCTTCCGCGTTGGGGCTGCCGGTGCCGTTCCCCTCGGCAAGCAGTCTCTGGCAATTCGCGGTCGAGGCGACACCGGTTCCGTTGCCTTCGGCATCCGGACTTCCCGTGCCGTTGCCTTCGGCATCCAGGCCCGTGCCGTTTCCTTCGGCGTGCAGACCGGTTCCGTTGCCTTCGGCGTCCAGGCCCGTGCCGTTGCCCTCGGCATTCGGCTTGCCCGTGCCGTTGCCCTCTGCGTTCGGACTGCCCGTGCCATTTCCTTCGGCCAGCAGTCCGGCGGCACTGCCGCAGGAGGCAAGCCCGGTCAGCTTCAGGACCGAGTAACCCTGGTCGAGGCTGCCCGTTCCCGAGACGAGGTTGAACTCGTCGGCAACCGTCAGGCGCACGTCGCTTCCGTCAAGGCTGATGAATCCGCGCACGTCGGCGGCAGCCGAGCCGGCAAACAGGCCGAGGCCGAGGACCAGCATCAGGACGTGGAGGGAACCCCATCGGGAACCCGTTCCGTTCTTCTCGATGCCGGTTCCGTTCTTCTCGATACCGGTTCCGTTCTTCTCGATGCCGGTTCCGTTCTTCTCGATACCGGTACCGTTCTTCTCGATGCCGGTACCGTTCTTCTCGATGAATTCATTCCAGAACATAAAGCGCCTCCTCGCGCTGTTGCGCAATTGAAAATTCCCCCGAGTTCATGCCGTTTCTGGCAATTTCCTTTCGACCGATGTCGACGTCTCCTGTCCCTCGGCGCCGACATCGGATTGAAACCGAACCGTTTCCCGGCCGGGTACCGGCTGTCCTGTCGACAGCGCGGTGCTCGCCGTGCCGGATCCTCTATTCGAGCGGGTGACCCGCGTCATCGCGTATCGAAAAAGCGCGCCGACCTTCGCGCGGATCGGCGCCGGGAACGAGCCCCATCGACGCGATCCGCTGTCCGCACCTGCTCGAAAAAGACATCCGCCTGTATTCGTTCGCGTTCTCTCCGGTTTTCGTGAATCACTCGGTCTTCGTTTGACGCACGGAGGCGTCGGCTCCTGCGCGTCCGCTGTGCGGCGGGCTCGCCGCCGCTATCCGTATCCGTTCAGTTGGCAAACGTGAACCAGCCGACGCCGACGGTCTTCTGTCCTTCTTCGGCGACATCGGCTTCGTATCGATCCAGAACTTCTTCGATATCGACGATCTGCTGCTCCAGCAAGTCACGCAGTTCCTGGTTGAGCCGGTCCTCCAGCTCCGCGGGGATCCTGCGGGAAAGACGGTCCTGCTGCAGCAGCCGTTCGCCCTGGCTCTCGGACTTGAGATTTCGAAGCACTGTCGTCGAAAGCCGCCCGATCGAGTACGAACCCGCATCGATGATCGTTTCATCGGATGCCTTGATCGGTTGGTAATACGGGTCGATCATCCTCACGTAGTCGCCGTCGACGATTTCCACGTTGCCCGATTCCACGAGCCGTTCCAGTACCGTCTGGCAGGTGACGTTACGGCCGACAACGGAACCAACGAGCGCCTGGAATGCGATGGACTTGCCGAAGATCGGCAACTGCTTCGGATTCCCCTGCTCGTCGACGAACGCCTTGCTGGAGCGCCACTTGTGAAGGACACCTGCCTCGGGACACAGATCGACGACGCTGCAGTTCTCGCTGCCGGCCTGGTCCTCTTCGATCGAGGAAATCGTCCGGGTATCGAGGCCGGTCAGCATCGCCAGCTTGGATTTCGTCACGCGCCCTTTCGGATCCTTGCGTTCGATCCAGCGGCGCGCCTCCTCGATGTAGATGCGGCGGATCTGCTGCACCAGGAATCCACAGGACACGCGGCCGACGATCAGCCGGATCATCGGACGCACCATTCGCTCGATCGCACGCGCGAGACGCGCGCCCTGATCCTGCTGTACACGGGTTGCAGAACTGTTGGTTGGCATCAGGCTTCACTCTCCACTGCCGCCGGGGCAAGAACCCGCGGCCGGCTGAAATGGAACCCCTGTATCCACTCGATACCCAGATCGTCGAGCATGTTGACCTGGGCGGCGTTTTCAGCGCCCTCGGCAACGAGCACGACGTCGGTCGCGCTCGCGAACGACTGTAGTCCGCTGACCAATTGCGCGTAACCGGGCTGCGTGTCGACGAACCGGACGAGGCTTCGATCCAGCTTGACGAAATCGACCAGCCCGGAACCGATCAGGTCGAGATTCGAGAACCCCGGCCCGAAATCATCCAGAGCGAAGCGCAAGCCGTCGTCGCGCAATTCCTCGATCGAAGAACGCGAAGCCATCAGATTGACCGGGCCTCCGAATTCGACGAGTTCCAGGACCACTCGTCGCGGATCGACGCCGTGGCGCTCCAGGCCGAAGCGTACGAAGTCGACGAACTGTTCGCGATGCAAGGAATTGGGATGGACGTTGATGCTGAACCACGTCGATTCCGGAAACAGCTTCGACGCCTCCATGCAGTGCGTGAAGATGTCCTGGTCGAACAGAAGGCCGCGGCGCCTGTAACCGGATTCGACGAATTCCAGCGGATTGAGATGATCGTGAGGCGGCCCCGGCCGGACGAGGAATTCCACCCACTCCTCGTACTTCGGCGCTTCGGCACGGCAGATGTGCTGGGCGGCCATGCGACAGGGCAGCGCAAGGGAATCCAGGCTCAGGGCGTGTTCCGGCGTAGGGGCAATCATGTTCGCTCCTTGACTTGAGCTAGACAATAATGCAGTTAGACATTTTTGTCAAACAGCAAAACTGTCTAATCGCGAATAGACAATAATGCTGTTAGCCATTTTTGTCAATAGGCAATTTTGTCTAATTTTTTCAGGACGCCTCATGCATGGGTGACCGGTATCATCTGAAGCGTTTCCGCAACCCGGGCCGACCGAGATGGATTCAGACAAGCTGTTGTTTTCCAACCCGAAACTCGACCAGGTCTATCAGCAACTGGTCAATGAAGAGGACGCGCGGGTCTGCCGGGACATTTCCGACGATGCCTGCCGGGTGGTTCCGGGAAATTTCGTGCTGCAGGTGGTCACGCAGTTCTTCACGAAGCTCGGCGACGCGATCGCGAACCCGAAGACGGTGCTCGCATGGTTGATGAGCGCGCTCGCCGCCCCCGCCGCGTTCACCGCATTCCTGGTGCCCATCCGGGAATCGGGCTCGCTGATTCCGCAGCTGCTGATTGCCGCATGGGTCAGGAAGCAGTCCGTCCGGAAATGGACGTTCGTCGCCGGGAGCGTCCTGCAGGCCGCCTCCGTGGCCGCGATGGCCGTGATCGCGGCCACGTTGACCGGTGCGGCGGCAGGGGCGGCCCTGCTGACCGCGCTGGCCGTGTTCAGCCTGTCGCGCGGACTGTGCTCGGTCGCCTCGAAGGACGTCCTGGGCAAGACGGTGCCCAAGACCCGCCGCGGTCGCGTCAGCGGCTGGTCCCAGACCCTCGCGGGGCTGGTCACGATCGGCGTCGGCGTCACGCTGCTGTTCGGGGTCGAAGGCGGCATGGAAACGTCCCGCTGGCTGTTGCTGCTCGCCGCCGGCGCGGCGTTGTGGGTGCTTGCCGCAGGAACCTACGCGACCATCCGGGAATATCCAGGGGCGACCGAGGGGGGCGGTAACGCGATCACCGAGGCCTTCGGAAGGCTGGCACTGCTGAAGGACGATCCCGGTTTCCGGCACTTCGTGATCGCCCGCTCGCTGTTGCTGTGTTCGGCGCTGAGCGCGCCCTTCTTCATCATGCTGGCGCACCGCAACACCGACGGGGCCGTGCTGGCGCTCGGCCTGTTCGTCATCGCCGACGGTGTCGCCGGGTTGGTCTCGTCACCCTTCTGGGGAAAATTCGCGGACGTATCGAGCCGACGCGTGATGATCATCGCCGGGGCCAGCGCCGCCCTGACCGGCCTGCTGCTGGTCGGCGTGGTCAACGGTGTTTCGTTCCTCGCCGGGCAGCCCTGGCTCTACCCGATCTTCTTCTTCCTGCTGTCGGTCAGCCACGCGGGCGTGAGGATGGGCCGCAAGACCTATATCGTCGATCTCGCCGGCGGCAACAAGCGGACCGACTACGTCGCCGTCAGCAACACGGTCATCGGCTTCGTTCTTCTAGCGGCCGGCAGCATCGGCGCGCTGAGCGCGGTGGTTTCGATCTCCGGGGTCATCGTGGTCCTGGCCGCAATGGGCTTCGCCGGCGCCTGGATGTCGGCCCGCCTGCCGGAAGTGACTTGAAGGCGGGGAAGAGGGATGAGGGACCAGGGGCCAGTCCGACAGATCGTTCCCCCGGTGCCCGGTTTACAGGAACTGGAAGCCTCGGAAACCGTAGCGAGCGGGTGTCTGTCGGTGGCCGCCGGAGCGCAGGATCCGGAGTTTATGTGGTGAATACATGAGGAATCCGAGCACCGCCGGACGCCGACAGGCGCACGCGCAGCAGGTTACCGAGGTTTCCTACGCCGCAAATCCCTGGGCCTTGATCTTCTGTATCCGGTCGCGGATCGCTGCGGCCTCCTCGAATTCGAGGTTCTCGGCGGCCTTGAACATGTCCTTTTCCAGTTCGGCGATCCGACGGGCCGCATCGGCCGCCGTCATCGGCTCGGCATCGTAGCCGGCGCTGGCCTCGGCGGCCTTCGGTTTCAGGCCGCGAGCCGACTTCTTCTTGCCGGGCGTGTCGTGGGCTTCGGCCATGATGTCGGCGATGTTCTTTTCGATGGTCTTCGGCGTGATGCCGTGCTCGGCGTTGAACGCCAGCTGCTTTTCGCGGCGTCGCCCGGTTTCCTCCAGCGCACGCTTCATCGAGCCGGTCATCGAGGCGGCGTAGAGGATGGCCTTGCCGCGGACGTTGCGCGCCGCCCGGCCGACGGTCTGGATCAATGAACCCTCGGACCTGAGAAAGCCCTCCTTGTCGGCATCCAGGATCGCCACCAGCGACACCTCGGGCAGGTCCAGGCCCTCGCGCAGCAGGTTGATGCCGACCAGCACATCGAACGTCCCCAGCCGCAGGTCCCGAATGATCTCGACGCGCTCGACGGTGTCGATGTCGGAGTGCAGGTATCGAACGCGAACCCCGTGCTCGGCAAGGTATTCGGTCAGGTTCTCGGCCATGCGCTTGGTCAGCGTCGTCACCAGCACCCGGTCGCCCCACTCCACCCGCTCGCGGATCTCCGAAAGCAGGTCGTCGACCTGGCTCTCGACCGGACGGATCTCGGTTTCGGGATCGACCAGGCCTGTGGGACGGACGACCTGTTCGGCAACCACCGGCGACCGCTCCAGCTCCCACTGGCGCGGCGTGGCCGAGACGTGGATGGCCTGCGGCGCCCGTTCGGCCCACTCCTCGAACATCAGGGGACGGTTGTCCAGCGCCGAAGGCAGCCGGAATCCGTACTCGACCAGAGTCTCCTTGCGCGCCCGGTCGCCGCGGTACATGCCCCCGATCTGCGGGACCGTGACGTGCGACTCGTCGAGAATGAGCAGCGCGTTGTCGGGCAGGTAGTCGTACAGGGTCGGCGGCGGCTCGCCCGGCTGGCGGCCGGTGAGGTGCCGCGAGTAGTTCTCGATGCCCTGGCAGTAGCCCAGCTCCATCATCATCTCGAGATCGAAGCGCGTTCGCTGCTCGAGGCGCTGCGCCTCCAGCAGCTTGCCGGCGCCCTTGAGTTGTTCCAGCCTCTCGGCCAGCTCGAGCTTGATCGCCTCGACGGCGTCGAGCACGACCTGCCGGGGCGTGACGTAGTGGGTCTTGGGAAAGATCGTCAGCTCGTCGACGGTCTCCCGGACCTCTCCGGTCAGCGGATCGAAGCGGTTGATCCGCTCGACCTCGTCGTCGAACAGCTCGACGCGCACGGCCTCGGTATCCGAATCGCCCGGGAATATATCGATGACCTCGCCCCGTACCCGGTAGGTGCCGCGGCGCAGCTCGAAGTCGTTGCGCGCGTACTGCATTTCGGCCAGCTTGCGAAGGATCTGCCGCTGCTCCATCACCGCGCCCGTCCTCAGCCCCAGCGTCATCTTCAGGAAGCTCGACGGATCGCCCAGGCCGTAGATCGCCGAGACGGTGCCGACGATCAGGGCATCCGGCCGCTCCAGCAGGGCCTTGGTCGCCGACAGACGCATCTGCTCGATGTGCTCGTTGATCGATGCGTCCTTTTCGATGAACGTATCCGACGACGGCACGTAGGCCTCGGGCTGGTAGTAGTCGTAGTAGCTGACGAAGTATTCCACGGCGTTGTCGGGAAAGAAGGCCTTGAACTCGCCGTAGAGCTGCGCGGCCAGGGTCTTGTTCGGGGCCATGACCAGCGTCGGCCGCTGCGTGCGTTCGATGACGTTGGCCATCGTGAAGGTCTTTCCCGAGCCGGTGACGCCCAGCAGCGTCTGGTGGCGATTCCCGGCATCCACCGATTCGACGAGGCTGTCGATCGCTGCGGGCTGATCGCCGGCCGGCTCGTATTTCGAGGCCATGCGGAATCTGCGGATCGGGCGAACGGCGGCCATGGGTGTACACGCGTTGAAGTCGAATACCTATAATTGTGGCTTATCGGCGGTCAATGCAATGCCGCCGTCCATCCACCGGGGAGAGCTCATGCCGATTCGCACCGCGCAGCGCGTGGCCCAGGTCAAGCCGTCGGCCACCATCGCCATGTCCATGAAAGCGGCCGAACTCAAGGCCGAGGGCCGCGACATCATCAGCCTGAGCATGGGCGAGCCCGACTTCAATACACCTGATCACATCCAGCAGGCCGCGATCGACGCAATCCACGAGGGCAAGACCCGCTACACGGCAGTCGACGGGACGCCGGGCCTGAAGGACGCGATCATCGAGAAATTCAAGCGCGACAACAGGCTCGAATACCGGCGCGACCAGATCCTGGTGTC
>JBPRGD010000124.1:0-1633 GCA_051428125.1 Candidatus Wenzhouxiangella sp. M2_3B_020
CCGAGCCCACCAGGCCCTCGTTGGCCGCATCGGCGAGTTCCACGATCACCCGGGGCGGGCGATCGGCGCTGTCGACCATCCCGTGGACGAGGCGATGACCGACGACGACGCGCGCGTCGGCTTCCTCCTCGGATTCGTGCCGGTCGCTGCTCAGCAGTAGGACGGCCGAGTAGTCGACGAGCTTGCGACGCTGAAGCTGGCCGGCGAGCAGGTAATCACCCTCGACGTGGCGCACCGGCACCTCGGCGCAGGCCTGTGAATAGCGCTCGATCTCGCGCTGCCGCTCGGCCGGATCGACGATGGACACGTTGTCCACTTCGAAGCGCATGCCCGCGTAACTGGCCAGTTCCGCGATGAGGTTGGGCACCCGGCGACTCCAGCCCAGCAGCAGGATGCGGGTGGGCTTCGACGCACGATGCCGACGCTCGGCCGGCGCCCCGCGCGGGACGGGGGCGAGCATCGCACCGGACGCGGACACCGGCTCCGTGTCGGCCCGGCTTCGTGCAAGGAACACGATGAAATCGCCGGCCTCCAGTCGCGTATCGGAGGCCTCGCCCAGGCGCGGAACGTGGTCGTCGCCCTCCTTCCGGAGCAAACCGAGGACGATCGCCCGTGGACAACGCGACGCGATGTCGACCAATCGCGCCCCGGCCATGCGATCCACCTTCCGCAGCAGGAACTCGTTGCCGCTGCGCCCGCTGAGCACCTCGCGCAGGAATTCCGGCAGTCCCGGATGCAGATAGCTCTGGACGACCAGCCTGTTGAACACGTCGTCCCCGGCCACGATCTCGACCGGCCCGGAGTACGCGTTGCGCACCATGTCCGCGCGGCGCGCATCCTGGAGTTCCGCGACCACCAGCGGAGGTGCGACCCCGATGCGGGCGGCGCCGGCATCCATCGACAGCAGCGCGCGGATCACCTGCACGTCCGGGCTCACCAGCTCCCCGCCGCGCCCGTAGTCGATCGGCATGATGACGGCCGCGGCATTGAGGCAGGCTGCCCGGTCGATCGCCTCCTCTTCGAGCACGGAACCGTAGCGGAACACGACGTCGCGCGCCGCCGTGCGCCCGATCTGCGGGTCCAGCCGGAGGGCCTGGGCGTGCACCGGCGAGACCTGCTCCGACATCACGACCGCCCGCGCACGACGCGTTCCGAATGCGTCGCGGAAGCGCCGGCGACGGCGATCGTCGCCCAGCAGTTCGCGCAGCAGCGGCAGCGTGCGGTTCGTCCAGCCGACGACCACCAGGTGCTGCGACAGCGCCACCGGCGTCAGGCCGCGCTCGAACTCGCGCATGCGCGCGATCAGCCATTGCGTCATGATCGCGACCAGCGCGCCGAGGAACACGACGTAGCCGGCCACCGTCAGCAACGTCGAGATCACCCGCCGCCACGAACCCTCGTCGTCGCCGAGGTAGCCCGGGTCGGTCAGTCGCAGGAACGCCCACCAGACCGCATCGGGCAGGCTCATCCCGGGTGAGGTCGCCAGCAGCGCCAGCCCGCCCAGCAGCGAGATCGCGCCGATCACGGCGGCGACGACCAGCAACTGGAAACCGGCGCCCTTGACGAACTGGCGTTCGACGAAGAACTTGACCCGGTCGATGAACGGGAGCTTGATCACTTTCGGCCACGAAAC
>JBPRGD010000125.1:0-5001 GCA_051428125.1 Candidatus Wenzhouxiangella sp. M2_3B_020
CCTTGACCTTTGCATACAATGCGTCGAGTTCGGCATCGTCGATCTGCACCTCGACCTCGTCCGCCAGTGGCCGCTCCCCCATCAGCCGTGCCAGGGCCTGGATGTCGATGACCGCGCGCATTCCGATGTAGTCCTCAAGCAACCCCATCACAGGCAGCGCCACCGTGCGCCGGCGGCCCTCCAGCAGATCCACCTCTATCCGGTCGCCCGGCGCAACGCCCAGACGGTCCGCAAGCCACTTCGTCAATGCGAGGCCAGCTATGGGCGGTGCGACCGGACGCAGCTCGGTGTCGAGAGGGCGGTGCAGGCGGGCACTAACAGCGCGGCCGTAGAGCGTGACGCGCTTCTCTATAGAGCCTTTGCGCACCCGTACCGGAACGGCGCGCACCGCTTCGCCCGCCAGCACGCCCGGCAGTCGCTCCACCTCACGCACAACGGCCTCGGGCGCAGCGTGCGAAAGGCCCAAGGTAGCATCCTGTCGCTCAACCCTGAGGTATTTCACCTCGATCAGCCGTTCCAGAGAATCGCTCAGGTAAAGCGACGCAATCAGGATGGCGGTGCTGCCTGATATCGCCAGAAGCGTCATTGCCGCCCGCCACGGATGCACCAGTAGGGTGCGCAGCGTCATCGCGGCCGCGGGCGGAAGACGAACTCCAAACGGCCGACCCAGCGAGGCACCCGCCCGAAGCGTCGGCGGCACCGCTGGCTGCATCGCCACCGCCGGCGGCAGGCGCACCACCCGGTTCAGGGCCTGAACCGCCCCAAGCGCCCCGGCCACCACCGGCAACGCCGCCGCCACGGCATAGACATCCGGCGCGGGGGCGAAGACCAGATCGGGGAAACTGAAGAACTCAGCATAGATCCGGGCGACATACTGTCCAAGCAGCGCTCCCGCAGACCAGCCGAGGGCAATACCCGCGATGGCAAGAAGTGCGACAAACTTCAGATAGTGCATGGCGATGGTGAGGTCGCGATACCCCAGCGCCTTCATCAGGCCGATTTGCCCTCGCTCCAGCAGGACCAACCGGCCCAGCGTCATGTTCACAAGAAACAGCGCTACGCCGAAGAAAATCGGCGGCAGTGTCCGGCTCATGGCGCGCAACATGTCGAGCCCGTGATCGAGGAACGCATGAGAATATTGGTCGCGACGACCATGTGCCGCCTCGCCACCATAGGATGCCAGAAGCGCGTCGAGCCGGCGGATCACGTCAGCTTCGGCCGCGTCGCGCCGGATGGTCAGCGCCACGGACGAAAACGCCCCCTCGAGATCGAAAATCGCCTCGAGCGCTGCCTCGCCCATCCAGACGATGCCGAAGCGGCGATCGTCGGGCATCAGGTCACCCGGGCCGGTGGCGTAAACGAACTCGGGCGACAGGGCGATACCGACGATCCGCAGCCGGTACCTGCGGCCGTCGAGGATCGCGCCGAACTCGGAGCCCGGCGAATAGCCGTGGGCGTCGGCGAAGCCCTCGTTTACCACGACCTCGCGGGACGCATCCCGAACCGGCATCCGGCCCTCACGCAAGTAGGGGACGTTTACGCGCGGCGGCCGCCCCTCAGGGAGCGATACGAACAGGCCGGTCGCAGGAGCGGCCACGCGATCGAGATCGAGGAGCCCCGGCTTGACGATCCGGGTCTCCATCGCCTGCACGCCGGGAATGCGCGCGATATCGTCCGCCAGCCGGTCCGGCGCACGCTCCAGCGTGGCGAAGACATCGGCGAAGCGCTGACGCTCGTAATACGCGATCCGCGTCTCTTCCAGCGAGCGGTAGGAGCCGACCGCCAGCACCACCGTCGCGGCGCCGCCGGCCATCACCAGCGAGATAGCCAGCGCCTGCGTCCAGAGGCGCCAAAGGTCGCGCAGAAGTTTGCGGTCGAGCGTGTGCATGCCGCCAACTTACTGCGGAAGACCCGACCCACCGTGATCTGCGTCAAGGTCAGGCACACTTGTGCGCAGCTGGCCTTCACCCCGACCGAACTGGGCGGGCGAACGATGTCGATGGCGCTGATAAGCCTCCCCTCGTTGTATCGCGGCTGGAACGCAAACAGCGCCTGACGCAACACGTTGCTCTAAGGACGACGCGGGCGAAGTGCTGACGCCCGTGATAGTCCTCGCGCAAGGCCTATAAACCCGGATCGGGCCGAAGGCGGTAAGAAGGATGGCGACCCCGCAGGCAAGCCCCAGGTAGATCGCGACCGACTGGTCGCGCATGAGCCACTGGTCCCGCAGAAGCTTCTTGTCCAGCGCGTGCAACTTCACCACGTGATCTCTTCGGCACGGACCCGTTCGGCGCTAACCTCGGTCTCGGCCACGCGCCCGTCGTGAAAGCGGACGATCCGGTGGGCCATGCGGCGGATGCCGGCATTGTGGGTGATGACGAGGGTCGTCGTGCCGCACCCGGCCGAGATCTTCGGAGCGCCGCCGCGCGGGGCCGCGATACCAGGAGCCGGTTACCGTGGGAGTGGCTCTGAAGGCCGGCTTTTATTATGAGCAGGCGTACGGGGCGGCCAGTGAGCGCATGCATTCCGAGATGGACATCGCGTACTCGGACAATCCCGAGGCGGACTTCGCGCGCGGAATGATCGGACACCGTCAGGGTGCGATCGACATGGCGCGGGTGGTGCTGGAATTCGGCGACGACCCTGAACTGAAGAAGTTGGCGCAGGACGTGAACGAAGCTCAGGAGAGCGAAGTCCAGTTCCTGCAGGATTGACTCCAATCACGACAGCAATAGCCTCAGGTGACGCCGGCCACCTTGTACCGATCGGAGGCCGGAGTAACCGCTACAGCGGTTGTAGCTTAATGCAGGAAATCAGCCGGAGCGCGGGGCGGCGCCGGACCACGACGGCACCTCATGCGGCTGCTGCGTACCGCAGGAAGGTCTGCACTTCCGACCTCGACCCGATGGACGATGCTGCACGGCCACATGCTTCGGGCTACCGAGGCCTCGACAATGTCGGCTTCCGCATATCGGCAGAACGCATGTTGCATCCGCGGCGAAAGCCCGAAGTCCGGCCTTCTCAACAGAGGCCTTCGTGGTCGCGGAAAAAATCGAGCACGTGCGGCGAACGGCAGGAAGGACCCGCACTCCGGTCATCGGGCTCGTGAAAATGCTGCGCACTGCACGAATGGCCGTTTCGGTGAAGCCGCGCCGCGGCGCCGATCCCCGCCTCGAGTGTCGGCTGTGGGCCGGGGGCGTCATGTTGCTCGTCAGCGTGGTCACGCGACCCGCGGCAGTGCCGCATGACCGCTTCGAGCCCACAGTGATCGCGGCGATCCAGTTCCGGTTCGCGTGTGCAGCGAGGCGCGCCTCATCACAGACGGCCCTCTCCGGACCTTCGTCTTCCGATCTGGTGCTGCGCCGCAGCGTCTACGAAGCCGCCGTTCATTCGCCACGTATGACCGCCCCGAGCCCGCTTGTCATGGACGTCGCGATACGCGCTTCGCTGGCGCGACATCGACACTCTGCCGGCCTCCTACGCTCCAGTTGATACGGGTCAGTGCAGCGGGCGGCGGATCATGACACGGATCGCTGGCTTCTGTCGGGGAGGTTTCCCGTCATGGACCCGCCTTTCACTCAAGACGCCTTCTTCGCGGTGTTCGGCAGATACAACCAGGTCGCCTGTCCCCCGGTGTACGGTTTTCTGAGACGGTGATTTGGGAGATAGCGGCTCCATCGAGGAGGAGCCATGACGAACGAACGAGAGACCAAGGCGGGCTTGACGGAGCGCGCCCGTCACGCTGGTGACGACAAGCCCGCCGCGCCGCGCAAGCGGCGCATGTCGGCGAAGAAGAAACAGGAGGCTGTTCTGCGGATCTTGCGCGGCGAAGATCTTGAGCTGGTCAGTCGCGAAATCGGGACGACGGCCGCGGATCTGAGTGGTTGGCGCGACAGCTTTCTGGAGGCAGGCGCAGCATCCCTGAAAAGCCGCCCTGAGGATGACCGGGATCGGGAACTGAAGGCGATGCGGGAAAAGATCGGCGAGATGACGATGGCCAACGAGCTGCTCGAAGCCAAGATCGACCGCTTGGAGGCCGGCACCCCTTTTCGGCTGCGGAGGTCGAAGCGATGAGCCAGACCTTTTCGATCTCCGCGAAGCGCCGCTACGGTCTGGCACGAGTTTGCCGCCAGTGGCGCGTCAGCCGGGCGACGCTTCATCGGCATCTGCGTGCTGCGAACCGGCCTGACGCCCCGCGGCGTCGGGGTCCACAGGGAGCGATGTCCGACACCGATCTGGCGGAGCGAATTCGTGCGCTGCTCGCCGACAGCCCGTTCTACGGCGAGGGCTATCGCAAGCTCTGGGCGAGGCTGCGGCACGCCGGTGTCCGAACCAGCCCGCGCCGAGTGCTGCGCGTCATGCGGGAGCACTCCCTCCTTGCGCACCAGCGGGCGGGCTCGCCAAGGGGCCCGCGGGTGCATGACGGCACCATCATCACGTCGGGCGTGGACGAGATGTGGGGGACCGACATGACGGCCGTCGCCACCGGCGAAGGTCAGGCCGCCGTTTTCATCGCCGTCGACCACTGCTCCGCGGAATGCATGGGCATCCATGCCAGCACATCCGCAACCCGCCACGAGGCGCTGGAGCCGATCCGCCAAGGCGTCCGCCGGAGCTTCGGCGCCTTCTGCAAGGATGTCGCGCAGGGTCTGAAGATCCGCCACGATCACGGCAGTCAGTACATGAGCCGGGACTTCCAGCGCGAGGTTCGCTTCCTCGGCGCCGAGGGCTCGCCCGCCTTCGTGCGCGCGCCCGAGGGCAACGGCTGCGCAGAGCGGTTCATCAGGACACTGAAGGAAAACCTGCTCTGGATCCGCTGGTTCGACACGGTCGAGGACCTTCGCCAGGCCCTGCTCAAGTTCCAGCGCACCTACAACGAGCACTGGCTGATCGAACGCCACGGTCACCGCACGCCCGCAGCCATCAGACGAGAGCAAACCATGAACATGCAGAACGCCGCTTAACCCCAATTCTCTGTCTCAAAACCGTAGACCGGTACAC
>JBPRGD010000126.1:0-23785 GCA_051428125.1 Candidatus Wenzhouxiangella sp. M2_3B_020
GCTTCCAAGAAGAAGGCTTCCAAGAAGAAGGCCTCCAAGAAGAAGGCTTCCAAGAAGAAGGCTTCCAAGAAGAAGAAGAAGGCTTCCAGGAAAACGGCTCGGGCAGTCGCGGCCGCAGGAACCCCCTGGGAGCGTCTGGCCGATGCCGCCGAGGAAATGCGCAAGGCCGCGCTGGACCTTGCCGAGCGCGAAGCCGACGAGGGTCGCAAGGCGTTGAACGACTTCGTCGGGGCGACCCGCGACAAGCTCAGCGACCTGGAATCCATGGCCGAGCGCGGCATCGCCCGGCTGACCCACAAGTAGTCCCGCCCGGTCATGGCGGGGAATCCGGCGACGCTGATCGACGGGTTTCTCGACGCGGCCTGGGCCGAGGACGGGCTCGCCGAAGCCACGCTGGCGGCCTATCGAAACGACCTGATCGGGTTCGCCCGGTCGGGTCTTTTCGTTTTCGAGGACGATCGATGCGTCGTGGCGGACGATCGTCTGCCCGCCCTGCTCGCCCGTCGACTACGCGAAGGCGCCAGCGTCGCGACGATCCGGCGACAACTCTCGGCCCTGCGACGTTTCTGTGCGTGGCTGCGTCGACAGGGCATGGTCGACCGGGACCCCATGGCCCGGCTCGAGCCGCCGCGCAAGCCGCTGCGCCTTCCCGGCGTGCTGAGCGAAGACGAAGTCGAGTCGCTCCTGGCAGCGCCCGATGTCGGCACGACCCGCGGGGTTCGAGACCGTGCACTGCTGGAGGTGCTCTACGCTTCCGGCATGCGCGTCAGCGAAGTCACCGGGTGCGTGTTGTCCGATGTCAACTTCCGCCAGGGACTGATTCGCGTAACGGGCAAGGGTGGAAAGGACCGTCTTGCGCCGTTGGGTGAGCAGGCGCTGGAATGGCTGCAGCGATGGGTCGAGGGGCCGCGCAGGGACTGGCTGGGGACGCCACCGGCCGATGCGGTCTTCATCAGCGCGCGCGGTTCGGGGCTCAGCCGCCAGGCGGTCTGGCACGCGATCCGTGGCCATGCCCGCCGGGCCGGAATACGTAGCGCCGTTTCACCCCACAAGCTTCGGCATTCGTTCGCGACCCACCTGCTGGACCACGGTGCCGATCTGCGCGTCGTGCAACTGCTTCTCGGCCATGCCGATCTCGGCACGACGCAGATCTATACGCACGTGGCCAGCGCGCGTCTGAAGTCCCTGCACGGCAAGCATCACCCCAGGGGTTGAACGGCACGGACCGCTGCCGCGGTGTTGGGTCGCTGCACGCCGTCGAGGGAACTTCGCGAGCCCGAATGGTTCAAACGCGCATCGGAACAACCGTCGGGTTTGGGCGAACGGCTACAATCGGCCCCTGGCCTGCCGGTGCGGGGGCGAGACGAATTCAACGATGGAGTCTAGCAACGTGAAGCGGAATTTCTTCCTGGGGCTGGCCGCGCTGGCCTTGACCCCGGCCGTGGGCCTGGCCGCGGACTACGAACAGGTGCGCGAACGCCTGGCGACGCTGGTCGGCGAAAGCACCGACATCGCGATCGCCGAGTCGCCGCTGCCGGGAATCCTGCAGGTGCGCCTGGGATCCGACATCGTCTACATGACCGAAGACGGAAGGTACCTGCTGCAGGGCCGGGTCCTCGACCTTGACACGCGCGAGGATCTCACCGACCAGGCGATGGGCGAGGTGCGGCGTGAGTTGATGGGCGAGCTCTCCGACGAAGACTTGATCTCCTTCGGCCCGGATGACGCCGAGTTCGCGATCACGGTCTTCACCGACGTCGACTGCGGCTACTGCCGACGCCTGCACGAACAGGTCGACGCTTACAACGAAGCCGGAATCCAGGTCAACTATGCGGCCTTTCCGCGCGCGGGCACCGGCTCGGAGACGTTCCGTAAGATGGTTTCGGTCTGGTGCGCGGACGATCCGCACGCGGCGATGGACCTGGCCAAGGCCGGCGGTACGCCGGAGCCGGCGGAGTGCGATGCACCGGTTGCCGCACAGTACCGGCTCGGACAGTCTCTCGGAGTCACCGGAACCCCGGCGCTGCTCACGTCCGGCGGTGACCTGATCCCGGGGTATGTTCCGCCGGACGATCTGCGCGCACGACTAGAGCGCCTGACCGCCGGTGAGCCCGCCGACTAAGGTTCGCGCATCCGCTTCACCGAATCGATTCGCGCCGCGACGGGTCTGCCGTCGCGGCGCTCGTTTTCCAGGTAGCGGTGCGGTGCCCTCGCCGTGGCGCACGTTTCATGACCCGAGCGTTGCATGGCGGCTCCGGAGCCCGTAGACACGCTGGGCTTCACGCCCGGTGTGAAACGTCGCGGATCGGGGGCGGATGACCGCAGCAGGTGGGGTGGCGAATCATGCGTGCGAGTATACTGTCGCTCCTGTCGCCCTCCTCGCGAATGACCGATGCTGTTTCTTCTCGGCCGGGACGGCCTTCCGCCCTTTCGTATCGAACGACTGACGCGGGAGATCGAGCGCGTCACCGGCGTGACCGTCGAGATGACGGCGCAAGAACTGTTCCTGGTCGATGCGGCCGAAGTCCGGGACGAGGAACTGGCACGGCTGCGGCGGTTGCTGCATGCTTCCCCCTTTCTTCCCGGCCGGATCGACGACGAACCGCTGTTCGTACTTCCCCGCGCGAGCACGCGAAGCGCGTGGTCGAGCAAGGCCGGCGACATCGTCCGGCGCTGCGGCTTTTCCGGCATCCGGCGGGTCGAGCGCGGCCTGCTGATCCGCATGGACGGTCTGCATCCCGACGGGTTCGGCCCGGAAGTCGACGAACTGCTGCACGACCGGATGACCGAATCGCTGGTTCGCGATCCCGCGGAACTGGAGCACTGGTTCGATGAATCCGCGCCCGGCCGGCTGGTCGAGCTCGAACTCGGCGACCGCGCCGAGGCGGAGTTGGCGGCGGCCAACGCCGATTACGGCCTGGCGCTGAACGACGACGAGATCTCCTATCTCGCCGATGCCTACCGTGCGATGGGCCGCAACCCGACCGACGCGGAGCTGATGATGTTCGCGCAGGCCAATTCGGAGCACTGCCGCCACAAGATCTTCAACGCCGAGTGGCGCATCGACGGCGAGCCCCGGTCGGACAGCCTGTTCGGAATGATCAGAACGACGCAGGCCGCGACGCCCGACGGCGTCCTGGTCGCCTACGACGACAATGCCGCGGTGATGCAGGGGTTCGATGCGACCTCCTTCGCACCCGATGCAGAGACGGGCGCGTGGGACGAGTCGCCGCTCACGCTGCACGCGCAGATCAAGGTCGAAACGCACAACCACCCGACCGCGATCTCGCCGGATCCCGGCGCCGCGACCGGCTCCGGGGGCGAAATTCGCGACGAGGCCGCGACCGGGCGCGGTGCCCGCCCCGTTGCCGGGCTGACCGGCTTCGCCGTCGGCGACCTGCGCATTCCGGGTCATCGCATGCCGTGGGAACAGGCGCCCGATGCTCCGGCCAGGATCGCCGATCCCTGCACGATCATGCTGGAAGGCCCGATCGGTGCGGCCCGCTTCAACAACGAGTTCGGGCGGCCGAATCTCTGCGGGTACTTCCGCACGTTCAGCCAGTGCATCGACGATCGGTTATGGGGCTATTTCAAGCCCATCATGCTCGCCGGCGGGCTGGGCAGCATCGCCGAGGGACAGACGAGCAAGCGGCCGCTGGCCGAGGGCTACCGGATCATCGTGCTCGGCGGTCCGTCGATGATGATCGGCCTGGGCGGCGGCGCGGCGTCCAGCGTTCATGCCGGGCAGTCTTCCGAGGCGCTGGACTACGCCTCGGTCCAGCGCGCCAACCCCGAGATGCAGCGCCGCTGCCAGGAAGTCATCGACCGCTGCTGGCAGCTGGGCGACGACAACCCGATCGCCTCCATCCACGACGTGGGCGCCGGCGGGCTTTCGAACGCCATCCCGGAGCTTCTCCACGACGGCGGGGTCGGCGGCGAACTCGAGCTTCGCCGCATCCCGTCGGCCGATGCCTCGATGTCGCCAATGGCGATCTGGTGCAACGAATCGCAGGAGCGATACGTGCTGGCGGTCCCCGCCGAGCGCTTCGACACGCTGGTCGGAATCTGTCGGCGGGAACGCTGCCCGATGGCCGACCTGGGACCGGCCACCGCGGCGCATCGTCTTTCCGTCACCGACCGGGACACGGGGCGGCCGCCGGTCGACCTGGATCTCGACGTGCTGCTGGGCAAGACACCGAAACTCGAGATCGATGCCCGCTCGGGGTCGGTGCCGGTCGATGACGAAGGCCTTGACGGCATCGCGCTGGACGAAGCGATCGAGCGCGTGCTGCAGGTGCCGGCCGTGGGCAGCAAGCAATTCCTGATCACGATCGGCGACCGGACCGTCGGCGGCTTGAGCGTGCGCGACCAGATGGTCGGCCCGTGGCAGGTGCCGGTCGCGGACTGCGCGGTGACGCTGACCGACTACCGGCACGACAGCGGGTCCGCCATGGCCGTCGGCGAGCGTACGCCGCTCGCGGTCCGGAACGCGCCGGCCTCGGGTCGGATGGCGGTCGCCGAGGCGCTGCTGAATCTTGCCGGCGTCGTCGTTGCCGGCCGCGAGCGCGTCAAGCTTTCGGCCAACTGGATGGCAGCGGCGCGTTCGCCGGGCCAGGATGCGGCGCTGCGGGCCACCGTCGAGGCGACCACGGCGATGTGCAGGGAACTGTCGCTGGCCATCCCGGTGGGCAAGGACTCGCTGTCGATGCGCACGAGCTGGGCCGAGGCCGGGGAAGAAGTGACGATGACCGCACCGGTGTCGCTGAACGTCTCGGCTTTCGCGCCGGTGCCGGATGTGCGCCGCGCGGTCACGCCGGAGCTGGCGACCGATTCCGGCGAGACCGAACTTGTACTGGTTGCACCGACCGTTGAACGACTGGGTGGGTCGGCCCTTTCGATGGCGTTCGGCCGGTCGCTGGGAGACGTGCCCGACATCGACGATCCGCGGATCCTGGCGGCCCTGTTCGATACGGTGCAGCGGCTGGTCGGCGACGGTACCGTGCTGGCCGCACACGATCGCTCCGACGGCGGCCTGATCACGACGGCGCTGGAAATGGCGCTTGCCGGCCATGCCGGGGTCGCGCTCGAGCTTCCCGACGATGCCGAGGCGCTGCGCGTGTTGCTCAACGAGGAAGCCGGGTTGCTGCTGCAGTGCCGGCGCGTCGATGCGGACGCGATCGTCCGGGCTTTCGAAGCGGCGGGTGACGGACTGCGTTGCGCGCGCGTCGGGCGCGTGACCGGTGACGACCGGCTCGTGGTCCGGCAAGACGGCGAAGTCCTGTTCGAGCGCCCGCTGGCCGAACTCGACCGGCTCTGGTCGGCCACCAGCTACCGCATGCAGCGCCTGCGCGACGATCCCGAGTGCGCCGACGAGGAGCACGCGGCCCGCGCCGACTGGTCGCGGCCGGGCCTGCGGCCGCACCTCACGTTCGAGCCCGGCGCACCGATGCTCGCCGGGGGCGCCCGGCCGCGCGTGGCCATACTGCGCGAGCAGGGGGTCAACGGCCAGCGCGAGATGGCCATGGCCTTCCACCGCGCCGGATTCGAAGCCGTCGACGTGCACATGAGCGACCTGGAAGCGGGCCGGCATGCGCTCGATTCGTTTCGGGGATTGGCCGTGTGCGGCGGCTTCTCGTTCGGCGACGTCCTCGGCGCCGGCCGCGGCTGGGCGCGGTCCATTCTCTTCAACCCCGCGATGAAGGACGCCTTCGCGCGGTTCTTCGCCGATTCCGAAACCTTCGCGCTGGGCGTTTGCAACGGCTGCCAGGTGCTCGCGGCCATGGCCGAGATCATCCCCG
Source organism: Candidatus Wenzhouxiangella sp. M2_3B_020 (assembly GCA_051428125.1). GTDB lineage: Bacteria > Pseudomonadota > Gammaproteobacteria > Xanthomonadales > Wenzhouxiangellaceae. Next base: position 5,799 of record JBPRGD010000126.1, read on the forward strand.
GGGCCGAGCACTGGCCGCGTTTCGCGCACAACCGTTCTCGCCAGTTCGAAGCGCGACTGAGCCTGGTCGAGATCGTCGACTCGCCGTCCATCCTGTTCGAAGGCATGGTCGGCTCGCGTCTTCCGGTCGCGACCGCGCACGGCGAGGGCCGCGCGGTCTTCGAATCCGGTGCCGCGATGCAACGGGCCGACGTCGCATTGCGCTATGTCGACGGCAGCGGCGAGCCGGCGGCGCGCTACCCGGACAACCCCAATGGTTCCCCGGCCGGCGTGACCGGATTGTCGGCCGCCGATGGACGGGTTACGATCATGATGCCGCACCCGGAGCGCCTTCTTCGCGCGGTCAACTATTCCTGGGCGCCGGCCGATTGGTACGAGAAGGGGCACGACGGGGCCGGCGGCTGGTCGCCGTGGAGCCGGATGTTCGAAAATGCCCGTGCGTGGGTGGAATGACCCGGTACCTGCCCGTCACGACGAACCCATGAGCGAACCGGACACCGACAACGAAAGCGGCGGCGAAGACGGCAACCCGGTCCGCGAAATGTTCATCCTGGCGGCGCTGTACCTGCCGCTGGGGTTCTTCCTGTGGTTCTCGTTCGCCAGCGCGCTGATGTGGCTGCCGGGACGGCTGGTGGAATGGGCGTTGACCGGGCCGTGGCCGCGACTGTTCGAGGACCTCGTCCAGCTGGGTTTCCGCTTCGAGATCCAGACCCTGATCCGGATGCCGCAGCCGGTGCAGGGCCGCGTCGCGCTGCTGAACCTCGAATCGAACCCGATGATCTACGCCTGGGGCATGGCGCTGCTGTTCGGGCTCACCATGGCCACGCCCATGTCGGGCCGGCGACGGGTCGTCCAACTGCTCGTGGGATATCTGGTCGTCAGCGCGGTGACGGCCTGGGGCGTGTTCTGGGAGAGCTGGGTCGACCTCGCGTTCGCGAGCGGACCGTCGGCCGCGGCCGCGGTGGCCGCAACGTCCCTGTCGCCGACGCTGATTGCGCTGTTCTATCAGCTCGGCTACCTCATGCTGCCGGCGGTCGTTCCGCTGGCGGCGTGGATCCTGATGAACCGCCCGTTCCTGGAGCGCGTGGCGTTCGACCGGGCGGGCTGAACGCTTTGCACGTTCCGCGGTCGATAACAGCGGGTCCGGCACGCATATAATCCCGACATGGAAACCGAAGCACTGACCGCCACCGATCGCACCGACCTGCTGCCCGAGGTCGGCGATCATCTCGAGGATCGCGCCGCCGAGCTGTGCCGGTTGATGATCGACGAAGGTCGGCTGCGGACCGAGGACCTCAACCGCGCCCGGGCCTACCGGGACCAGCACGGCGGCAACCTGCTGACGCTGCTGGTGCGGCTCGGCCTGGTGTCCGAGCGCGACCTGGCCGTGGCCCAGTCCGAACTGCTCGACGTGCCGATGTGCGGCGAGAAGGACTATCCCGAGCACGGCCCGAAGATCGACTCGATCTCGGTGCGCTTCATGAAGCAGCAGCACCTCGTTCCGATCCGGATCGACGACGGCGTCCTCGAGGTGGTCATGGCCGACCCGCAGAACCCGGCCACGCTCAAGGGGCTGCGGATGGCCACCGGGCTGGAAATCCGGCCGCTGGTGGGCATTACCTCGGAGATCGACAACACCATCGAGCGCTACTTCGGCGGCGGGCGCAGCGCCATGGGCCAGATCGCCGAAGGGCTGGGCCAGGAAGGCGAGGGCGAGGACGAGGAGAACGTCGAGCACCTGCGCGACCTGGCCTCGGAAGCGCCCGTCATCCGGCTGGTCAACCTGATCCTGCAGCGCGCGGTCGAAGCGCGCGCCTCCGACATCCACATCGAACCGTTCGAGAACCGGCTCAAGGTGCGCTACCGCATCGACGGCGTCCTGCAGGAAGTCGAGGCGCCGCCGGCGCGCTCGACGGCGGCGGTGATCTCGCGCGTCAAGATCATGGCCAAGCTCAACATCGCCGAGCGCAGGTTGCCGCAGGACGGCCGCATCATGCACCGGGTGCAGGGCAAGGAGCTGGACCTGCGCGTTTCCACGGTGCCCACCTCGCATGGCGAGAGCGTCGTCATGCGTATCCTCGACCGCGAGGCGGTGACGCTGGATTTCGCGTCGCTGGGTTTCGCCGACGATACCCGCGATGCGTTCATACAGGCCCTGGAGATGCCGCACGGCATCATCCTGGTCACCGGCCCGACCGGCTCGGGCAAGACGACCACGCTGTACACGGCGCTGAGCCAGCTCAACGCGCCGGAACGCAAGATCATCACGGTCGAGGACCCGGTCGAGTACCAGCTCGAAGGCGTCAACCAGATCCAGGCCAAGTCGTCCATCGGGCTGAACTTCGCCTCGGCGCTGCGCGCCATCGTGCGCCAGGACCCGGACGTCATCATGATCGGCGAGATGCGCGACCTGGAGACCGCAAAGATCGCGATCCAGTCGGCGCTGACCGGCCACCTCGTGCTTTCCACGCTGCACACCAACGATGCCGCCGGCGGCGTGACGCGGATGCTGGACATGGGCGTGGAGGACTACCTGCTGACATCGACCGTCAACGCGATCATGGCCCAGCGCCTCGTGCGCCGGCTGGATCCCGAAACGCGCCAGCCCTTCGAGGTGCTGCCCGAAATGATCAAGGAGCTCGGCCTGCGCGATCTGACCGATGCCGACCCGATCACGCTCTACCGGCCGGGTGCTTCGGAGGCCAATCCGACCGGCTACGAGGGCCGCTGCAGCATCGTCGAGCTGCTGACGATGTCCGACGAGATCCGCCGCATGGTGATGCGCCAGGCCACCGCCGGCGAGATCGAGCGCCAGGCCCGCGCCGAGGGGATGCGCACGATGTACCAGGACGGCATGCTCAAGGCGCTACAGGGCGTGACCAGCGCCGAGGAAGTCCTGCGCGTGACGCAGGAAGCGTGAGCATTTCGATCGGTTACGGTGCTTTACGCTGAGCGGACAGTGCCTCCGAGCGGTCTGCCGGAGCTTCGGTTTTTTAGTGAATAGTGAATAGTGGAACCGGATGGTCGCGGAGATTGACGAATTGAACGGGATGGCGCCGGGTTCCGAGAAGCGGGATTACGCCGTTAAGTCAGCGCGGGCAGATTTCCGCCGGTTCTCGCCTTTTCTATTCCCTATTCACTATTTTCTATTTACTCCTGCGCCAAAGGCAGCGGACGTCGACTCGCTCCTCCGGCCTTTCGACCCGGTCAGGTAACCGCCGTGCCCCTTTTCACCTACAAGGCCGTGACTCCGAGCGGCGAGACGCTGACCGGGGAGATGGAGGCGCCCAACGCCGATCTCGTCGTCGCCCACATCCAGGAGACCGGCAACATTCCGGTGCAGGCACGCGAGGTGTCGTCGGGTTTCCGGTTGGAGACGCTGTTCCGCGGCCGCCAGAACCTGACCCAGCGCGAGGTCGGCGACATTACCGGTCAGCTCGCGACGCTGCTCGGCGCCGGGCTGCCGCTGGACCGTTCGCTGGGCATTCTGGTCGACCTGGCCGAGAACGAGCGCGTGGAACGGACGTTGTCGAAGATCCGCGATCGCGTGCGCGAGGGCATTTCGCTTTCCGAGGCGCTGGAAGAGCGCCACGGCGTGTTCTCCCGCTTCTACATCAACATGGTGCGCGCCGGCGAGATGGGCGGGGCGCTGGACCAGACGCTGGCCCGGATGTCGGAGTACCTGGAACGCTCCAAGGAACTCAAGGACGGCGTGGTCTCGGCGCTGATCTACCCGGCGCTGCTGGTCATCCTGGCGATCGCGTCGCTGATGCTGCTGATGGTCTACGTGATTCCGCAGTTCACCCCGATGTTCGAGGACTTCGGCGGCGAGCTGCCGTGGCTGACCGTGGTGGTGATCACGATCGGCGACGTGCTCAAGAACTTCTGGTGGGCGCTGATCGCGGCCGTCGTGCTGTTCGCGCTGTGGTTCCGCGGCCAGATGCGCAAGCCCGAGTCGCGGTTGAAATGGGACCGCCGCTTCCTGAACCTGAAGTGGGTCGGCGACGCGATCGCGAAGATCGAGATGGCGCGCCTGGCCCGGACGACCGGCACGCTGCTGGTCAACGGCGTGCCGCTGCTGTCGGCGATCTCGATCGCGCGCAACGTCATGACCAACACGGTGCTGCGCGCCGACGTCGGCGAGGCGGCGAAGAAGGTCAAGACCGGCACGCCGCTGGCGCGCGCGCTCGACGAGAGCGGGCACTTCCCGCGCCTGGCGCTGCAGATGACCAACGTCGGCGAGGAGACCGGCCAGCTCGACGAGATGCTGCTGAAGGTCGCCTCCACCTACGACCGTGAGGTCCGCACGACCATCGATCGGCTGATGGCGATGCTGGTGCCGGTGCTGACGCTGGGGCTTGCCGCGGTCATCGGCGTGATCGTCATGTCGGTGCTCATGGCCATCCTCAGCATCAACGAGCTGGTGGCCTGACGGCGCCCCGCGGAGGGCCGGCGGCGAGCAGGGCGGGCCGAGCCGCGCGGACGAATCGCCCCGCGCGCCGTCTTTTGGGGAATCTTTCGGCTACAGGCTGTCATAATTCCCGGTGGAGCAACAAGGCAAGGCAAATTTCATGAAGAACACTTCCCAGGGCTTTTCCCTGATCGAACTCCTGGTCGTGCTGGTCATCCTCGGGCTGATCGCGGGACTCGTCGTGCCGAACATCATGGGGCGCGGCGAGGACGCCAAGTCGCGAACCGCCGTGGCCGAAGTCCAGCGCCTGTCCATGGCCGTCGACGAGTTCTATCTCGATACCGGGCGTGCGCCGCGCGAGTTGCGCGAGTTGATCGAGAAGCCGGGCAACGTCTCGAACTGGAACGGGCCCTACGTGAACGATTCCAACCTGAACGACCCGTGGGGCAATCCGTACCACTACCGGTTCCCGGGCGAACAGCGCGACGTCGACATCTACAGTCACGGCCGCGACGGTCAGCCGGGCGGAGAGGGCCCGGACCGCGACATCGCGAACTGGGACCTGTAACCCCGCACCCGGCGGGAGCCGCCGAATGGACGGACCTCGAGAAGACACTTCGACCGTCGGCGCCGCGCGCCGCGCGCCGCGATCCGTCACGGGATTCAGCCTGATCGAGCTGATGGTCGTCATGGTGCTGGTCATCGGACTGTTCGGGCTGGTCGGAACCTCGATCAGTCGCTCGGTCGGCGCCGCGGAGCTGCGCAACGAGGTACGCGAGGTCATCGCGGGGCTGCGCCATACGCGTGGGCAGGCCGTGATCAAGCGCCGCGAGACCGTTTTCAGCATCGACGCCGACAAGCTGACCTGGCGGGCGGCCGGCCGGGACCCGGAGCAGTTGCCGGACGGGCTGGACATCACGCTGGAGACGGCGCGCTCGGAGATGACCGGCGAGAACGCCGGCGGCATCCGGTTCTTTCCCGACGGCTCGTCGACCGGAGGCAGCGTCACGCTGTCGGTGGATGAACGCAGGTGGTACGTCACCGTCGGCTGGTTGACCGGCGAGATCAGCCAGGATCCGCCGGAGGACGCGTGGTGAACGGGTCGACGTCCGGTTGTGCCCGGGCTCTTCGGGGCGGCCGTCGGCCGCGCCATCCGAGCCGCGCGCACGTGCGCTCGCAGGCCGGCTTCACGCTGATCGAGGTCATGGCCGCGTTCGCCATCTTCGCGGTACTGTTCGGCGTGATGCTTCAGATCCTGTCGACCTCGATCAGCAACACGCGGCGCTCGGGCGATTTCACCCAGGCGGCGCTGCTGGCTCAGAGCCGCCTGGACATGGTGGGGATCGAGGGCCTTCCCGAGCCGGGCCGTTCCAGCGGCGAGTTCAACGACGAGTACAGCTGGGAGCTGCACATCGAGCCGTACTTCATCGAAGACGGCGCCGGTTCGGGCGCCGCTTACGAGGACCTTCCCATCGACCTCTACTACGTCGGCCTGACGGTCTACTGGGGAGAGGGCGCCAACGAGCGCTCGGCGCTGTTCGAAACGCTGCGCTCGGTGGATCGGTTCTACGCGCAGCGCCAGGGGCAGGGCGGATGATCGCGGGCATGCCCGAATCCGGGATCGGATCCGGTCGGCCCGCCCGACTGCCATTCGGTTCCGGACGCGCGCGCACCAGGACACAGGCGGGGTTCACACTCATCGAGCTTCTGCTGGCCACCGCGCTGATCGCGCTGATCATGGCCATGGCCTACGGCGGTTTCCGGGCCGGCGTGCGCGCGTCGACGTCGGGCGAGGAACTGATCGAGGAAACCAATCGCCTGCGCGTGGTTCACCAGTTCCTCAGGCGCCAGTTCCGCCACGTCCAGCCGCTGATCATCGAAGCCGACGGCCAGGACCTGATCCGTTTCGAGGGCGAGCGCGAGCGCATGCGCTTCGTCGCGCCGATGCCCGGTTACCTCGGCTTCGGCGGTCCCTACGTGCAGGAACTCCGGCTGGAGCGCGGCGAGGAAGGGCGTGACCTGGTCTTCGCCTACGCGATGCTCAACGACTACGAGCCCGGCGACCTCGATGCCGAACCCCCGATCACGCTGCTCGAGGACGTCGGCGAGGCGGATTTCGAGTTCCTCGGCCATACCGAGGACGGCGAATCGGTCGCCTGGACGGATTTCTGGGAAACGCCGGACAGCGTGCCGCTGTCGATTTCGCTGCGGTTGGGCATGGAGCGGGACAACGGGCTGTTCTTTCCCGATCTGGTCACGCCGGTGGTCATCGACGGGACCGGTTCGGCCACCCGCCAGCTCGACAGCCGCGACGTCCGCCAGCACCTGATCGGCGGCAACGGCCGGAATCGCCGATGAACGCCGCCTCGCCCATCCGCAATCGCGGCATCGCGCTGATCGTCGTGATGTGGATGCTCGCGCTGCTGACCATCGTCATCGGCACCTATGCCGCACTGGCGCGCACCGAAACCCTGCAGTCCCGGTTCCTGTTCGACACGACCGACGCCGGCTACGCGGCCGAGGCCGGACTTCACCGCGCCGTGGTCGAGCTGCGCAACCCCGACATGGCCACGCGCTGGGTCGCCGACGGTCGCCCGTACGAGTTCACGTTCGGCGACGCGACGGTGGAGGTCCGGATCACCGACGAAACCGGCCTGATCGACGTAAACGCCGTGTCCCAGGGCAACCCGGAGCTGCTGCACCGGCTGTTCGAGTCGGTGGGCCTGGACAGGCGCGGCGCCGAGCTCATGACCGCCGCCATCCAGGACTGGGTCGACGGCGACGACCAGCCCCGGCCGCTGGGCGCCGAGGAATCGGAGTACTACGACGCCGGTTATCCGTACGGTCCGGCCAACCAGCCGTTCGTGACCGTCGAGGAACTCCAGCAGGTCGTCGGCATGAGCTGGGAACTTTTCCGCGCCATCGAGGACAGTGTTACCGTGCATTCCGGAAGGGCGGACTTCAATCCGGCGTTCGCTCCGGCGAGCGTTCTGCGAACCCTGCCCGACATCGATCGCGAGGCGGCCGCGCTGTTCATCGACGAGCGCTCGCAGTATCATCCCGGCGACCAGATGCAGCTGCAGTTGCCCGACGGAACGCTGGTGAACCAGCGCGGCAGTGGACTGACGCATACCGTCGTCAGCCGTGCCACGCTGGACAGCGGCACATGGAGCGAAATCGAGGCGACGATCCGGCTGGGTACCGACAGCCGCGGCCGGCCCTTCCGCATCGTGCGCTGGAACGAGAACACGACAGAATCAAGGGACACCTGACCCGGCATGCAGCAGTTCGTCGAAAACATCAGCGACCGGGTCCGGCAGCGCTATCGCGCCACGCCGATTCCCGCGTTCCTGTCGTGGTGGGGCTCGGAGCTGCGTACGCTGGTTCCCGACGAGTTGGCGGCTCGCCTGATGCCGCCGAAGCCGCAGTTGTGGCTGGTGCCCGCCGAATCCGGGGGCGGCGATTTCCGGATCTGGCGCGCCGACGGCCAGCCTCGGGTGCTGGACGTGTTCGGCGCCGGTGAGGATGCGCAGATGCTGCGCGGCCGCTGGCGCGACCTGCTGGGCGAATTCTCCGACGGCAAGCCCGAGGTCCGCCTGTGCCTGCACGAGGACCAGTTCCTGGCGCTGCCGGTGGAGATGCCGGCGGCGGTCGAGAACAACCTGGGCCAAGCGCTGAAGTTCCAGCTCGACCAGATCTCGCCCTTCCGCGCCGAACAGGTGGTCATGGACCACCGCGTCGAGCGCCACGACCCCGAGCACGAGCGTCTCCACGTGACAATGCGCATCGTGCCGGAGGAGACGCTGGATCCGCTGCTCGAGCGCGCGCGCGCATTCGGGGCCGTCGTCCATGCCGTGGATACGCTGGCCGGCGACGATCCGCCGCGTCCGGAGGGCTTCAACCTGCTGCCCGAGGAACGGCGCCCCCGCTACGTGCACGCGCGCGCACGCTTCAACCTGTTGCTGGGCGTCGCGCTGGTGGCCGTGCTGGGACTGGTCATGGCGCAGTCGCTGATCCTGCGCGAGCGCACGGCCGCCGGCCTCGAGGACGACGCCGCCGAGCTGCGGACCGAAGCGCGCCGGGTCATCCAGCTTCAGCAGGAACTCGAAGAGTCGCTGCTGGCCGCCAATTTCCTGGCCGAGAAGCGCGCCTCGCAGCCTCCGGTCATCGAGCTGATCGACGAGGTCACGCGCGTGCTGCCCAGCGACATCTGGCTGCAGCAGTTCCAGTTGATGGGTGACGAACTCCGTATCCAGGGCATGGCCGACGGTTCCCAGCGCATCATCGGGCTGCTGGACGAATCGGAGCTGTTCCGGTCGCCGGAGATCACCGGCTCGATCAGCATCGATCCGCGCAGCGGCCAGGAGCGGTTCCGCTCCCAGGTCCAGATCGTGACCGAACCCGCAGCCGACGAACGGGACGGCGAGGAGCAGGGCCAGTGAAACTGCTTCCCGATCGCAAACAGTCGCGGCCGCTGGCCATCGCGCTGCTCTTCATCGCGGTGCTGCTCGTCTACTTCGCCGGGTTCCACTGGTTCGCGATGCGCCATGTCGAGCTGTCGGACCGCATCGGAAGGCTGGAGAACCAGATCGCGCGCTTCAAGGGCACGGTGGCGATGGCCGAACCGATGCGCGCGCGACTCAACGAACTGCGGGCCTCGCAGATGGACAGCGCACTGTTCCTCGACGGGCAGGACCCGAACATCGCTGCGGCCGAACTGATCCGGCTGCTGCGCGACTGGGTCGACAGCACGGCCGCCGACACCGACCTGTGCCGCATCACGAACACGTCGCCGCGGCGCTACAACGACCCTGAACTCTTCAAGTCGGTGCGCGTGAACGTGCGCATGCAGTGTCCGCTGGACGACTTCATGCGGGTTCTCTACGAGATGGAGAGCAGCGTGCCGCTGGTCTTCGTCGACTCCATCATGATCAACCAGCGGCTGACGCCGGACATGCGCATGCGCCGCGGCAGCCAGCCTTACGGTCAGCTCGACATCCGCTTCGAGATGTACGGCTACATCAACCAGCCGGGGGCGGAGGCCGACGCATGAACATGGACCTTCGCACCAACCTGCTCAGCGTGATCCTGATCGCAGGCATCGCGACGCTGGTCGCGGTCGGTTTGCTGTCGTTCTGGCTGCTGGGCGGTGTCGACAGCGGTCGCATCGAGCCATCCGGTTCGGCCCGCAACGTCATCGATGCACCGGTGGCCGAAAGCCCGGCGCTGGCAGAGATCGGCGATTACTCGGCCATCGTCGAGCGGCCCGTCTTCTTCGCCGACCGGCGCCTGCCGGTGATGGAGGTCGCCGGCGACGCCGACGCCGAGGCCGAACCCGAGCCCGCGGCCGCGACCGAGATCCCGCCGCTGGAGGCGAAGGTCGCCGGCATCATCATCACGCCGGAAACGAAGCTGGCCATGGTCACCACCAGGGGCAGCGAGGATTCGCAACTGCTGCGCGAGGGCATGGCGCTGGCCGGCGACAAGTCGGCGTGGAAGGTCACCGAGATCCGCGATCGCGCCGTGCGCTTCGAAACCGACGGCGGGCGGTCGCAGGACCTGGAACTCGAGGTCGAGACCGGCGCGCTCGAGACCGGAGCGCGGCCGGTTGCCCGCACGGCGGCACAGACCGAGCAACAGCAGCCCCCGGACCAGGACGCGCAGGCCCAGGAGCCGGCCGACGCGCAGTCCGAGGCCCGCGCCAGGGCCGAGGAAATCCGTCGCCGGGTCGCCGAGCGCCGCGCCCAGCTGCGCGCCGAGGCCGAGCGAAGGGCGCGCGAGAACAACGATGGCTGAACAACCAATAATCACTCAACGGAACCGTTACATGTACCCGCATTCCGCCCCGATCACCACGCTGCGCGTGGCCGCGATCCTGTCTCTGGCCTTATGGCTGGCGGCCTGCGCGACGACGTCCGATCCCGCCCACCCGCGGGAGACGAATCCGCCGCCGACCGGCCTGGATGCCGATCGAGCCGGCAGCCAGGGTCCCATCGATCTCGACGATTCGCCCGACGCCGACTCCGAGGCCGCGTTCAGCGGCGACGAGACCTACGCCGGCACCGGCGTGTTCATCAACCGCGAAGCGGCCGCCCGCGAGCGCCCCAGCCCCGACGGCGAGGGCGAGATCACGCTGAACTTCGAGGGGCAGGGGATCCAGGAAGTCGTCCACGCCATACTCGGCAGCCTTCTGGAGGAAAACTACGTCATCGCGCCGGGCGTGTCGGGCGAGGTCACGTTCTCGACCGCGCGGCCGGTGGCGCGCGACCAGGTGCTGCCCATTCTCGAGATGCTGCTGCGCTGGAACGGTGCGACGCTGGTCTGGAAGGAAGATCGCTTCCATGTCCTGCCAATCTCGGATGCCGTCCGCGGCAATCTCACCCCCACGCTGGCCGAAGGCGATCTCAAGCGCGGATACCAGGTCGTGGTCGTGCCGCTGGAATACGTCTCGGCCTCGCAGATGCAGACGATGCTGGAGCCGTACGCGCGCGAGGACGCGATCCTCAGCGCCGACGAGAACCGCAGCATGCTGGTGCTGGCCGGCACGCGCGCAGAGCTGAACAACTACATCCAGATCGTCGAGACCTTCGACGTCGACTGGCTCCAGGGAATGTCGGTGGGCATGTTCCAGATCGAGCGCATCGAGGTCGCCGACCTCGTCGCCGAACTCGAGGAACTGCTCGGCGGCGAGGAGAGCCCGATCGCCGGGATGTTCCGGATCATGCCGCTGGAACGATTGAATTCCGTGATGGTCATCACGCCCAGCGAGCATTACCTCGATGAAATCGGTCGCTGGATCGACCGCCTGGACCGTTCCAGCCCCGAGGCCGGTGCTCGCCTGTACGTCTACCGGGTCAAGAACCTCGACGCAGAAGTGCTGTCGGGCTATCTTGCCGACGTGTTCGGCGGCGAGGGCGGTGGACGACGGTCGCGCGGGACCCAGCGGGAAGATCGGGGATCGCTGGCCCCGGGCCTGGAGCGCGCCCAGGCCACGTCGGTCAGCGAGTTCCAGAACCAGAGCGGACCGCAGGCGCGGGAACGCCAGCCGTCCGGCGGCGGTGGCGGCGGCACCGTCACGCTGGGCGAGGACGGCGACGTTCGCATCACCGCGGTGCTGGAAACCAATTCGCTGCTGATCCAGGCCTCGCCGAGCGAATACGACGCGATCCTCAATGCCATCGAGCGGCTGGACGAGGAGCCGCTGCAGGTGCTCATCGAGGCGCAGGTGCTGGTCGTGGCGCTCAACGAGAACCTCGAATACGGCGTCTCGTGGTTCCTCGCGAACTCGCAGCCCGGCGAGGACGGCTTCCCGGGCCTGCCGGAGGGGCGGTTCGTCGATTCCCCGGCCGCCAACAACTTCCAGTTCGGCGCCGGTTCCAACTTCCTGGGCTCGATCGCCGACTCGGTCGGCGACGACTTCGTCAGCGCCACGATCAACGCGCTCGAGTCGGTCTCGGACGTGCGCACGATCTCGGCGCCCTCGCTGATGGTGCGCAACAACTCCGATGCGCGCATCAACGTCGGTACCCAGGTGCCCATCCAGTCGACCAGCTTCACCGGCACCACCGACCGGGTGTTCGGCTCGACGCAGTTCCTCAACACCGGCGTGATCCTCCAGGTCACGCCGCGCGTCAACCCGGGCGGGCTGGTCTATCTGCAGGTCAGCCAGGAGGTCTCGTCCCCCGGCGACCCGGGAGAGGGGCAGAGCAACCCGCCGATCAACACGCGGACCATCGAGACCGAAGTCGCGGTCCAGTCCGGGCAGACCATCGTGCTCGGCGGCCTGATCGAAGAGACGACCACCGACAGCCGCGGCGGCGTGCCGCTGCTGCAGCGCATCCCCGGACTGGGCGCGCTGTTCCGTCGCACCACCGACAACATCTCGCGCAGCGAGACGCTTGTGCTGATCACGCCGACCGTCATCGAGAGCACGGCCAAGCTCGAACGCATCTCCAGGGAGTTCGGACGCCAGTTCCGCGGACTGGACCCGCTGCGCGAGAAGATGCCCGAGCAGGTCGATACCGACGGGCGATGAATCGTCACGAAACCAAACGTAGAAGGAAGCAATCTTGAACAGTAATTCCAGAATGTGGCTGGCGGCTGTGGCAGCCACCGTGCTCGTCGCCTGCGGCGGCGAATCGCGGCCGCCGGAGGAAGCCGTTCCCGAACGCGCCCAGGCGCGCTGGGACGCGATCGTCGAGGGCGACTACGAGACCGCCTGGAGCTACTACACGCCCGGCTATCGCGAGCGCGTCTCGGCCGGCGAATTCGCCGCCGACATGGGCGGTCGACCGTTCGAATACCAGGGCGCGGAGATCGGGCCCGTCGATTGCACCCAGGAGCGCTGCGAGCTGCGCGTCGCCGTTTCGTTCGAGATCCCCGCCGCGCCGAACCAGCTCAGCGGGTTCCAGAGCCGCCAGGGAGTCGATGAGATCTGGCTTTTCATCGACGGTCAATGGTGGTATTCTCCGTGACGAGTGATCGCTCCGGAGCGCAATAGTCGGTTGCGTTCGCGGTTGGATTGCTTTAACATCCGGTAGGGAGAACCTGGTCCGCACCTAGCCGTGTGGGCGCGTCTCTGGCAAATTGAAAGCCCTGTTTAGGACACATAGGAGTGTTGTAATGAAAAGAAAGACCTTGACGACAGCAGTACTCGCTGGTCTGACGGGAGTGGCGGGAATGATCGGCACGGCAAGTGCGGTCAACGTCAACCCCGACGGACTCGGCCAGGTGCTGCTCTATCCGTATTACTCGGCCCGTGGCGGCAACCAGACGCTGATCTCGGTCGTCAACACGACGTCCAACGGCAAGGCGGTCAAGATTCGCTTCCTGGATTCGCTGAACTCCGAGGAAGTGCTCGACTTCAACATCTACATGTCGGAATTCGACGTGTGGGTGGCAGCCGTCGCCGACCTTCCGGTGGATGCGCCGGACGGCACCGCGGACCTGCTCGTGCCGGACACGACCTGCACCTCGCCGTTCCTGTTCGATCCGGCGACCGAATATGCCGACCAGGGTCAGCAGGAATTCCTGACGTTCCAGGTTGGCGGTGACGCCGACCGCACGTTGTCGGGCCACATCGAGCTGATCGAAATGGGCACGCTGACCGACGTCGGCGCCTTCACGCCGGAAACTTGGGCGACCCACATCGACAACCCGGCTGCAGCCTCCGATCCGGACGCTCCGCGCCGGATTCCGATCGACTGCCAGTCCATCAACGACGCGTGGTCGACGATCGCCGGTGTTGACGGCACATGGCGCACCGACCCGAACACCGCGATCGACCCCGCTTCCGGCGGCCTGTTCGGCGGCGGTTCCGTGGTCAACGTCGACGACGGCACCATGTTCAGCTACAACGCAACGGCCGTCGATGCGTTCTACACGTCGATCGGCTCGCTGCACACCGACCCGGGCAACCTCGAGCCGGACCTGACCGGTGCGCCGCTTGGTGGTCAGACCAACACCGTCAGCAACATCTTCATCGACGGCACGGTCCGGACCGACAACTGGTCCACCGGTGGTGACGGCGATCCCGATGCCAATGCATCCCTCGGTACGCTGCTGGCGCTGAACGCCACGATCACGCGTGAAACGGTCCTGAACGAATACACCTACGGCGGCGCCGCCAACGCGCGCACCGAATGGCTGCTGACGTTCCCGACCAAGTTCTTCCACGTCAACGGCGCTGCGGCACCGATCGATCCGTTCACGTCGACCTTCTCGGTTGATACCGGTGCCTGTGAAGAAGTGTTCTTCGCATTCAACCTGTTCGACCGCGAGGAAGACACGACCGAGCCGGGTTCGGAAGGCCCCGTGGTTTCGCCGCAGCCCCCGCCTGGTGAAGAAGAAGACTTCGAGCTCTGCTTCGAGTCGCAGGTCGTTCGCTTCGGCGCCGAGGACACCCTTGGTGACGCGTCCGACATCTTCAAGGAGCCCACGTCGCGCATCGTGAACATCGATGCACCGGCCGTCGGCTTCAATTCGGGCTGGGTCCGCTTCTCGTTCAACCCGATCAACGCGGACGGCGAGCCGGTCGTGGGCTCGGAAGTCCACGAATCGATGCCGTCTGATGCGGGCAACGAGTACATGGGCCTGCCGGTCATCGGATTCGCGGTGACGAAGTACACCAACGGTACGCTGGTCGACGACACCGGTGCGAACGTCCGCGCGAACTACGCGGGCAGTATCAAGCACCGCGGTACGCGTCGCATCACGACCTCGACCCAGTAAGTCGAGGACCGATCGGATTGCCGGCCCCCGGCCGGCATTCCGAGACGGATGCAACATCGGCCACCCGGCCCTGCCGGGTGGCCGTTTTCATTTGTGCGGCACAGCGCAGAATCGTTTCCGAATTCAAGCCCTCCGCACGGAACCAACAGCGCGCTCCGTCGTCGAATGCCGGGATGATTCGTTATACTCTCGGAAATCAAATTCGCAACCGCGGACCGCATTCATGAAGCACAGTCGCTCGTTTCTCAGCTTGATCGCCGCACTGGCCCTCACGCCCGTCATCGCCACGGCGCAGTCCATCATCATCAACGGCCAGACGTTCCCGCTGGACACGTCGCAGCCGGTCAGCGTCGATCCGGGTACCGGCGACATCTCGGTGACCACGCAGGATCCGGTCGTCTGCTCGGTCGGCGGCGACCCGGCCTCGATCTCGTCGTTCTCGCTCGACCCGATCGTTGCCTCGCAGGGAGACGGCAACGTCACGGTCCAGGCCTTCTACACGACCACCGATGCGACCTCGTGCACGGGCACAAGCGACTCGTCGTCGTTCCTGCTCAACTCCGACTGGGACGACCAGACGCTGCTGACGCAGAGCGCCGGTGGCGAGCAGGCCTTTCAGGTCAACGTCGACAACTTGTCCACCGGGAGCTATACGCTCACGCTCCAGTGCTCGAATGCCGCCGGTTCGGACAGCGCGACCGCGACGTTCGACGTCGCCGAAGCGCAGACCGGCGACTGCGCCGGCACGGCGCCGACGAACCTGACCCGCGACACGGCGATCATTCCCCTGTCCAGCGACGAAACGACGACCTTCGCGTCGATCTGGGGCGACTTCCCCGGCGCGAATACCAACAACTGGCGGATCCGGAACGGCCAGTACGCGGCCCTCGAATTCTCCACGGTCGGTTTGAGTTCGAACGCGATCGGCCAGGTCTCGATCCAGAGCGGGCCCGACAACCCGCTTGGGCCCCATCTCTACAGCATCTCCGAATGCCCGGGTGATTTCGGACCCAACGTGCCGACCAACTGTCGCAAGGTGGTCGATCCCGCTCAGCAGGAGGAACTGGTCTGGGCCATGGACCCGTTCTCGGTTCAGTGCGATCTGGAGCCGAACAAGACCTACTACTTCAACATGGTTCCCGCGATCAACCTTCCGTCGACCCGGAACCCGCAGTGGGCCTGCGGCACCGACTCGAACGGCCAGCCAGTCACGAATGCGTCGTTCTGTGCGGGCAAGGGCACGGCGCGTGAATTCTGATCCGCGAGGGCTGATGAAGCCCCCGGGGATCGGAATCGGAGGGCGCCTGGCGAAGATGGGATTAGGCGTCGCGCTCGCCGCGGCGCTGGTTCCGGCAACGATACTGCACGCGCAGGAGCCCGAGTCGGACGAGACCGTCGAGCAGGATCTGCAGATCGAGTACGAAAGTCGACCGGTCGCCTCGTGGGCCGGTGCGATTCTCACGGAACGCGATCTCATGGCCTACCTCGAGGTCAACGTGCCCCCGCACGATCGACAGGCGTTCTTCCGCAGTCCCGAACGGACCGAGCGGCTTTTGCGCGACCTCATGACGCCGCGCGTGATCGCCACCGACGGCATCGACGACGGCCTGCTGGACGATCCCGTCCTGCGCGCCGAGATGTACCAGGCGGCGATGAACTTCCTGTCGGAAAAGCAGTTCGAGCGCGTCGCCGATCGGCGCGAGCTCGACGACTACGAGCAGCAGGCGCGCGAACTCTACCTTCGCGATCGGGAGGCGCACCGCCAGCCCGAAACCGTGGATTTCACGCATCTGCTGGTTCGTGATGACGATCGTGACGACGATCCCGAGGAGCCGGCGGAAGACCGGATCCGCGCGCTGGCCGCGCAGGTCGAAGACGATGGCGAATTCGAGGCGCTGGTCGTCGAGCATTCCGAGGATCCGTCGGTGGAGCGCAACCAGGGCTCGTTCGACGACATACCGCTGTCCGATCTGGACCCCGATTTCGCCGCCGCGCTCGAAACCCTGGAACCCGGTGTCGTCTCCGAGCCGGTGCAGACGCAGTTCGGATGGCACCTGATCCGCCTCGATGCGCGGAACCCGTCGGAAGTGCCGCCGTTCGAAGAGATCAAGGGCACGCTCATCCAGCAGGCGCGCCGGCTCCACCGCGACGAAATCCAGGAACGCTACGCCAATTCGCTTCTCGGCCAGCCGCTGCGACTGGACCGGGAAGCGCTGAACGCGTTCATCGAGGAGCTGGGCAACGACACCGGGCAGAACGGCGACTAGAGCATCCGGCACCGCCCGGTGCCGCTTCGCCGCATGCCGCGCCGGGATCGCCCTCGAGCCGCGGGGTCGTGTCGTTGTCGGACATCTTCCGTTGTCTTGTCGCTCCGGCCCGTCTTCCACCGCCGCTGGCGGTACCATTCCCGCCACGGCCGCATCGCGTTCCCGCCCTCGCGGGCAACGGAGCGCAGCGGCCGCGATCAACACCGCTGAGCCCACCAGGATGACGGTTCGTTGCTGATTCAGCTCACAAGGCGAGAGCTCCGGTCCCGGTTCGTCGGCAGCACGGCCGGCTGGCTGTGGCTGATCGTCAATCCGCTGCTCCTGCTCGCGGTCTACTCGGTGGTGTTCGGCATGATCTTCCAGGCGCGCGCGCCGGAATCGCTGGACATTCCGTTCGTGGTCTTCCTCGCCGTCGCGCTGTGGCCGTGGCTGGGCTTCTCCGATGCGATTCTGCGCGCCAGCGAGAGCATTCCCGACCACGCGGCATTGATCAGCAAGGTGCCGCTGAAGCGCGAGTTGCTGGCGCTTTCGAGCGGCACGGCCTCGTTCGTGCTGCAGCTGGCCGGCTACGCGGTCGTGCTGCTTGTCATGTCGCTCGTCGGGTTTCCGGTCAGCCCGGCAGGGCTTCCCGCGGCGTTGCTCACGCTGTTCGCGCTGCTGTTGCTGGCCAACGGCCTCGGGCTGATCGCCGCAACGCTGCGGGTGTTCTTCCGCGATCTCCAGCAGCTTCTCCCGACGCTGCTGATGCTGTGGTTCTTCCTCACGCCCATCCTCTATGCGCCGGAGTTCCTGCCCGAGCGGCTGCGCCCGCTGGTCTACGCCAACCCCATCGCCGGACTGATGGGTGATCTGCGCGCCGCCCTGCTGGAAGGACAGGTGGTGCCCGGCGCGGCGACGTGGATCATGCTGGTCGCCGCGGCCGGCGTGTTCGCGTTCGGCCTCTGGTTCTTCCGCCGGCTTGCGCCGTTCTTCGAGGACTTCCTGTGAGCGACGTTCTGCTGGCCGTCGACGATGTCGGAAAGCGGTTTCCGCCGGCGGCGGCGCGATCGGGCCGCTTTCGCGCGTTCTGGCGCTGCCTGG
>JBPRGD010000127.1:0-4819 GCA_051428125.1 Candidatus Wenzhouxiangella sp. M2_3B_020
CCGCAGCAGGCCGCGCATCCCGTGGATCCGCCGCACAAGGCCTTCGATCTTTCTTTCGACGAACCCGGAGACGAACCAGGCGGGAACGACGGCGACGGCGATGATCCCGAGCTGGAAGAGAATTTCCGGTGAGCTCAGGTATTCCAGCGACAGTTCGTAGAACGCCTTCGCCTGCTCGATGAGCCGATCGACGGTCTGTTCGTCCATCGTTGGTAGATTCCGTTCAGGGGATAGCTGAACGAACTATAGCATCGCTCGGGGAAACAGCCGCGGTCCGCCAGGACGCCCCACGTTATCGTCTCCGACAGGTTGGAGCGCGACCTGGCAACGATCTTTCTACAGGATCCGGGGTAACCTTTCGATTTCCCAAGCGCTTTTTCGCTACGCCTGCATGGGCTCCCGATGCACATGGGTGTCGGTGTGCTGCTGGAATTCGACGACCTTGCCGTCGCTGACCTTCCAGACATGGGCAAATCGTGCATTGAAACTCTTGCCGGTGTCTTTGTGAGTGGCGCTGTACTGGCCGAGAGCGACCACGGTATCGCCTTCGCTGACGAACTCGGCTGGCACCGCAGCAAACCCGTCCCAATCGCTTCCGAGCTTCATGAACACGCCCTCCAATACCGCATCGGGCCCGATGTACACACCACCGTAAGGTCCTCCGAGAGCCTCCGTCCATCGGATTTCGGGTGACAAGGCCGAAAGAACGCTCGGGATATCTCCCTTGGCAAAGGAATGGTACACGCTGCGGACCACTTCGAGATTGGACATGCTGAGCTCCTGCTATAACGAGGAAACCGGGGACCGGAAGCCCGGCTCCGGGCAAGCCGCGCGATCACCATGGATCGGGCATGCATTGCCTCGAAGTCTCCGACTATAGGCGATTGCAGCGCATGACATGCCTTCGATTCAGCATGCTGGACGAGAATGGAACGGTTCACCAGGATCGGCAACCGCAATCCGATTTTCCTGGTGGGCGACCCCTGCCTGCCGTGGCTGAAGTTCCGGCTACTCTAGCGGGCGCTGGGTCTCGCTGTCTTTCGGTTCGGCGTGGCTTGCATCCGGCTTTCTCTTTCGTCTCCCTTAGCTGTCGAAGGCCATGGCGCCTCCGTTCGGGACCGGTTCGATCATCGGTACGGACCGCTGCTTATGCTCGATACCGAGAGCCGAGATCGCGATAGCGCTCGGCGTGGACACGGCCGAAATACTTGGTGAGCCAGCCCCCCGCTCCCCCGGTCGGTAGGCGCAGGTCCTCCATCAGCTGATCGAGATAATCGACGAGATAAACAGCGATGACGTGCCCGCCACTCTCCCGCGGCAGCATCCTCGCGGCCCATTCCTTTACCTTCTGGATCTCTTTGTCCATCACCTCGACCTCCGGAAGATCCATCCGACCGAGAAAATGCGAGGCGAGCCAATGCGCACCGACCTCCGCTGTAAGCGTGGTTCCCACTGACGATGCGTATCCGATGAATCCGAGGTTTCGCTGGCGCGGGGGGAGGATGTGCCGATAGAGGGTGAAGAACCCGTCCTCGTCCTGGACGTCGCGCCGCAATTCGTCGTCCAGGAAGTCGAGCGGCTGGGTAAACCCGGTGGCGCAGACTACCAGGTCGGCCTGGATTGTCGCGCCGGTGTCGAGCCGGATCGCGGTGCCGGCTTCGAAACAATCGATCTCACCGCGCCGCGCGTCGATTCGGCCAGCCCGCACCTGGTCGTACATCTCCGTTCCGGCACCGATGTCCTGGAAGCCGACGGGAAAGGAAATATCGGGTTCGAGCTCGTCTGGTACATCGACGTATCGCTTCAGGAAAGCGGTCATCAATCGCCAGTAGAGTTCAACGACCGGCTTGCCGTGTCGGTGCAGGAGCGCGGCCACCCCCCGCTTGGTGTGATACGGAAGAAAGGCCTGCGCGAGCCGCGTCAGAATCATCCAGTCCGCACGCAGGCCGAAGACGTAGCGCGGAACCACCCAATGCGCCGATCTGAATACCAGGGTGCAGGCCTGCGCGTACTCGGCTGCCGCTTCCGCCATATCGTATGCCGACTTTCCGCCACCGATCACGACCACTCGTCGGCCCTCGAGTTGTTCTCGACCGACTTCGCTGGAGTGCAGGATCGTTCCTTCGAAGCGTTCGTCGCCGTCGAATCGCGGAATCTTCGGCCGGCAGAACACTCCGTTGCACACCACGACCTTGTCGTATTCTCGTTCGAGGGTGGAATCCTCCGATTGGAGAGTTACCCGGAACCGGCCGACCGAACGGGTCTCGCCGACGCGCTGTATACGAGTCACGCCGGTCCCGAATTGCAAATGCCGTCGGAGGTCGAACCGGTCGGCGTATTCATGCAAATAGGCACGCACCTGTTCAGCGGTCGGGTACTCATCCGCGGTGGCCGGATAAGGGAGATCCGGATAGCGGTAGAGGTCACGGACATCGTTGGTCCGCAGGTGCGGGTAGGTCTTGTCCGGGTGCCAGGTGCCGCCGAGATCGGTCCGGGCATCGAAGGTGTCGATGTGGAAACCCGCGGACGACAGAGCATTGGTAGCCGCCAATCCAGACACGCCGGCCCCGACGACGCACACCCGTTCATCGGTGCGTGAGGCATCGCGCGTCATGCGCTTGGACCGTCGTTACGTCTGAAGGGAATCTGTTCGCGCCATCCTCCGCGCGAGCCCGCGGAAACAAGACACCCACATCGTAGAAATTCCGCCGGCCGGATTCAAGGGGTTCTTGCCCGGACAGCAGGTCCGCGACCCGAGAACCGGGGCGCCTGCCCGAGAAGCCCGATGCGCGCGGAGGATGGGCGCGTCCTGATTTTTCCCCCTAGAAGAGACGCCGGAGAAATCCCCGGCGCCCCGTGGTCTTCATCGATCAGGACGACCCTCTAGCCGATGGCGTTCCGCACCAGGCGTCTGGAGGCCCGAGTCCCGGCGCCGGCCGGATCGACGATGCCTGCATGGGTCAATCGACCGGCGTGGCAATGAAACCGGATAAATACTGGATGAAATCTCCGGTCGCTGCGTTGAAATAGTTGTCCGTGCAGGAACCGGCAACGACACCCTGTTCGGTGATGTGCGACGCGAACACGTCGGTGGTGAGCTCGTAACCGGGCCCCGGCGATGGCCGGCTTTCATCGCAAGGCGACTGGTGCAGGATTTCGTTTTCGTCGAGCACGATGCTTTCGAACCCGGGGCCGCCTGCCAGTATCGTCACGAAGCTCTTGGCGAACGGATTGCCGTTGATGACCGATTCGCGGTCGAAATACCAGCCGGTCACCAGGCCCGTTTCCGAGATTCCCCGTCCCCTGGTGGTGCCGTCGAAAGCCTGGGTGACCTCGAAGTACGACACGGCTCCGCCGGCCTGGCGCAGGAAGCCGAAATGACCAAACCCGGAGCCCGGATACGCCTCGCCCGGAAACAAAACCTGGCTGCCGACGACCTGCCCCTGCTCGTTGATGCCGTGGGCGAACGTGACCGGGGACTGCAGGAACTCCTCGTACATGTCGTACTCGGGATCGTAGGTGAAGCCCGACCAGGTGGAGGTTTCATCAACGATGAAGCCGGTGAACATCCCGTTCGAGTTCACGCCCCGGATCTGGCATAGAACCAGCGGGGTCGCCGTAGGCGGCGTGAAAAACGTGATGTCGCCGTTCCTGCTCCGGATGGCGCACTCCACGCCGTCAGAGCCGACGACCGTTCCGTTGTTGCTGATGCCGATTGCCCCGAAATCCTCGCTGATCGTCGTATACGTGTCCTTTTTCCGGTCGTAGATGAAGCCGCCGTCGTCGGTGTTGCCGACGGCCATTCCGTTTTCACTGATGCCGAAACCGTTTCCACCGGATGACGCCGGAGGCGTGAAGATCTGGAACTCGTACTCGGCGCTCGCGGAAGCAGAAAACACGGCAATTGGCGCGGCGAGCACGACGCAGGATAGGACGTTCTTGATCGATCCGTTCATTTCGTTCTCCTGAACTGGTGCGTTGCTTGGGATGATTGGCTGCGTGAACGCATACAGGAGATCTCGGCGCTCTTCCCCGTCGGCGGCTCGCAATGTGATGCATTCCTTTTTGCATCGATTTGAATGTTACTTCCATCACACAGAAGGCGCAAGCCTGAGAAATTCGTCCGCTTTCGGGAGCCGCGCTCGGCCCGGTGGTGAACGCGACCGGCCCGCCGGGCCGGGAACCCCGTAAATCCGGAACTCCGCGACGCGAGCCCTCTGCGACGAACCGGGACAACCACTGCGGGAGACGCTTACGATGTGAGTGTCCGATTCCCGGGAAGATTCGACGGCTCTCCGGGATCCGCCGCAGTCGGTTGCTTTTCGCGCTTTACGGTGATCGTATGGAATTTCGAAATCCCGGCCCGCTGTTTCGAGTGCGCACCCTCTGGTACCGCACGCGGATGGCGGCATTCAAGGTTCTCGGCGCACTGTTGCCGGCGCCACGCCCCATGCTCTTCGTCGGCGCCGACAGCATGTTCGAGCTGAACCGTGCGATGGCGCGGTTCGGCGTCCGGCACGCGTTCATCGTCACCGACGCGGTGCTCGTCGAGCTGGGTGTCGTCGAGCCGGCCGTCGAGTGCCTGCGATCTCTCGACATCCGGGTCACGGTGTTCGATCGCGTCCAGCCGGACCCGGACTACGAGCAGGTCGAAAACGGTGCTGCCGAACTCGAGAGTGCCGGCTGCGATGCGGTGCTGGCGATCGGCGGCGGTTCAGCTATCGATGCGGCAAAGGTCATCGCCGCGAAGGTCACCAGCAAAAAACCGGTTGCAAGGCTGACCGGCATCCTCAAATTGAAAGCGCCGACGCTGCCCCTG
>JBPRGD010000128.1:0-1645 GCA_051428125.1 Candidatus Wenzhouxiangella sp. M2_3B_020
GCGAGCAAAGCGTGAAAAGGTCTACGCGAAGCGCGCTCAGGCAGGGCTCGACGCGCTGTTGGCCGGCAACCTCCCGACGAGTAAGCAAGCCGGCGCGCTGGCCTTCGAAGGTGGCGAGTTCGTCGAGCAGGGGCTATTCGATATTGGGCACGCCGTCAAATCAGGTTCGCCGACTGCGGGCATGGGGCCGACCATCGGCGGGGACTCGCTGGGGTCGTATCCTGGCGACATACTGGGTGGCTTCGTCGAGTTCGGCGGTGCTGGCGTGGGCGCTGCGCTTGAGTTCCCCGTCACGGCGACGACGGATCTCACAGAGCCCGGACTGGGCACTAGGACGGACCAGACGCCAACGGAACAGGCCGGCGGTTTCGGCAACTTGCTGGCGACGGGCGGTGGCCGTTTCGCCGAATCCGCCGTGAAACACCCGGGGGAGACGGCGGTCATCATCGCCGGACCAGCCCTGTTCTCAGGCCTACGTGGGGTCGAAGTGGGCCGGGCCAACATCGGCAAGACCACGCCGTACCGGCCGACGGCCGAACTGTTCAACGTCGGAGAGAGCCAAGGTGTTTCAGTCGGGTTGAAGCGGTATGCTGGGAAGATTGAAGAGACCAGGCCAATTGTCTCCGCCGGGAGAGGGGTTGCTGGCCGATCGCCCTTCGAACTCGGCACCCCCGACGTGCCGCTCGAAACAACGTTCGCGAATGGGCGTGTGCCATCGGAACTAAGCGCGCTTGAAACAAACATCCTCGCTAGGTCCCTTCGGAACGCCGGCTCCGAAGCCGAGGCCACGCGCCTGACGGCGCTCCGCGACACCATCACGCAAACCCAACAGAGTCCGCTTCAGCCTGAGGAGATTACCCCGGCGATTGGCAAAGTCCTAGAAGAGCATGGTATTACCGCTGAGGCGGCACCGGCCGTCACCGACTTATTGAAATCGGAAGAGGCGAAGATTATCGGGTCGATCACTCAACCAGTGAGTGCCGAGCAAGTCGGCGAGCCCGGTCTAAATCGCATCCCGCGAGACCTTGACGTTCACGACGTCGCAAGCAAGGAGTTATTTAGCCAACGGGCGACCGAGACAATCAATCGAATAGCTGGCGAAAAGGTCGTCCGGCTCGAAGAGGGAACGCCAACGTCAATCAAGAGTGGCGAAAAACTGTTCGACATCAAGGAGGCGGGCGCCGAGTCCGGCGGGGAGTCGGGTGGATCGTCTGGCGTTGAGTTCGGGATTCGCCACGAGCCCGACGTGTTTACGAAGGAGGGCGTGAGAACAACCACCCTCTCCCACCAGACCACGCGCAAGGGAATTGGCTCGATAGAGAGAATAACGCCTGAGCCAAGAACGATGGGCGGCTTCGACGTCGGGCGGATCGGTCCCGAGCACGCCGGTCGAATCAAGGACATCCCAGACTTCTACATCGGCGAGAAAGCGAATATCAAAGCCCTTCGGCTCCTCGGCAAGGAGTCGGCCGCTTCGAAGGCCGAAACATCGCTAGACCAATTCACCGAATCCTTCGGCTCGGACATGAGTAATTACGTCACCAGGGAGTACGCGGCCGCGAAGGGCGAGCCGCAACCAGTCGAATTATTCGACTTTGGGAAGCAGAGTGGGGGCGTCTCACCGTCGCCCTCGCCGGCGGCAGCG
>JBPRGD010000129.1:0-3776 GCA_051428125.1 Candidatus Wenzhouxiangella sp. M2_3B_020
CCCGAACACGCTGTATCCGTACGCGCGTGGCCAGATCGCCGCGTTGATCGCTGCCGGTGGCTTCTTCACGCCGCCGCTGCAGCCGATCAATTTCGAAGCGATCTATGCCCAGCGCGTCGCCGAGGGCCAGCAGCAGGGCGAGGCGGCCGGCGGCGAATCCCCGGTGCAGTAAGGGCTTCCGGCGATGGGCGCGCGCGTCGCCGTTCTGGGTGCCGGTTCGTGGGGAACCGCGTTGGCCATGCAGCTGGCGCGGGTCGGCCACGACGTGCGGCTGTGGGCCCGCGACGCCGACCATGTCGGCGAGATGCGCGAAGAGGGCGTCAACCGGCGCTACATCCCGGAAGTGTCGCTGGCCGACGCGATCGTGCCCGAGTCCGACCTGCACGACGCCGTGCAGGACGCCGAGCGGATCCTGATCGCGGTGCCGAGCTCCGGATTCGCGGGGATGATCGACGCGCTGGACGGCGTCGCCGTGGCCGAGCGCGGGCTCGCCTGGGCGACCAAGGGATTCGAGCCCGGCACCGGTCGTCTGCTTTCCGAGACCGCGCGCGAGCGACTCGGGGGCAACGTGCCGCTGGCCGCCGTTACCGGACCTTCGTTCGCCGGCGAGGTCGCCCAGGGACTTCCGACCGCGGTGACCGTGGGCGCATCGGACCCAGATTTCGGGCGCACCTGGGCGGGCCTGCTGCACGGCAGCAGCTTCCGGGCGTATTACACGGCCGACCTGGTCGGCGTCCAGCTCGGCGGCTCGATCAAGAACGTGCTGGCCATCGCCTGCGGCATGGCCGACGGCCTGGAGCTCGGCGACAATACGCGAGCCGCGTTGATCACGCGCGGGCTTGCCGAGATGATGCGGCTGGGCGAGGCGATGGGTGCCGAAAGCCGAACCTTGATGGGGCTGGCCGGACTCGGTGACCTGGTGCTTACGTGCACTGGCGAGGCATCCCGAAACCGGCGCTTCGGCCTTGCGCTGGGACGTGCCGCCGGCATCGAGGAAGCGCTGGCCGAGGTCGGTCAGGTGGTCGAGGGTTACCACGCCGCCGAGGAGGTCATGCGCGCCGCATCGCGGGCGGGCGTCGAGATGCCGATCGCGCAGCAGGTTCACGGCATTCTCTACAAGGGATGGAGCGCCGCGAAGGGGGTCAAGGTGTTGATGGAGCGCGAACAGAAAGCGGAAACCGAATAGATGGAAACCCTCGACTACACCGAGCTCGCCGTTACGGGCGTGCGGGATCTGAAACCCTACACGCCGGGCAAGCCCATCGACGAGCTCGAGCGCGAGTACGGCGTATCGGACTCGATCAAGCTGGCATCCAACGAAAACCCGCTGGGGGCGAGCCCCCGGGCGCTCGAGGCGGTCCGCGATGCGCTGGCCGATGTCTGGCTCTACCCGGACGCCAACGGCTACCATCTGAAACAGGCGCTCGCCGAGAAGCACGGCGTGTCCACGGACTGCATCACGCTCGGCAACGGCTCCAACGACGTGCTCGTGTTCCTGGCCCAGGCCTTTCTGCAGCCGGGACTGGAATCGCTGTTCTCGCAATACTGCTTCGCGGTCTACCCGATCGCCACGCAGCTGGTCGGCGCCGCGCCCGTCGTCGCGCCGGCGCTGCCCGGGGATCACGCCGCGATGCCGCTGGGGCACGATCTGCGCGCGCTGTACGAGCGCGTCGACGAGAACACGCGGCTTGTCTGGATCGCGAATCCGAACAACCCGACGGGCACCTGGTTGAGCGGCGAGCGAGTCCGGGAGTTTCTTTCGTCACTGCCGGGCCACGTGATCTGCGTGGTCGACGAGGCCTATACCGAGTACGCCGAGTCGGACGAACTGGGCGATGCGTCGACCTGGCTGGAGAGGTTCCCGAATCTCGTCGTGACCCGGACGTTTTCCAAGGCCTATGGGCTTGCCGGGCTTCGCGTCGGCTACGCGTTGTCCAATCCCGGAATCGCCGACCTGCTCAACCGCGTGCGGCCGGCGTTCAACGTCAACTCGCTGGCGCTGGTCGCCGCGCGCGAGGCACTGGCCGACCGGGCCTTCATCGAGCGTTCCCGCGAGATGAACTCCGCCGGGCTGAAGCAGCTCCATGCCGGCCTGGCCGATCTCGGTGTCGATACGATTCCGTCGGCGGCCAACTTCGTGCTCGCACGCTTCGACCGAACCGGGGCCGAACTCGACGAGGCGCTGCTTCGACGCGGGATCATCGTTCGCCCCGTCGCCAACTACGGTCTCGAGAACTACCTGCGGATCACGGTGGGCACCGAATCGCAGAACCGGCGCCTGCTCGAGGCGCTGGCCGAGATCCTCTAGGTCGCCGGGGCTGCCGCGTGAAGCTGATCGTTCATCCGGCGACCCGCGCACTGGCCGGGGATCTGCGGCCGCCGGGCGACAAGTCGATCTCGCACCGTGCGGCAATCCTGGGCGGACTGGCACCGGGCGAGACCCGGATCGGCGGGTTCCTGGAAGCCGAAGACACGCTCGCTACGCTGGCGGCCATGGAGCGGTTGGGCGCCCGCGTGACGCGCGACGAGGACCGGATCGCGATCGCGGGCGGCTCGCTGCGGACCGGCGACCGGACGCTGGATCTGGGCAATTCGGGCACCGGCATGCGCCTGCTCGCCGGCGCCGTCAGCGGCCACCCGGAGTTACGGGGCGCAACGCTGAAGCTGGTGGGCGACGAATCGCTGTCGCGCCGACCGATGGACCGCATCGTCGTGCCCTTGACGGAAATGGGCGCGGACATCTCCAGCCGCGACGGTCGCGCGCCGCTCGTCGTCGCCCCGCGGCAGCTGACCGGAATCGACTATCGCTGCCCGGTCGCCAGCGCCCAGATCAAGTCGGCGGTGCTGCTGGCCGGCCTGTTCGCCGACGGTGAGACGCGCATCCTCGAGCCGGGAACCTCTCGCGATCACACCGAACGAATGCTGCCGGCGTTCGGCGTCGACGTGCGCGGCGACGAAACCGGCGTGGCGGTCACCGGCCCGGCACGGTTGAAACCGGCTTCGGTGCGCGTGCCCGGCGACCTGTCGTCGGCGGCGTTCGCGATCGCCGCGACCATCCTAGTGCCCGGGTCCCGGTTACGCGTGGAGTCGGTGGGGCTGAACCCGACGCGCGACGGGTTCCTGCGGATCCTTGAGCGCATGGCTGGACGTGTAGAAGCGACCGATCGCGCCGCCGCGTTCGGCTCCGAGCCCATCGCGAACCTGGAGGTGGTCGCGCCGGATCGGCTGCGCGGCGTCGCGGTTCCGCCGGAGTGGGTCCCGCTGGCGATCGACGAATTCCCGCTGGTCATGGCACTGGCCGCGGCCGCCGACGGCGCGACCGAGATCTCGGGCGCGGCCGAACTGCGGGTCAAGGAGTCCGACCGCCTGGCCGCGATGGTGCGCCAGCTCCGGAAGCTGGGCGTGGCCGCCGAAGAGCGTTCCGACGGCGCGGTGATCCGCGGTGGAAGAGTGCGCGGCGGGCGGGTCGATGCCGAGGGCGATCACCGGATCGCGATGAGCCTGGCCGTGCTCGGACTGGTCGCCGATGAACCGCTGGAGATCGCCGGGGCGGAATGGATCCGCACGAGTTACCCGTCGTTCGTCGATCATCTCAAGGCACTGGGAGCCGACCTGGAATGGCAATGATCGATCACGTTCCGGTTCTGGCCATCGACGGGCCTTCGGGCGCCGGCAAGGGAGCGGTCTCGGCATCGGTGGCGCGTCGACTGGGCTGGAACGTCCTCGATTCCGGTGCCGTATACCGTTCCGTCGCGCTGGCGGCGGTGGAGGGCGGT
>JBPRGD010000130.1:0-1306 GCA_051428125.1 Candidatus Wenzhouxiangella sp. M2_3B_020
CGGCTGATCGAGAACCAGCTCTACGGAGTGGACCGGCTGGATCCCGCGGTGTACGGCGGTGTCGCACTGTTCCTCGGCGCCGTCGCCATCGCCGCCTGCCTGCTCCCGGCCCGTCGCGCCGGCCGGGTCGATCCCATCGAAGCGCTGCACCACGACTGAGCATGCCGCGACCCTTAACCGATTCACCGAACCAGCAGACCCGTCACGGAGTCCGTTCATGACCCAGTTGCTCGCCGATTTTCGCACCGCCATGCGCCAGTTCGCGCGTGCGCCGGTCGTCACGCTGACGGCCGTCGTGTCGCTGGCCGCGGCGCTGGGCGCCGGGACGCTGCTGTTCAGCATCGTGCAGACGCTGATGCTCTCGCCGGTCCAGGGAATTCCCGAGGCCGAGCGCATGGTCGAGATCGGCCGAACCACGCAGTCGTTCGGATTCGATTCGCTGTCGCTGCCCAATCTCCGCAATCTCGACGAACAGGTGAAATCCGCCGAAGCGATCTACGGACACTCGGCGATGACGATGAACCTGGCGTCCGAAGACGGGCCAATCCGCGTGTCCGGCCGCCTCGTGACCGGCGGATATTTCGACGCACTTCGCACCGTGCCCGAACACGGCCGGCTGCTGCAGCGGCGCGACGATCGACGCGGAAATCCCGCCGGCGCCGCGGTCATCGATCACGGCCTGTTCCGGGAACGGTTCGGCGGCGACCCGGCACGCGCGTTGGGCGCAACCCTGCGACTCAACGGCGTTCCGGTCGAGGTCGTCGGTGTCGCGCCTCCGGGCTTCGACCATCCGGGCCTGGGACATTCCACCGACGTATTCGTGCCCATGGAGCTTGCGCCCGCGCTGGGGCGCATTCCGCGGGACGCCGCCGATGGACGCGGCGCGCGCTGGATGATGGCCGGAGCGCGGCTGGCCGAGGGTCATTCGCTTGAATCCCTGAACGCCGAACTGGACGCGGTCGGCGCCGCGTTGCGCGACGAGCATCGCGAGGCCAACCGGAACATCGGATACGTCGCGACGCCGATGCGGGCGTTGCCGTCGCCGGCACGCGGCCCCATCGGCACGTTCGCCGGCCTGCTGTTCGCGCTTGTGGTCATCGTATTGCTGGTGGCGACGTTCAACGTCGCCTCCCTGTTGATCGCGCGGGGCGAAGGCCGGCGCCGGGAAATCGCGATGCGCTACGTGCTCGGCGCCGGGCGGGGCCGACTGCTGCGGCAGTTGCTGGTCGAAACGCTGATACTCGTCGCCGCCGCCGCGGCGCTCGGCGCCTGGATGGCTTACCTGGGACGTCGGCTGTTCGAGCGG
>JBPRGD010000131.1:0-2613 GCA_051428125.1 Candidatus Wenzhouxiangella sp. M2_3B_020
TCGTGCATCTGCTGCCGATGCTGCGCCATCAGTTCGCGACGCTCGGCAGGATCCGTGGCATCCTGAATACGCTGCATGGTTTCCTGCATATCGCGCATATGCTGCTGCATGCTCCGCTGATCGCCCATATCAGCTTGACCAGAGGGGGCACCCGGGTGATGTTGCGCATGTTTTCCCGTGTCCTGAGCTTGCACTTCGATGGAATGTGCAAAAGCGAGACTGATCAACAGACCGGTAGTTGCAATTAGTGTCTTCATGGTGGTTCTCCTTTCTCTTCAAGGTTGGTGAAAGCGGGCAGACCTATTCGTCGCCCGCCAGGGTGAGAGCTCAGCAACTTGCGCGGCATGCCAGGGCGTGTCGAGAATACCTGATCAAACCGGATCCTGAAACCGGGCACGAGCGGGGTAACCGAATCAGGCTCACGCGGTGCAAAATCCCTGGTTTTGCCGTAGAGTTTTTCCTACCGGATGCCGCTATACGGCACGAACTCGCGTACGATCTCATAGCACAGCCGAAACCCAATCTCGGTATTGTTGACACCGCTGTCGAGTCCGAGTTCCCGGACATGCTGGTGCTGGGGTTCAACTCCAGCCGCGGCTCCAGAATCAGCCGCTGTGTCAAAAAAGTTCGAACTCGAGTTCGCCGCGAAATTACCATTGCCTTGACTCCGTTGCGGCGCACCATGCTACTCCCGCCGGTTTCACCGCGCCGTTACGCTCGAAAGCACGGGAATGAATCGCGGCGTGCGCGCCGCATATATCTGCCATAGTTCACCGAATTGGCGCTTCATTTCACGTTCCTCTCCGATTGCCAGGCGCGCGTACATCCAGACCAGGATGGGAAACATGGCAAGCGTAAGCAAAGTCGGCCACTGCAGCAGGAAACCGAACATCACGAGCACGAAGCCGGCGTATTGCGGATGGCGCACCCACGCATAGGGTCCTGACGTTGCAAGTACGTTTTGCCGCTGGGCGGTGTAGAGTGCCCGCCAACCGGCGGCGATGATGAGAAAACCTGCGCCGATGAAAATCATGCTCAGGACATGAAATGGTCCGAAATGCGGGTTTGCCTGCCAACCGAACAGCATTTCCAGCAGATGGCCGGCATCGTGCGAGAACCAGTCCACTTCAGGGTGGCGTGACTGCAGCCAGCCCGACAGAAAGTAGATGGTCAGCGGAAAGCCGTACATCTCCGTGAACAGCGCCACCAGAAAGGCACTGAACGCGCCGAACGAGCGCCAGTCCCGCTCGGTTTGCGGCTTGAAGAAACTGAAGGCGAAAAAGATGAAGATAGCCGAGTTCAGAATAACAAGACTCCAGAGCCCGTAGGCCGGCGCATCGTCAATCATGGTGCGTCTCCTTGCCATGCCCCGCGTGACCGCCGTGCATGAAAACGTGCAGTAACGGACAGGCGAGCAGGATAAGCCACGGCAGGGCGCCGAGCAAATGCAGCCTGTGCTCCTCCCAGAGCAGGAATATCATCGCGGCCAGACCAATTGTGACGACCGACCAGAATCGCATCCGCCCAGACAACGAATTCGTGATTGGTCTATTCTGGTTCACTATCCGATCCTCGTCCCGCCCAGCACATGTCACACACTGGATCGCCACGCGACAGTGTCTGCGTCCGTCTGTAATGACCGCGCACTCCGTCTCCGGCGATGACATCGGCGCCGGGCCAGTCGTAAAGGCACCAGCTTGTCCGGAAGGCTTCCAGCGCGTCGGGATCGTTGGTTTCGGCACTGAGCCGCCGGATATACGATTGCGGCGGACAATTCCTGAAATGAGTCAGTATCCTGTCGTCTTCTACCCGGGTCTCCACCTCGTACCCGGGTGCGCCGGGTGCATTGAACGGAAACCGCAAAAGCAATTGAATCGTCCACCGAATGCGCTTGCCCGGGTCGCGAGTCACCAGTCGAAACGGCAGCGATGCAACCCACAGCATCCGACGGTAATTGTGCCATCCCGCATCCGATAGCGCAGCTTGCGCATCGGCTGGATCAATATTCGAGCGTCGCATGGCGCGGTCGCAAGCCCCCGTGTAAACGGCGAATTCCACCATCAGCTGGTTCCCGAATGACGGCAGGCGATCAAATTCCGCGTATTCACGGATCGCCTCCGCTTCCGGCTCGAGCCTTTCCAGCAATCCGCGAATATCCGGGCCCAACAAGCGAACGCTTTCTCCCTGCCGATTCAAAACGGCGCGGTTCGATAGAGTGCGCTTGATCGATCGGCCGATGGCCAGGCGCATGATGCGTCGGATCCAACGCACACTGACGGTTTTCGGTTTCATGTTCATATGGTTACCCTTCTCAGTCTCAGCGCGTTGCCGATCACGGATACCGAGCTGAACGACATTGCTGCCGCGGCAATGATCGGGGAGAGCAGAATGCCGAAGAACGGAAACAGCACGCCGGCGGCTACCGGCACGCCCAGGCTGTTGTAGACGAAGGCGAAGAACAGGTTCTGCTTGATGTTTCGCATGGTCGCGCGGCTGAGCCTGCGCGCCCGGACGATGCCGCGCAGATCGCCCTTGACCAGGGTCACGCCGGCGCTCTCCATCGCCACGTCCGTGCCGGTGCCCATGGCGATGCCGACCTCCGCCCGGGCCAGC
>JBPRGD010000132.1:0-1271 GCA_051428125.1 Candidatus Wenzhouxiangella sp. M2_3B_020
CTCGTCGAGGACCGCGACTTCGGCCGCTTCCATATCGGTTGCAACCAGTTGTTCCAGGCCGGTTCGATCCGTTTCGGCATCGAGATCTGCGAAGACCTGTGGGCACCGAGGCCACCGGGCATCGACCACTGCCTCGCCGGCGCGGAACTGGTGCTCAACCCCTCGGCCAGCCCGGAGCACATCGCCAAGGCCGAATTCCGGCGCTCGCTGGTGCACATGGCTAGTGCCCGCGGAATCAGCGGTTATCTTTACGCCGGCAGCGGGCCGTTGGAATCGACCAAGGACGTGGTCTACGGCGGACACTTGCTGGCCTTCGAAAACGGCAAGGCGCTGGGAGAGAGCGAACGGTTTTCGATGGATGCGCAAACGCTGGTCACCGAGTTCGACGTCGAGCGACTGCACCACGATCGCGCTCAGAACGCGACGTTCTCCCAGTCCCCGCGCCCCGGCGAATACCGGCGCCTCGATGTACTTGAAAGAAACCCGGCGATCGGGTCGCTGACGCGCGAGATCGATGCGCATCCGTTCGTTCCCGACGACGAGGCCCGGTTCGAGGCCCGCGCCCGCGAGATCATGCATATCCAGGCCACCGGGCTGGCGCGCCGCATGCTGGCCTCGGGCGCCGAAAGGCTGGTACTGGGTCTGTCGGGCGGCCTGGACAGCACGCTTGCGTTCCTGGTCTGCCTGGAGGCGCTGGCCAAGCTCGAACGCGATCCAGAGGCCCTGCACGCGTTGACGATGCCCGGGCCGGCGACCAGCGATCACACGCTGACCTCGGCGCGACAGCTGGCGAAGGCCGCCGACGTGGAGCTCAAGGAAATCCCCATACATGCCGCCGTGCGCCAGCATCTGGAAGACCTGAGCCACGACGGAAAGAACGATGTCGTGTTCGAGAACGCGCAGGCTCGAGAGCGAACCCAGGTCCTTTTCAATTACGGCAACCAGGTCGAAGGCATCGTCGTGGGTACCGGCAGCCTCTCGGAACTCGCTCTGGGATGGTGCACGTATAACGCCGACCACATGGCCAGCTACAACGTCAACGCCGGCGTGCCCAAGACGATGATCCGCTACCTGGTGCGCTGGTACGCGTCCAATCGCGCCGGAGAGGCGCTTTCGAAGGTGCTCGCCCGGATCCTGGAAACGCCGGTGTCACCCGAACTCCTGCCGGCCGAGGAAGGCCGCATCGCGCAGCACACCGAGCAGATCATCGGTCCTTACGAGCTGCACGACTTCTTCCTGTTCCACTTCATGCGCAACGGTGCCCGCGCGAC
>JBPRGD010000133.1:0-18514 GCA_051428125.1 Candidatus Wenzhouxiangella sp. M2_3B_020
CGACGAGGGCTCCGGCGGCCCGGACAACGACTTCACGCAGCGCAACACCACGTTCATGACGTGGAACCTCATGCACATGGCCAGGCTCCTCGCCGAAGCCGGCGGCCTGCCGTCGCACGGCAACGACCGCGAAGCCTGGTCCGCCGGCTGCCGCTTCGACTACCCGAACCCGGACTACCGCGCCTGAGTTCGAGCCGCCGCCGTAGGAGCGGCAACGCCCGCGACGGGATGTCGGGCCAACCCGTCGGCGACGTAGCGCCGACCTACCATTGGATACCGTGGGTCGCGGCGACGTCCGCGACGGGATGCCGGATCGGCCATCCCGCGGTTCGCTTGCCGTCCCCTTGATGGGCCGGCGTCTGGTTACGCTAGAATCTTCGCATACGCAACTCGGCGGGCGCGGAGGAAGCCGGCCGACAGCGATGGGGCGCGGCCATGTCAGCAAGGGAAAAAGTCGAGGAGCTGTTGCAAGCGGCCGACATCGAGATCGGCGGCTCGCGCCCGTGGGATCTGCAGGTGCACGACGACCGGTTCTACCGGCGCGTACTGGCCGAAGGCACGGTAGGCGCCGGCGAGGCGTACATGGACGGCTGGTGGGACGTCGAGCGGCTCGACGAGTTCTTTACCCGCGTGCTGGGCACCCGGCTGGACCGGGCCATACGAACGCCGTCGATGCTGTGGCAGGTGCTGCTCAGCCGGTTGGGCAACAAGCAGAGCCGACGACGATCGCGGCAGGTGGCCGAGCAGCACTACGATCTCTCGAACCGCCTCTACGAAGCCATGCTCGGGCCGACGATGCAGTACACCTGTGCCTACTACGGTGTTGACGGCTCGCTGGAGACGCTGGACGAAGCGCAGCGCGCCAAGCTCGCGCTGATCGCGCGCAAGCTGCACCTGGAGCCGGGCATGCGCGTGCTGGAACTCGGCGGTGGGTTCGGCGAGCTCGCCCGCTACCTGGCCGCCGAGCACGAATGCGAGGTCGTCAGCTACAACATCAGCACCCGCCAGGTCGAATTCGGGCGCGGCATCTGCGAAGGGCTGCCGGTCGAGATCCGGCAGCGCGATTACCGCGAGGCGGCCGACGATTCGTCGCGATACGACCGGGTCGTGAGCATCGGCCTGATGGAACACGTGGGGCCGAAGAACTACCGCGGCTTCTTCGAGATCGCGAAGGCCCGGCTGAAGGAAGGTGGCCTGGCGCTGGTTCACACCATCGGCGGCAACCAAAGCCGCGAAGCCGCGGACCGCTGGATCACGAAATACATCTTCCCCGGCGGCGTCATTCCGTCGGAGGCGCAGCTCACACGCGCCAAGGAAGGCCTGTTCGTGCTCGAGGACTGGCACAACTTTGGCCCGGACTACGACCGCACGCTGATGGCATGGGAATCCAACTTCCTCGACGCCTGGCCGGAGCTGAAGGAACGCGACGGGCTCGACGAGCGCTTCTACCGGATGTGGCGCTACTACCTCAACAGCTCCGCCGGCGCATTCCGCTCGCGCGGTCTGAACCTCTGGCAGCTCGTGCTCAGCCGCGGCGACGTGCCGCGCTACGAGCCGGTTCGATAGCGTGCGAGCACCGTGCCTGACAAGCACCCCCACCCAAACCCTCCCCCGCGAGCGGGGGAGGGCTTACGGGTGCGCGTTTTTCTACCCGCGGCGCGCCATGGGCAGATCAGACTCGCTTCAGTCTTTCCTGCTCGCTCGCCGGCTAGAAAGAGTTCGCCTCCGCGCGCCTTTCTCCCTCCCCCGCTCGCGGGGGAGGGTCGGGGTGGGGGCCACCGTGCATCCCGCGCACATCAGATGAACGCCCCGTCCGCCGACCGAAACACCGCCTGGTCCGCCCACCACGCCCGCGTCGAAGCACTCGCCGACGCGCTCGCCCAATCGACCGGCCCGGTGCGCCTGCGAAAACCGACGAGCAACCTGTTCCGGCCGCGCGAGGACGCCGATCGCACCGAGCTCGACGTCGCCTCGCTGAACCACGTCATCGAGATCGACGCCCAGGCCCGCGAGGCCGAGGTCGAGGGCATGACGACCTACGCCGACCTGGTCGACGCGACGCTGCCGCACGGCCTGGCGCCGGCCATCGTCCCGGAACTCAAGAGCATCACGGTCGGCGGCGCGGTCAGCGGCGTGGGCATCGAATCCGGCGGCTTCCGCTACGGGCTGGTCCACGACACCGTAGGCGAGCTCGACGTGCTGGTCGCCGACGGGCGGGTGCTGACCTGCTCGCCCGAGAAGCGCTCCGAATTGTTCTTCGGCTTCCCGAACTCCTACGGAAGCCTTGGCTACGCCACGCGGGTCCGCGTCGGCCTGATTCCCGTGCAGCCCTGCGTTCGTCTGGAGCACACCGGCTACCGCGACCCCGACGCGCTGTTCGCCGCCATCGAGGAAGAGTGCAGCGAGCCGACCTGCGACTGGCTCGACGGCGTCTACTTCGCACCGGACGAATACGTCCTGACGCGCGCGCATTCGGTCGAGTCGCTGCCCGAAGGTCGTGCGCCCAGCGACTACACCTGGATGCGCCGGTACTGGACAAGCCTGCGCGAGCGGCGCGAGGACTGGCTTACCGTCCACGACTATCTCTGGCGCTGGGACACCGACTGGTTCTGGTGCAGCAAGAACGTCGGCGCCCACCTCAAGCCGGTGCGCTTCCTGCTCGGCCGCGAGCGCCTGTCCAGCGTGACCTACCAGAAGATCATGCGCGCCAGCCGCCGCTGGCCGCTGAGCCTGCTCCACTACGTCCGGCCGCGCACCGAATCGGTCATCCAGGACGTCGACATCCCGATCGCCGATGCTGCGGCGTTCCTCGCCGATTTCGAGCGCGAGATCGGCATCCGCCCGGTCTGGATCTGCCCGTTCGTCGTGCCCGACGGCCGCTTCTCGCTGTTCCGTCTCCGCACCGACACCCCCCACGTCAACTTCGGCTTCTGGGACATGGTTCGCTCCGACAAGCCCGACGGCCACTACAACGCGCTGGTCGAGGACCTCGTCGCCAGGCACCACGGCAAGAAAAGCCTGTACTCGCGCAGCACCTACGACGAGGAAACGTTCTGGTCCGAATACGACCGCTCGGCCTACGAACCGCTCAAGCGCGAATGCGATCCCCACGGGCGCTTTCCCGGGCTGTACGAAAAGGCGGTGGGAAGCCGGTAGATTGCCGCTGGGCCCGCGACGCGATGCCCGCTAAAGCTTGATCGTAGGTCGCGGCTACGCCCGCGACGGGATGCTCCGTCGGCGACATAGCGCCGACCTACCACTTCGTTCCGGTTTCGAGAGGCCGTAGGTCGCGGCTACGTCCGCGACGGGATGCCGGTTAGAGCTCCGTCGGCGACGTAGCGCCGACCTACCTGACACGCGGTGTTCGTAGGTCGCGGCCACGCCCGCGACGGGATGCCGGATGGATCGCGGCGATGACGCCGCTCCTACGATGGAATGGCATCGGTGGTCGGTCGGATCGGCGAAGCGTGATCCGGCGAACGATGCGGTGTTCGTAGGTCGCGGCTACGCCCGCGACGGGATGCTGGTTAGAGCTCCGTCGGCGACGTAGCGCCGACCTACCTGGCGCGCGGTGTTCGTAGGCCGCGGCAACGTCGGCGACGGGATACGGGTCGGGCTGCAGTGAAACGGGGCGGGCGGATGCCGGGAGCGATTCCGCCGATCGTCCGGTGATGTCGAAATGCGGTCAGCCGTGCGGGCGGCCTGGTCGGGGTCAGTCGTCGCTCAGGAAGAAGATCTCCTCCAGCGGTACCCGGAAATAACGCGCGATCTTCAGCGCGATGATGGTTGACGGCACGAACCGACCCACCTCGATGGTGCTGATGGTCTTCCGGGACACGCCGATCGCGTCGGCCAGTTCAGCCTGGCTGAGTTGATGTTCGGCGCGGAAAACTCGAATCCTGTTTCCCAGTTCCTCACCCATCGCTGCTGCTCGCTCGAGTGATGAAGAAGAACGCGAAGCTGAACAGCAGCAGCATCAGGCCAAGAACGGCCTTGATGGTGATTTCCAGCGGCATGGCCGGAAGCCGCTCGAGCACCAGGTTGTCCAGCGCTTGCAGGATCGCCAGCACCAGAAAACTCAGCATCCAGGATCGCGCCATGGCTTTCCGAAAACCGATTTGAAGGAATCCGTCCTCGGCGAGATGCCGGCGGCGCTGAGCGGACGTCATCGGTCGAAATTTCCAGAAGTAGAGGAGCGCCATCAGGCCCAGGACTGCGATTGCCAGCGCCTTGACGACGACATCGATCGCCGCCGCCGTCGATTCGCTTGCAAAGAACTCGACGACCGACAGGCAGAAGATCAGGGCCATCGCGAACATCGACCCGGCCAGGAGCTGGACGGTGCGGTCGGCAATTTCTGCGCGAGACGGTGTGGGTTGTGCATTCATCGTTGTTTTTCCCATGGATTGGCAGGACACTTTAAAGTTACAAAGGGAAACCTATAAGTTACTAAATGATACCCTAAGGTTACATTATTGCGCCCTTTTCCGCGCTTGTCAAGCGTGTAGCTTCCGTGCGAGGCCGTCGGCCCCTTGTCGCCGGCCATCACGCGCCGAGGCGGCAACATCTGCGCCGTCAGCATCGAGCGGAACGATGAACCAGGTGCAGGTTCCGGCGCACCGAACCCGCCCGTCGGCGAATTCGCGCTGACCTGTTCGTAGATCGCGGGGAGGTCCGCGACGGGATGCCCGTCAGAACTCCGTCGGCGACGTAGCGCCGACCTACCACTTCGTTCCCGTTTCGAGAGGCCGTAGGTCGCGGCGACGTCCGCGACGGGGATGCCGGTTAGAGCTCCGTCGGCGACGTAGCGCCGACCTACCTGACACGCGGTATTCGTAGGTCGCGGCCACGTCCGCGACGGGATGACGGATGGATCGCGGCGATGACGCCGCTCCTACGATGGAATGGCATCGGTGGTCGGTCGGATCGGCGAAGCGTGATCCGGCGAACGATGCGGTATTCGTAGGTCGCGGCTACGCCCGCGACGGGATGCCCGCGGCATTCTTGTTGTCGACCCGGGACCGACCCGGGGCCTCGGAACCCGCTAGATGATCTGCAGCGTGATCGCCTTCAGCACGGCGCGGGTCCGGTCCCGTGTATTGAGCTTGTCGAGGATGGTGGAGACGTAGTTCTTGACGGTGCCTTCGGCGAGGTGAACGGCGCGGCCGATCTCGCGGTTGGAATAGCCGCCGGCGATCAGTCGCAGGATCTCCACCTCGCGATCGGAAAACGAGTCCACCGGCGGCGAATCGTCGCGGTAGGGATAGCGCTCTGCGACGCCCGAGGTATGCACCGGCTGCAGCCGTCCCTCGCCGCGCACGATGGCCGAGATCAGGTCGGCGAGGTCCTCCGGGGAGATGTCCTTGAGTGCGAAGCCCTGCGCGCCGGCTTCGACGGCCGCGAGCATCAGGTCGCTGTCGTCGAAGGTGGTCAGCAGCAGCACGGGCGGGGCGTCGTCGCGCCCAGCCAGGCGCCGGCACAGATCGATGCCGTCGACACCCGGCATCCGGATGTCGGAGACGACCAGGTCTACCGGGTGCTCGTCCAGCGCGTCGAGCAGCGGCCCGCCCGAAGCGGCCTCGATAACCACTTCGAGATCGGGCAGGTCGTTGATCACCGACTTCAGTCCTTCGCGGATGAGGGCCTGGTCGTCGGCCAGGGCGATGCGGATGGTCATGATTGCGGCTCCATGGGCAGCGAAGCGACGAGCTTCAGGCCGCCCAGTCCGGATTTCGAGATCTCCAGCGATCCGTCGAGTTCGGCCAGGCGCTCGCGCATGCCGGTCAGGCCGCTGCCCGGCCGGATCTCGTCGCCGGCCCGGCCGTCGTCCTGCACGGTCAGCACCACGCGATCGCCCGCGCGGTCGAGGCTTGCGTGGAGCGTCCGCGCCGGCCCGTGCCGCGCGGCGTTGGTCAAGGCTTCCTGCACCACGCGAAGCAGCGCCTCGGCCTGGTCGGCACGCGGAATCCGGGCGTGCTCGCCGACGCTGAATTCGAGCCGCGGCCGCGGAAACGGGCGTGCGACCTCGCGCAGGCTCTCGGCCAGGTCGATGCCTTCGTTCCTGCGCAGGTGGCGAACCACCGAGCGCAGATCCTGCAGCAGTTCGTCGGCCAGCGCCGTGGCCTTGCCGACGTCGTCCGCCGCCTCGTCGTCCAGGCGCCGCGCCAGGCCGCGCAGATTGAGCTTGAGCGCCGTGAGCTTGTGACCGGCCACGTCGTGCAGCTCGCGCGACAACCGCAGCCGTTCCTGGTCGCGGGCCGTTTCGCTCAGAAGGGAGCGGGTCGCCATCAGGCGCGCATTGACGGCCTGCAGGTCTTCGGCCATGCGTCCTGCCCTCCTGGCGTAGATCAGGACCATGACCGCGAAGCCCTGGAAGCCGACCATGGCGAGCAGCGTCAGCAGGGCGCTGTCCGGGTTCACGTCCCACGGCCCGATCATGACGCCGCCGAAGTACAGGTTGACCGCGACCAGCGCCAGTACGAGCCATGGGGTGGTCAAGCGTTCGGTGAACTGCGTGGCCAGCAGGATCAACAGGATCGGCGTCGAGCCGGCGGGAACGAACCAGAGCGCCAGCGCCGTCAGTCCGGTCAGCGCGACGAGGGCCGAGTCGTAGACCCACTGCGGCGCCAGCTCGTCGAACAGGCAGGTCATCCAGCACGCCAGCCACGCGAACAGCAGCCCATCGGCCGCGCTCGGGAAACCGGCATCCGGTTGCCCGTAAACTCCGCTCACCGACAGCCAGACGGCCAGCCAGGCCGCGTACGAGGCCCAGGCCAGCGGATTCAGCAGCAGTTCGCGGACGCCTTGTTTCAATCCTCCATCCATGAACCCTGTATAGCGGGGCCGGTCGCGGATCACAATGCCCGATGCGCAAGTGATGACTTTCGGCACCATGGATTGCTGACTTTCGGCACCTCGATTCGCAAGCCGGGCAAACCATCCTGTCACCACGCTCGAACGAGGAGACAGGAACATGACCATCACCGAACTTCTTTCACGCTTCGCAACGCCGCACGCGCTGATCGGCGCCGTCGCGCTTGTTACGTTCTGGACCGCCGCCCTTTCGAAGAAGGGTTCGACGCCGCACCGATCCGCGGGCAGGATCTACCTGCTGGCGATGATCGGGGTCGTCGCGACGGCCGTTCCCCTGGCGCTCTCCCAGGCCCTGCAGGGCCAATGGGTGGGTGCCGCCTTCCTGGGCTACCTCGTCATCCTGGTCAGCATCGCCTGCCGCAACGCCTGGCGCGCCATCGTATGGAAGCGCGACTTCGAACGCTACACCGGTACCGGCTACCGACTCGGCGCGGCGTTGCTGGGCATCGCGGGCGCGGCGGTCTCGGTGCTCGGAATCGTGTACGGCGCATGGATCCTGATCATCTTCGGCCTGATCGGACCGATGAGCGCGTTCGCGGCTCGCTCCCTGGTCCGGCAGGGGCCGTCGGGACCGAAATGGTGGCTGAAGGAACACTACGGCGCCATGATCGGCAACGGCGTGGCCACGCACATCGCCTTCCTGCAGATCGGCCTGCTGCGACTGATCCCGGAACTCGGCAACACGATGATCCAGCACCTGGCCTGGTTCGGGCCGCTTGCAGTGGCGTTCATCGCCGGCTACTGGCTCGACCGTCGCTACATGCGCCCGCACGCGGCGCCGTCCGGAACGGCCGAGCCCGCCGCCTGAGGCGAGGTGGCGCCGAGCCGGCGGTCGTTCGTAGGTCGCGGCGACGCCCGCGACGCGAGGCCGGTTCGAGCTCCGTCGGCGACGTAGCGCCGACCGACCTGACGGATGGTGTTCGTAGGTCGCGGCTACGTCCGCGACGGTGGATCGGTTTTGCCTGCGGGAGCGAGTCCAGCCCGCGATGGAATGGTCAAGGATCCTCGGCAGCTGGAGCTGCCTCCCACAGGATGGTGGATCGGTTTTGCCTGTGGGAGCGAGCTCCAGCTCGCGATGAAATGATCGGACACCCCTCGGCAGCTGGTTCTGCCTCCCGCAGTCGCCG
Source organism: Candidatus Wenzhouxiangella sp. M2_3B_020 (assembly GCA_051428125.1). GTDB lineage: Bacteria > Pseudomonadota > Gammaproteobacteria > Xanthomonadales > Wenzhouxiangellaceae. Next base: position 8,001 of record JBPRGD010000133.1, read on the forward strand.
GTTAGAGCTCCGTCGGCGACGTAGCGCCGACCTACCTGACAGGTGGTGTTCGTAGGTCGCGGCTACGTCCGCGACGGGGTGTCGGGATGGATCGCGGCGAGGACGCCGCTCCTACGTGGAGATGATCGCAGATGCTTGACGTACCTTGTTCGTAGGTCGCGGCGACGTCCGCGACGGGATGCTCGGTCAATCCCCGCCGCGAATCCGCTTCGCGTCCGACCGCTCCTGCAACTGGTGCCGGATCAGCGCGGCCCAGAGGCTCATGTCGTCCTTCGTCGGCTTGCCGTCGGCCATGCGGATGATGTTGCGGTAGAAGTACGACATCGCGGCGAAACCATTCGCCGCCTTGACCAGGTCGTTCGAAGAGTGCGGCCCGAGCCACCCGGGGCCGAGCCGGAAGCCCTTTTCCGGCGCCGGCAGTTCGTCGACCTCGCCGGCCAGCAGTTTCCTCGGCAGGTCGGGAGCGATGCACAGCGGGCGGGCGATGCCGATGACGGCGACGCCCTCGTCGAGCGCGGCTTCCATCGCCGCCTTCGTCCGGAACCCGCCGGTGACCATCACCGGCATCTCGGCGGTCTCGATGACCTTCTCGGCGTAGCCCATGAAATAGGCCTCGCGGGCCCGGGTGGACTCGCGCACGTCTTCCTCGAACACCGGCTCCAGTCCGTCGAAGCCGAGCATCCGCGGCTGCTCGTAGTTGCCGCCGGAGATCTCCAGCAGGTCGATGCCTTCGTCGCCCAGCAGTGCGACCACGCGCAGGCAGTCGGAAAACGAGAAGCCGCCCTTCTGGAAGTCCGACGAGTTCAGCTTGACCGACAGCGCCCTGTCCGGCCCGATCGCCCCGCGCACGGCGCGGACGATCTCGATCAACAGCCGGGCGCGGTTCTCGAGCGACCCGCCCCAGTCGTCGTCGCGCTTGTTGGCCAGCGGGTTGAGGAACTCCGAGACCAGGTAGCCGTGCGCGGCGTGGACCTGCACGCCGTCGAAGCCGGCGGCGCACAGCTCGCCGGCGCTGACGCTGAAGCGCGCGATCACGTCGTGGATTTCGGTCTCGGTCAGCGCGCGCGGCTTGCCGAACAGCCCGCCGGGCATCTTCATCGCCACCGCCGACGGCCCGACCGGTTCCGATGCGATGAGCTTGGGCGACTGCCGGCCGGCGTGCGAGATCTGCGCGATCGCCAGCCCGCCGCCGGCCTTTGACGCGGCGGCGAACCGCTTCAGCCCGTCGCGCGCCGCTTCGCCCTGCTCGCCGTCGACGACGACATTGGCCGGCCGTTCCCGGTAGCGCTTGTCGACCATGATGTTGCCGGTCAGGATCAGCCCGGCGCCGCCCTCGGCCCAGGCCCGGTAGGTCCGCTCGATGCGCTTGCCGGCCACGCCGCCGGGTTCGTGGTCGAGTTCGGCCAGGCCCTCGGTCATCGCGGCTTTGGCGATGCGGTTCGGCGCTTCGAGACCGCAGGGAAGCTTCAGCGTGCTGTCGAGCAGGGACATGGGTCGGACCTTTTCCGGGTTCGGCGACGGGCTCCGAGATCAGGATAGCCCGAGCGCCAGGCGAAGTCCGTCGTCGATCCGCTGACGTACCGGATCGGGAAGCCGGCGCACCGGCTCGCTAAGCAGCTTGCGATCCAGCGTGAGGATCTGCGATACGTTGACGACCGAGGGTTTACCCAAGCCCGATTCGCGCTTCGACAACCGAACGTTTCCCGGGGCTTCGGCAAGTTTCAGGTTGGACGTCACCGCGGCAACGATCACCGTGGCGATGTGACTGGCGTTGAAGGCGTTGGACTGAACGACGACGACGGGTCGACGGAAGCCGGGCCCCGAGCCGGTCGGCGCCGGCAGCGACGCCCAGCGGAGTTCACCACGCTTCATCGTCGAGAGCGGCGATCTGGGCGCGTTGCAGCGCGGGATCGACGTCCGAGGGCTCGGACGAATAGACTTCGTCGAGCTTCGCGGTCGTGGCTTCCGGGCCATGCTTGTCAAGATACTCGGCCAGCGCTTCGGCAATAAGCTGGCTGCGTGCCACGCCGCGGTGAAGAGCATAGCGCTCCGTTTCGTCGAACAGGGCGTCAGGCAGAGAGATCGCGATCTTCATACCTTTAAAGTATCACCTTGGTCATACCAGCGCAAGCGGTGAGGTCCCGACCACGTTCATCCCGCTTGTGGCATGTTCGTCCGTGGATCATCATCGCCGTGATCGTGACGAAGACCCCCAGACAACGCACCGGCGCCGGCCTCCCGGGCGCCCTGCTCGCGCTCGGCATCATCGACGTGGTGCTGGTGATGCCGCTGTGGTGGCGCGATGGAGCCTGGGGCAGCGCCTGGCTGGTGCCCGAGGTCGGTTTGCTTCTGTTGATCGCGGCGATTCCCGTCGCGCGCCGGTCGGCGGGGCTTCACTGGGCGCTGGCCGGCGTTCTGACGTTCTTCGCCGCGGCGCTGCTGGGCGACGCGCTGGTGCGCGCGGTGTTCGCCCGCCCGCTGGACGTCGCGCTGGACCCGCTGCTGTTGACCGCCGGCTTCCGGCTGCTCGCCGGCAGCCTGGGCGCCTGGGCGGCGGTGACGGCCTCCGTGCTGGTCGCCATCGGCGTATTGCTGACGCTGTGGCTGATGCGCGTGCTGGTCCGTCAGGCGCTTGCTCCGCCGCCGGTTCCGGCGCTGGCGATCGGCGCTGCCGCGGCGGTCCTGCTGGCGCTGAACCTGGAGATGCCGGACCGCGGGCTCGTGCGCCCGGCGCTGGTCGAACTGGCCGCGGAGCAGTCGCGGCAGGTTCGCCGCACGCTGGCCGAACGCGAAGCACTGCTGGCGCGGGCGGAGTCGCCGCGGATGCAGGCGCAATCCATCCCGGCGCTGGAAGGGCGCGACATGGTCATCGTGTTCGTCGAGTCCTACGGCGCCAGCGCACTGGACCAGCCGCGCTACGCAAACACGCTGCGCCCGGTCCTCCAGCGCGCCGAGTCCGAACTGGCCGCGGCCGGCCTTGGCGCGGTATCGACGCGCATGACCTCACCGATCCGGGGTGGACAGTCGTGGCTGGCGCATGCGACGACGCTGGCAGGTCAGCCCGTCGACAACAATTACTGGTACCGGCTGCTGCTGGAGTCGGGCCAGGACATGCTCACCGACGACCTGCGCGCGACCGGTCACACGCCGCTGGTCGTCGCCCCGGCCATCGTCGAGCCGTGGCCGGAGGCAGAGGAACTGGGCTTCGACGCGATCTATCCGGCCGATACGCTGAACTACCGCGGACCGGCGTCGGGTTGGGTCGGCATTCCGGACCAGTACACGCTGCACCGCTACGGCCGTCACATCCGTCCGCGGCACGCCGGTCCGGTCTTCGCGATGCTGCTGCTCATCAGCAGCCACGCGCCATGGTCGCCGCCGCCGCCCATCGTCGACGACTGGTCGCGGCTGGATCGCCCGAACCCGTGGACGGAATGGTCGCCGCCGGAAAACGATCCGCTGGCCTACTGGCGCGACACCGACCGGCTGCGCGCGCGCTACCCGGATTCGCTGGCCTACAGCCTGGAGTCGATCTTTTCCTGGGCCGCCCGCGACCTGCCCGACGATGCGCTGCTGATCGTGCTCGGCGATCACCAGCCGGTCACGCTGATCACCGGGGATGATGCCGGCAGCGACGTGCCTGTGCATTTCGTCAGTCGCGACGCCGGGTTGCTCGAGAGGCTGTCGGACCAGGAAATCGAAGAAGGTCTTTTGCCTGCCGAAGCAACTTCACCGGCGGGAATGGAAACGCTGCGGTTCCTGCTTCGAGAGCTGTAGCACCGGGAAACCGGGTGGGCCCGGCTTCCCGGCCTACGTGTTCCACGCTCAGCCCAGCTCGTTCGCCATGCCGCGGATCCGCTCGGCGGCGACTTCGACGCGCTCGACCTTGCCGAAGACCTCTTCGACCGGTTCCAGCGACGGCCACAGGTCTTCGAGGTTGGCCAGGACGATCGCTGCCTCGGAGATCGATTCGCGCGGGACTTCGCTGGTCGTGTTGAGCTGTCCGACGCGCTGCAGCGCGACCTGGTAAAAGCCCCACGCGGCCTGGTAGTCGTGCTCGTTCTCGACGACGCGGTCGACGATGCCGGTCCGGTAGCGGTCGGCGATGTGGTCGAGCAGTCCGGCCACCGACATCAGCTCCTGCTTCGGTGTGCTGTCGATGTCGCGCCCGACCGACTCGATCGACTCGTCGGCCGTGCGCCAGGCCTCAGTGACTTCGCCGGCATCGGCGCCGCCCTCGACGGCCTCGAAGAACGTCGTGATTTCTTCCTCGAACGTCGGCATCCCGCGCGCTTCCAGCATCTGCGCGAGTTCGCCGTCCAGTGCCATTCGCGGCTGCTCGAGCTGGCGCGCGGCGAGCCGGGCCTCGCCGGCGTCGTAAAGCGCGTTGGCGGCGTGCAGATGACCCCGGACCAGGCCCAGCGCGACCAACAGCTCGACGTTGCCGGCCTGCTGGCCGGACGAGCCATCGGACTGCGATGGCGGCTCCACCGACGGCTCGCCGGCGGTTCCGGTCGGCGCAGTCGAGGTGGGTTCGGCATCCATCGAGCCGGCCTCGGAGCCGTTCGACGCCTGAGACTGAGAAGTGGGCGTCTCGGGTTCCGGCGGGGTGGATTCGCCGCAGGCGGACAGCAGTATGGCGAGGGCGAAAGTGATCGCGATTCGATGTTGCATGATCGGATTCATCCTTTTCGAAGTGCGTTCACGCTAACCGGACGCGCCGAACGTGTCGTGAATCCGGCTACTGCGGCAGGGTGTAGTCGATGCGAAGGCCGTAGAAGCGCAGATCGTTGCTGAGCGCCTTGTCGTCGTCGAAGATCACGGCTGTGGCGAAATAGGCGTACTGGGTGTTGTCGACGGTCGCGAACAATGAACTCGGGCTGTCACTGGCTTGCAGCACTGTATCCGCTGCGGAACTGCTGGTGATGGCGACGTCGACCAGGTTCCGTCTATCGTCGCCGGGGAGGTCCGCGCGAAAAAGGAACGCCGTGATCCGCCAGTCATGGCTCGGGTCATTGTCGTAATGCAAAAGTGTCAGGGAGTCGATTTCCGATCCCTGGGGTAGCCGAACGGGCGCGATCAAGGACAGGGAAGGGCACGGGGCGGGCGTGATGCAGTCGGTGACTCGAACGTAATGGAACGACCGATTCCAATCGACTCGGCCGGCGTTGTTCAGCTGTCGTCGATCGGTGTTTCCGAAGTCGGCCGCGCTCAGGAACAGCACGCCCGATCCGTCCGGCGGATGCGTGTGCCCGGCGGCGGCGAACTCGGTGCTGTCCTGCCCGTCCAGCGTCTCGGCATCGACGTTGGTGACCTGGCTGCCGTCGCCGGTGAATCCGGATGCGTTCACGCCGCCGTCCGTCGTGATGTCGCCGTTGTCGGCAATGAACAGCGATGGCGACAGCGGGTCGCTTCCGCCTTCCAGCAGCGGCGCCCCGTTCATGCTCACGAGCCGGATTGCAGCGTCGGACGACTGCGAGTAAGACTGGATGGGATAGGTGGTCGATGAGCCCACCAGGATCGGCTCGCCCTTCCCGCGGATCACGCCGAAGTCCACGGCGATGTTCGCATCTCCCGTCGTCGCGCCGCCCACCAGTCCTTCGCCGGCCGTGACCGCCGTGATGTCGCCTCCGCTGTCGTCATCGGTCTCGCACACGACGGTGCCGTCGGCGTTGACGGTGCGGATCGCCTCGCCGGGCGTGCAACCGGTGCCGATGCGCAGCTGCACCTCGGTGTCGTCGACGTCGCTCGCGCCCACGGCTCCGGCCGCGACCTCCCTGGCGTGCAGTGCGGCCGGCGCCGCGCGCACCGGCTGCCTGGGAACCAGCGTTTCGAAGCTGCCCGTCTCGCTTCCATCGCGAATGCGGATCTCCAGCCAGAGGTCGGCACTGCCGAAGATGCCGCCGCCAAAATCCAGTTCTGCCGTGAACAGGCCCCCGTCGACGAACAGGTCGTCGACAAACGAAGGCCCGGCAACCAGGCTGCCGCCGAGCTCGGCGTCGTACAGCGCGAACTCGAAATCGAACGCGCCGGTGGCCGGCGTGCCGCCCTGTTCGAGTTCACCCTGGTAGGAGACTGTCGTGCCGGTCTGTGCCGATGCGCCGGCCGTGAGCGCGGCCCACAGGCCGATCACTGCGATGCGATGAAACATGATGTGCCTCCGAGCCGTTGAGCCGGCCTCGATGATTCGTGCCGCGGGGCCGAACCGGGTTTCATTCGAACCCGCTTCCGAAGAGCCGATCGGACGGTCCGGACCGCACCCAGAACCCGCCGCGAACGACGAACGGCCCATTTGACGATTCGGCCGCGTCCGACTGGCCGAGCGTGCCCCGCACGGTGAAGGATGGTGAAGACGAGCTTCCGCCGCCGCCATCGATGGTCGAGCGTCGAAGCACGCTTTCGCCAGCGGAGGGCGGCGGTTCCGCGCCCGAGGACACGACCGCGGCCAGCAGGAACACGATGACCGCCGACCTCATTGCCATGGCGAAGCCGGAGACGGGGACTGATCGTTGAAGTCGTTGCATGAAGCCTGCCTCCTGCCCGCCGAGGGGCGCCCTGCGGATCGGCGTCTGCCACTCGGATCGACCCGCGATGCTCACCCTAACGCTGCCGAACGCGGGGACGCAAGCGCGGCGCGCCGCGGCGCCCGGAAGTCCGCCCGGCACGGTCGGTATACTCCGGTCATTCTCCTGTCGAATAACGGACCGCATTCATGCCGAATTTCCACCGTGTTCTCATCGTCCTCGCGGCGTTCACCGTTGCCACGTTCATCGCCCCACCGGCCCAGGCCCAGGAACTCGAAGACGAAGCCTGGCTGGACGCGATGGAATGGCGGCTGATCGGCCCCTGGCGCGGCGGCCGCGCGACGGCCGTGGCCGGCCACCCGGACGACGACCAGTTCTACCTGATGGGCGCGACCGGCGGCGTGTTCGCGACCCATGACGCCGGCAAGAGCTGGGAGGCCATGGACGACGAGGCGTTCGGCACCGCCAGCGTCGGGGCGATCGCGATCGCGCCTTCGGACATCAACGTCATTGTCGTGGGCATGGGCGAGTCGCCGGTCCGGGGCGTGTCGTCCAGCCACGGCGACGGCGTGTACAGGTCCACCGACCAGGGACGAACGTGGACGCATCTCGGGCTGGAGGACAGCCGCCACATCAGCGAAGTGCAGATCCACCCGACCGATCCCGACACGTTCTGGGTCGGCGTGCAGGGCGCGGCGTACGGGCCGACCGAGCAGCGCGGCGTGTTCAAGACCACCGACGGCGGCGAGACGTTCGACAAGGTGCTCTACGTCGACGAGACCACCGGCGCGGTCGACCTTCGACTCGACCCGAACAACCCGCGCATTCTCTACGCGGCGATGTGGGACTGGCAGCGCACGCCGTGGGCGATCCGCTCCGGCGGCGAGGGGTCGGGCATCTGGAAGTCCACCGACGGCGGCGAGAACTGGGAAGAGATCGGCACCGACGACTTCCCGGACCTGATGGGCAAGATCGGCGTCGCGCCGTCGGCCGCCAATCCCGGCCGCGTCTGGGCGGTCATCGAGGCCAAGCCCGACGACGGGAAGGGCGGCGGCGTCTGGCGCTCGGACGATCACGGCGAGAGCTGGAGCAAGGTGAATGGCATCCGCCGCGTCCAGTCGCGGTCGTGGTACTACATGCACATCTTCGCCCACCCGACCGACGAGAACACCGTGTTCGTCCAGAACGCGCCGTTCATGCGCTCGTTCGACGGCGGCAAGACCTTCGAGCAGTTCGCACAGAACATCCACGGCGACCACCACGACCTGTGGGTCAACCCCGAGAACCCCAACATCATGATCGGCGCCAACGACGGCGGTGCGGCGATCAGCTTCGATGCCGGTGAAACCTGGTCGAGCCAGTACAACCAGCCGACCGCGCAGTTCTACCGCGTCGCCGTCGACAACGACTACTTCTACCGCCTCTACGCCGGCCAGCAGGACAACTCCACCATCGCGATCCGCTCGTTCGGGCTCGACGGCGGCATCGGCCGCGACGACTGGATGCGCACCGCCGGCTGCGAGAGCGCCCACCTGGCGTTCGACCCCGACGACCCGCGCTACGTCTACGGCGGCTGCTACCTCGGCCAGATCAGCGAGTTCGACATGGACACCGAGACCAGCCGCGACATCCGCGTCTACCCGGAGCTGTCGTTCGGCGTGCCGGCCCGGCAGCGGACCTACCGCTTCAACTGGAACGCGCCCATCGTCGTCTCGGCCCACGACCCGCGCGTGCTCTACCACGCCGGCAACGTCGTGCTGAAGTCCACCGACCGCGGCAACTCCTGGGAAGAGGTCAGCCCGGACCTCACGCGCGACGACCCGGAGACCCAGGGGCCGGGCGGCTTCCCGATCACCAACGAGGTCAGCGAAAACTACAACACCATCATGTACCTCGCCGAAAGCCCGCACTCGGCCAACACGCTGTGGGTGGGTACCGACGACGGGCTGGTCCACGTCACGCGCGATGGCGGCGAGAACTGGGAGAACGTCACGCCCCGGCGCGCCGGCGACGGCATGGTCAACACCGTCGCCGTCAGCCCGCACGAGCCGGGCAAGGTGTACGTCGCTTTTACCAAGTACAAGTACAACGACCACTCGCCGATCATCTACGTGACCGACAACTACGGCGGGCGCTGGAACCGCATCGACGACGGGATTCCCGAAGGCCACTGGGTCCGCGTCGTGCGCGAGGACCCGGTGCGCGAGAACCTGCTCTACGCCGGCACCGAGAAGGGCGTGTTCTTCTCGTTGAACGGCGGCGAGGACTGGACCCGGCTGCACGCCGACGATCTGCCGGTCGTGCCGATCACCGACCTTAGAGTCCAGCGCAGCGACCTGGTGGTCTCGACGCTGGGCCGTTCGTTCTGGATCCTCGATGACCTCTCGCCGATCCGCCAGTTCGACGAAGACCACGCCGAGGCGGCTGCCCATCTCTACGCGCCGACCCCGGCCGACATCCTCGACCTCGAGGGCAACCGCCCGGCCGGCCGAGGCGAGAACCCGCCGATCGGCGCGATGTTGTATTACACGCTGGCCGAGGAGCCGGACCTCGAGGAGCAGGAACTGACGATCGAAATCGTCGATTCGAACGGCGAGGTCGTACGCACGCTCGAGACCGATGCCGAGAAGGGCATCGAAGGTGGAGGCTCGGGCTCGGCCTACGCGCTGCCCGCCGAGGAGGGCTTGAACCGTGCCGTCTGGAACTTCGACGCCGACCCTATCGAGCACGAGCTCGACGACTTCGTCATCGGCTCCGGCGGCGACAAGAAGATCGACGGCTACACCACCGCCCCCGGCGAATACACCGTCCGCCTGACCCATGGCGAGTCGACCGTCGAGCAACCGCTGATCGTGCGCTTCGACCCGCGCCAGGACTACATCCCCGAGCACGTCGACGAGCAGCAGGAACTGGTGAAGTCCGCCTACGACATGCTCGACGAGTTCCAGGCCACGCTGATCGGCTTGCGCAAGATCCGCGAGCAGGCGAAGATCAAGCACCGCATCTTCGATGACAAGGGCGAGACCGACAAGGCCGAGGCCATGCAGGCCGTCGTCGATGCCATCGACGACTGGGAAGACGGCAACATCGCCACCGAGCGCGAGTACTTCCAGGACGTCCTCAACTGGCCCGACCGCCTGTTCACCGAACTGCAGTTCCTCTACGGCACGCTGGACGACGCGATGCCGCGCGTGACCGAGGGGATGAAGGAGCGGCATGCGGATTTGAAGGGAAGGTTTGAGGATGCGATGGGGGCGCGGGATGCGGTCATCGAAGGTGCCGTGGCCGAGACCAATGAGGCAAACGCGGATATTCTGGTCGTGCCGGAAATGGGAATCGCCGACGGCTGATGCCACAGAACGACCGTCGAGTTCTGATCATTGCCGGCCCCAATGGTGCCGGCAAGACGACGTTTGCTCGCGAATACCTGCCACGCGAAGCCGACTGTCCCGTCTTTGTCAACGCTGATTTGATTGCCGTGGGGCTGTCACCGTTTCGTCCCGATGCAGCGGCATTGCGCGCTGGGCGACTGATGCTTGAAGAGATCGATCGTTACGCCGCTAGCGGAATCAGTTTCGCCTTCGAAACCACGCTCGCCGGTCGCGGCTACGCGCGGCGCGTCCGGATCTGGCGGAAGAACGGCTACCGAGTCGCATTGATATTTCGCACTGTATGATAATTCGAGCAAGCGACCCATCTTGATCGACTGGAGTTCAACCTGTGACCAATCGACCAATTGAGCAGCCCGGCGATGCCGAATTCCAGGGGATGGAGGCGGCTTTGCAGCGCGCGGCCCAGCGAGCGCGTGAACGCGCCCGCGCAACGGGCACGCGTCTGGTTGTGAGCAAGAACGGCGTGCTGGAATTCATCCCGCCGGAAACCCTTGCTGCAGGTGCGGCGAACATAACCGCCGAGCGGGCCATCCAATACGCCGGTGACGACTGACCACGACGTCGCTCGCTGCCGATCGCATTCGCTTGTTGTTTGACC
>JBPRGD010000134.1:0-20583 GCA_051428125.1 Candidatus Wenzhouxiangella sp. M2_3B_020
ATTGATGATCTGCACGGTTGTCGGCCTGTTGCCACCGATCATGGTGCGGCTGTTCAATTTCTATGTCCCTGGACTGATCATTTCGGGTCCGGACACCCTGTATCGATTCGGCCCGGCGCTGCAGCTCAGCATTGCAGTCACTGCGGTGCTGGGCGTGGTTCTGGCCATCCGCTATCGGAGACACGGATGGCCCTGGTGGCTGGTATCCGGCTTCGTGGTGCTGCTCTACGCCCTCTATGCCACGGTGGGACAAACAACGCATTGGACGGGTGTAGTCGCCGAGATCGCAGCCTGGTCACCGGTCGCCGTGTTTGCGTTCGGGGCGCTCCTGGGGGCATTGGCGTGCTGGCTCGGATGGCGTCACGGCAAGACGGAGCATGAGCGCCCCCTTGGAAATCGCCGCGCTGCCCGCCCGACTGAATAACGACTAACGCAAGCATGGACATCGATGTTCGCCGGCCCGATGTCACGGTGCGTTCGACGATTCGCATTCTCCTCCGGTCGAACACACCTGCCCCCGGTCAACGGGGGCGCAGTCAGGCCCCGTGCCTGCCTTAATAGCGCAATGCCGGGAGGTCTGGCGTGCTTCTCCGTTCGTTCGACCACCGAAGGCGGAATTCGGCCGGCTGTGGTCTACAGGAGTGCGCCGGCTTGGCGCCGCGCAGGATGTCGCTGAAGATCAGGAAGCGGGGCGCTTTTTCCTTCCTCGACGCGGATTCGTTACAGTGGTGGTACGTTTCATCAACGACAGGCCACACCATGAATCGACGATTCGCACTTTTAGCTCTATTCGGCATCCTGCTCGCGTTCGCCGTCCAGGCCCAGGACGAGCGGCCGTTCACGGTCGAGCCCATCACCTCTTTCGACGAGCCGTGGACGCTGACCTTCCTGCCGGACGGCAGGATGCTGGTCACCGAGAAGAAGGGGAACCTCCGAGTGGTGACGCAGGACGGCGAGCAATCGCGACCGATCGAAGGCCTGCCGGACGTCGACTACCGCGGCCAGGGCGGGCTGGGCGACGTCATCCTGCACCCGGACTACGCCGACAACGGGGTCATCTACCTGAGCTACGCCGAAAGCGGCGAAGGCGACACCCGGGGTGCGGCGGTCATGCGCGCCGTCCTCGAGCTCGGCGAGCGCGGTGGTCGGCTCTCGGACGCGGAGGTCATCTGGCGCCAGTATCCGAAGGTGCTCGACGACGGCCACTACGGCCATCGCCTGGCGTTCGACGACGAAGGCTACCTGTGGGTTTCGTCCGGCGAGCGGCAGAAGTTCACGCCGGCACAGGACATGCAGAGCAACATGGGCAAGATCCTGCGCCTCGAGGAGGATGGCTCGACGCCTTCGGACAACCCCTTCGTGAACTACATCGAGGAGGAGCCGCTGGTCGACGGGGTCGGTCCCTACGACGAGATCTGGACGCTGGGCCATCGCAACCCCTTAGGGATGGCCTTCGACGCCGACGGGCAGCTCTGGGTGATCGAGATGGGCCCGGCCGGTGGCGACGAGCTGAACCGCATCGTGCGCGGCGCCAACTATGGTTATCCGATCGTCTCCAACGGCGATCACTACGACGGGCGAGAAATCCCCGATCACGACACCCGCCCGGAGTTCACCGAGCCGGTGATCACCTGGACGCCGGTCATCTCGCCGGGCGACCTCATGATCTACGGGGGTGACCTCTTCGAAGGCTGGCGCGGGGACGCCTTCGCGGCCGGGCTGTCGTCCCGGGCCATCGTGCGCATCGGCTTCGACGGCGACGACGCCAGCGAGCTCGAGCGCTGGGACATGGGCGCGCGGATCCGAAGCATCGAAGAGGCGCCGGACGGCAGTATCTGGGTGCTCGAGGACGAGCGCGGCGAAAGCCAGGGCCGGTTGCTGAAGCTCACGCCCATGGAGTAAGGCACCTCGCGGCGTCGCTTCAGGTGAGGTTCGGCTTAATCATCAATGCGTGGACACCCACCGTTTTCGGTGGGACGCAAAAGTGGACATTTGCCTCTAAGAAAGCCCACAAGCGTGGACGCCCACGATCTTCCCGAACGTTCAACGGGTCGCCGCGACCATATCGTCCAGCGTTTTCCGATCGAGATATCGTCCCCGGGTCACCACCGCTTCGATCTCGCGAACGTTTTCGATTTTCTCGAGCGGATTCTGCCGCAGCAGGACGAGATCGGCTTCGAACCCGGCCCGGATCTGTCCCATGGATTCCGACAGATCCAGGACTGATGCGGGGTTGATCGTGGCGGCCTGAAGCGCTTCATGGGGCGTCAGGCCCGCCTCGACGAGCAGGCCCAGCTCCTGGTGCAGGCTGTAGCCCGGTGCGATGAGGGGGTTGCCGATATCGGTGCCGGCCAGCAGCGTGACGCCGCCTTCGTGCAGAATCCGTGTACGGTCGATGGAGCCCTGCAACAACGGACCGGTCAACCTGGCGAATTGCTCGGCGAGATCCGATTGCGTCATGGCCTGCCATCGCGCGACGACCTCCGCCGGCAACATGGCCAGTACCGTATCGTCAGCCAGCATTTCGGAAACCCTGGTGTCGCCTTGCCTCATCACCAGCGTAGGCGTCGCCGCCACCCCATGCTGACGGTAGGCTTCGACAACCTCTGCGCAGAGAGCATCGTCCTGGCTGTCGTTCATCAATCGGTTCAGGCGGAGGAACGCCATTTGCCCCTCCATGAAGGACGGCGGGTCCTTTCTCAATTCTTCGAAGCCTTCGCGTGCCGTATCGGCCTCCCTGGAACAGCCCATGGTGATGCCCGAGCCGTGTTCGATGGTCCGCATGCCCGCACTGGCAGCTTCCTGCGGCGTGAGCGCCACGGGAAGGTGCCCGTCCACCGGGATTCCGAGCGAGCGGGCCCGCTCCGTCACGGCCTGGAAGCTCTCGCGCGAGAGGTGGTCGTAGATCTTGATGAAGTCTGCGCCCCCAGCCTCCAGGCGCTCGACGGCCCCGGCCGCGTCCTCCGGACCGTCGACCAGCACCGAGTTCGGCCAGATTCCCGGCGGACCATCGACGATAGGCCCATTGGCAATGAAACGCGGACCCATCAGCTCGCCCGAGGCTAGTTCGGCCTTGACTGCTGCCACCTTGGCCAGAGGATTTTCCTCGGTCGAGTGCATGTTGCGAACCGCGGTCACGCCGTGCACCAGCAGCATCGGAAAGTGCCAGCCGCGGTTGGTGACCGAGTGGACGTGCATGTCCCAGAGACCGGGCATCAGATAGTGCCCGCTGCCGTCGACGATCCTCGCGTCATCGGGGCGTTCGGCCGCGCCCACTTCGCCCACCGCGGCGATACGGCCGTCGTCGATCAGCACGGTTCGTCCGGGTTGAAGCGTGCCGTCGCGAACGTCGACGATCGTGACGTCTTCGATCAGGACCGGTGATTGCGCCCAGATCATTGCCGGTAGAAGTAGTGCAATGAAACAGAAAACGCGAAGGGGGCTGCGGGTGATTTCGTGCCTCATCGGTTCCTCCTTTCCCGCGCTGACGACCAGGTTGTTCTGTGTCGGCCAGTCCGTCAGCGCGCCGTTGCGCGAGCATCGAGTGTAAGCCATCGCCCGGCGCGCTTCGAAACCGCTTGGGACAAGCCTGGACACCTGCCTTCCGGGCCCTTTCCGTGCCCGTGCGCCAGGACGGCAACTGTGCACCGCTGCCGGCGCCAGACATCCATATTCCCCTTCTATCTCCCATTATGGCGGAAAATTTAGATTGCCATTCTCTTTTTTCGTGGCCACACTGGCGGCCATGAGCACTTTCCATCCCCCGCGCCAGGCCCGTGCCCGGGCGACGCTCGAACGCATCTTCGAGGCCACCGTCGAGTTGCTCGAGGATCAGCCTTTCGAGGCCCTGTCGGTCGCCGACATCGTCGCTCGCGCCAACACGTCCGTGGGCGCCTTCTACAAGCGTTTTTCGAGCAAGGAGGCGCTGCTGCCGGTCCTGGTGGACTGGATCCACCGCCAGCAGTTCGAAGCCATCGAGGCTTTCATCAGCGATCCGCGCTGGCAGGGGGTTGGCCTGGCCGCCCGGATCGAGGAATTCGTCGACAGCCTGGTGCAATCCTACTGCCGCCATCGGTTCCTGATGAAGGCCCTCGTTGCCAGACAGTACTCGGCCGACAACGAGCAGTCCGCGGAGCAGATCGACAGCGCGGAGCGCACGCTGCGCTATTACATCGATTGGCTGCTGGCCTGTCGGGACGAAATCCGGCATCCCGACCCGGAAGTGGCGGTTGCCATCGGGCTGACCGGGCTGGTGACCCAGGCCCAGACACGGCTGTTGTTCGGCGCGCGCTCCATCGAGCTGTCCGATGAAACGTTCACCGAGGAGCTCAAGCGCGCTTTCCTCGCCTATCTGAGAGACCCGAATCATGCACCTGCTTGAATGGCTCCTGCTCGTTCACTTGCTTGCCTTCTTTCCGCTTTGGGAGTTGTTCCGCAGCCGTGCGTTGCGAGAGCGCCTGGAGACCAACCCTGAAGAGAAGGTCAGGGTCTACCGGACGATCTGCCTTCAGCTCTGGCTTCCCACGCTGTTGCTGTTGACGCTGTTCGGAACCGGTTCGCTGTCGGTGTCGGAACTCCCCGTCCTGACGCCCGTTGGCATCGCCCAGGGCATCGCGCTCGTTCTTCTGCTGGGTTTCACGATCTTTCTGGGTATCGCCCTGCGCCGCGTCGTGCGCGATGCCGGCATCCGCCAACAGGCCGCCGAGGCCCTGGCGGATCAGGCCTGGGCTCTTCCAGTGACCCGGCCAGAAGCCGCCTGGTTCATCGGGCCGGTCTCGCTGAGCGCCGGCATCTGCGAAGAACTTCTCTATCGGGCCTACCTGATCCCCTGGCTCGACCAGGCGCTGCCCATCTGGGCCGCGGTCGTTCTCAGCAGCCTGGTGTTCGGATTGATGCATGCCTATCAGGGGCACTTGGGCATTATTCGCACCGCTGCCGTCGGTCTTGGCATGGCGTTGATCTTCTTGGCGACAGGCAGCCTTCTGGTGCCGATCCTGCTGCACGTCGTCCTCGATGCCTACGCGGGCGCGCTTTCGTGGATCGCGTTGCGCACCGACGAGTCGCTCGAAGCGCCGGATCCCCGGAAAGAGCGAATCGAACAGACACAGCCGGGCGGGCTTGGCGGCGATTGCGGACACCCGCCGTCCAACGCCCTTTCGGCCACGTGCGGCGATTAGAAAGCGGGAACACCGTCCCCGCGCGCCGACACGAGTTGACGCAATCAGGCCTTGGAATCCGCCCTTCCTCATGATTGCTGCGAAGTACCGGTCCCGATTCGTGCCCCCCAAGGGGCGAGGCACCTCATGGCACCGCTCCAAGCGAGAAAATGAGCGGGAGCGAACGGATCCGAGGAATCGAACGCGGGCGCTAGAAGAAGGTCCTCAGGCACCGAGGGGAGCCTGTTGCTGGGGCGGCGCAGTCTCTTCTGGTCTGGCATGGATCAGGAGCCGAAGATGCTGGACCTCGACACGATCGAACCGCTTGTAGGCCAAGAGAAATTCCTGCGAGTTTGGCGTGCGCTTTATAGCTGCCAGCAGGAGAGCGTCGAAGTTGCGCGAGTCATCGAGTCAGGCGACACTGCACTGGCCTCACTATGAATAGTCGCTCTGGAGGTTGCCACGGACACAAAACAGCTCTTCGACCTCAGCGGGCGCGTCGCCCTGGTGACGGGCGGCAACGGCGGTATCGGCCGCAGCCTGGCGCTGGGCCTTGCCGGTGCAGGCGCAGCGGTGGTCATCGCCGGCCGCAATGAGGAAAAGAACGATGCGGTGCTCGCGGAACTCCGCTCCATCGGCCGGGCGTCCATGGCCCTTCGCCTCGACGTCTCCCGACGTGATGAACTCGAACCCTGACTGAGAACCATCGAGGAAGAACTCGGGCCGGTGGACATCCTGGTCAACAACGCGGGCATCGCCCACCTGAGCGGCGGCATCCTGAACGAGGAATACGATGACTGGGACGCGGTGATCGAAACCCAGCTCAACGCCGTATTCGGGCTCTCGAAGCTCGCCGCCAAGGGCATGGCGGAGCGCGGTCGCGGGAAGATCATCAATATCGGCAGCATGTATTCCTATTTCGGTGGACAGATGATCCCCTCTTACGCCGCGGCAAAGGGCGCCATCGTGCAGCTCACGAAATCCATGGCGATCGAGCTCGCGCCCCACGGCATCCAGGTCAACGCCATCGCGCCGGGCTGGTTCACCACGGACATGACCGCGCCGATCCGCACGGAGGAATTCAAGGACATGGAAAACGAGATTCTCTCGCGCACGCCGGCAGGCCGTTGGGGCGAGCCGGACGAACTGGTGGGTGCGGTGGTGTTCCTGGCGTCGCGGGCATCCGATTTCGTGACCGGCACGATGATCCGGGTCGACGGCGGCTACGCCATTCGTTAGAGATCAACTCTCAGCCGCTGACCGGAGACGCCCACGTTGCGGCGCACCTTCCGGCGATCGTCTCGGCGGGCGACCCGCCCAAGGAGATTGAAATGTTGGAGCGGATCGTGTTCGTGATGAACGACGGAGAGGTCTGCACGTCGCCCCGATCGGCGGCTACGATAGTCTGATTGCCGTTTTCTTTCCGACCGATGCCGCATTGCCCGACTTCATGCGGCCGAGCCGTCGGACCCGATCCGCAATAGGAGTTCCCAATGACCGAACAAGAAAATCCCAGGGTGGCCCTGGATATCCGCATCGGCGATGAATCCGCCGGCACCATCGTGCTGGAACTGTTCCAGGACGTCGTTCCGAAGACCGCCGAGAACTTCCGGGCGCTGTGCACGGGCGAGAAGGGCGAGGACATTTGCTACGCGGGCAGTCCCTTCCACCGCATCATCCCCGGCTTCATGATCCAGGGCGGCGACTTCACCAACGGTAACGGCACCGGCGGCAAGTCCATTTACGGCGACCGGTTCCCGGACGAGAATTTCGAGATCAAGCACACCGAGGCCGGGCTGCTTTCAATGGCGAACGCGGGCCCCGACACCAACGGCTCGCAGTTCTTCATCACGTTGGATGCGACCCCATGGCTCGATGGCAAGCACGTGGTATTCGGAAAGGTCGTCGAGGGCATGGACGTGGTCAAGGCCATGGAAGCCCAGGGTAGCCGCAGCGGCCAGACAAGCCAGCCGGTGATGCTCGAGTCCTGCAGGGAGCTCTGATCCGGTCGCGTCACGCTTCCAGCGTGGCGCCGCGATCCGCTCGGTCGTGTCCGTCCATGCCTTGCGGGCTAGCCCGATTGGTTCCAACGCCCCATCAGTTCGAGTCCCATGCCGTCGTGGGCCACGTTGAAGATCATCACCACGGCGATGAAGAGGCAGGGAACAAGCAGCGGCCAGGCCGCCCTGAGGCCCAGGTGCCTTGCCGTGGCTCCGGCGATCACAAAGGCGATCGCGGCGTGGGCGGCGCCGATCAAGCTGAGGTGCTTGATGTCGCTGGACATTCCCAAGGCCACGATGGCCAGATACGCGGTGAACGCTACTGCAACCGCCTTCAGCCTGCCGCCTTTGCCGGCAACCAGCGCCGTCACGAGCGTCAGCGGTAGCGCGACGGCAATGGCGATCTGCGACACACCGATGTAGTGCTCGAATACGAAGCTGCTCACGTTTCCCATGGTTCTCCCCTGTTGCCGCGGCCGCGGCGGCTAGTGGAACAGGACCCCGGTGCGTGAGGTTTCCTCGCCGCGGTCAGAATACTTCGCCCTGACGGCCACGTCGACCACGGGGAAAATGGGTCGGGTCTTGTTTCATGCATGAGCGGGGACCGATAGTGGACACCGGCTCTTCGACCCATCGATGAACATTCGCAGCTTTACGGATTCGATGTCACAGTCACGATCGCCGTGCCGACCTTGTGGCCGGAATCGACGTAGCGGTGAGCCTCGACGATCTCGTCGAACGCAAAGCGCCGCACGATCACCGGCCGTAGGTCGCCCGCGACCGCCAGATCGGCCAGGAAGCGCAAGTCCTCCGCCCGGCCGGGCGCCACGCCGACGATCACGCGCTTGTCGGTGAACCAGCCCACGAACGGCGCGCGCACCATGTCCGGCAGTCCGCCCAGGATCTGCACCAGCCGCCCGCCGGGCGCCAGGATCCCCTTGCTTCTACCGTAGGAGGCCGTCCCCGCCGTGTCGACGATGACGTCGAAACGCGCGTCGCCCCGGGTCACGTCTTCCTGCGAGTAGTCGATCACCCGGTCCGCGCCCAGATCGCGAACCAGGTCGGCGTTACCGCCGCTGCAGACCGCCGTCACCTTGGCCCCGAAGTGCCTTGCCAATTGCACCGCCGCGCTACCGACCTCCCCGGAGGCACCGTTGACCAGCGCGCTCTCGCCTGCCGCGATCTCCGCTTTGCGCAGGAAGAACAGCGCCGTCGTCCCGCCGAACGGCAGTGCGGCCGCGGCCTCGTCGTCGAGCCCCGCGGGCGTCTTGACCACCGGGCCGTCGGCGGCGATTCGAAGATATTCGGCGTGAGCCCCCAGGTCGCCCGCCTGGCCGAAGACGCGTTCTCCCGGCGCAAAGGCGGTCACCCCGTCCCCGACCGCCGCGACTTCGCCGGCGAACGCCAAGCCCAGGATCCCCTTGCGCGGTCGCAAGAGGCCGAAAGCGAGGCGCGAGAGGATGCCGAAACCGGTAGGAACGTCCATGCTTCGCAACCGCCAATCGCCGGCGGAGACCGTCGTCACCCGCACCCGAACCAGAACCTCCCCCGCGCCGGGCTCCGGTGTCGGCACTTCCTCGATCCGGACGACTTGCGGCGGACCGTATTCGCGGTAGACGGCGGCTTTCATCTCGGTGCTCCTTCGTGACAGGTCCGGATGGATCGACTCTAGCCGGATTGCGGTCTCCGCGTAGGGAGAATCCCAGGGCGCGGACACCCACCGTTTCGTTTTCGGCACCTCGAGTAGAAAGTGGGCGTCCGCCATTTCGCGGTCTTTTCGCGCGCCGACATGCATACACTGTGGCCCTGACCAACCCGGAGGATCCCACTCATGTCCACCCCCGAGAAGATCGACGACGCCACCCGGACCCGCATCGAGGCCAAGGCGTTCCGCGAGCTTGTCAAGCACCTGCAGCGCTACCCGGAAGTCCAGAACATCGACCTGATGAACCTCGCCTACTTCTGCCGCAACTGCATGTCGAAGTGGTATCGGGCCGCCGCGCAGGAGGAAGGCGTGGAACTCGACTACGACCAGGCCCGTGAAATCGTCTACGGCATGCCGTACCCCGAGTACAAGGAACGCTACCAGGAGAAAGCGTCCGCCGAGCAACTGGCGGCGTTCGAAGAGGCCGAGAAGAAAGCCTCGGTGTGACGGGGCGAGCTGGCTCGACCGGGTCTGAACCCCCGGAGACATGCGCGGCTCCAGGTTCGTCGCCGGGAACTTGCTGCGGTTGACCCCGGCGATTCGGATCGTTAGGGTGAAAGAGTCGTTACACGCCGTGCGGGAGGCACGGAGGGGCGCACGAAATGCCGGAGCCCCGTCTCGGATCCAATCTGCGAAACCTCGCCTGCAGCAAATTTGCGGCCTCCGCTCTGACCGCTGTGCTGCTCCTCGCGGCACTCGCCCTGCCGGCGGCGGCCGGCAATCCGCCGCCATCGGGCGGTGAATTCACGATTCGTCGATCGACCATCGACGCCGGCGCCGGGGACAGTGCCGGCGCCGACTTCGTGCTGAAAGGCACGATCGGCCAGCACGACACGCAGATCATGGCCGGCGGGGAATTCGACTTGCGCGGCGGCTTCTGGACCCCGGCCGGCCCCTCCGATTTCCTTTTCCGAAACGGATTCGAGTCCTGATTCGCGAAAGCAGCATTCGCGGGAGTCACACCATGCGCAACCAGTCCATTGCTTTCCTGAGCCTCGTCTTCCTGGCCTTCC
Organism: Candidatus Wenzhouxiangella sp. M2_3B_020; assembly: GCA_051428125.1. Lineage (GTDB taxonomy): Bacteria > Pseudomonadota > Gammaproteobacteria > Xanthomonadales > Wenzhouxiangellaceae. The sequence goes on from JBPRGD010000134.1 coordinate 9,875, forward strand.
AGGCCTCGGCGCAGGTCACGACGGCTTTCACCTACCAGGGGGAACTGGAGCAGTCCGGCAATCCGGCCACCGGGGAGTTCGATTTCGAGTTCGAGTTGTTCGATGCGAGCACCGGAGGGCTCTCCATGGCCGGGCCCGTCAATGTCGAGGACATCTTCGTCGACGGCGGACTGTTCGCCACCGAGGTGGATTTCGGGCCGAACGTGTTCGGGATGATGGATGTCTGGCTCGAGATCCGGGTTCGTCAGGGCGACTCCACCGGCGGATTCACAACGCTTTCCCCGCGGCAGAAAGTCACGCCGACGCCGATCGCACGACACGCACTCAACGTCGAAATGGACGCCATCGATACAACCTCCATCGCACCGGGGGCAGTGACCACGGACGATATCGCCGACGGCGCAGTGACCCAGACGGTATTGGCCGGGAGCAGCGTCGGGTCCATCGAGGTCATCGACGACAGTCTCGCTGCGGGGGATATCGCCGCGAATGCCGTCGGCAGCAGTGAGATCGCAGCCGGCGCCGTGGGAACGTCCGAGCTTGCCGCGGGATCCGTAACGGCAGGAACGCTCGCCAATCCCTACGAGACCGGAACCGTGGACCTTGAAACGATCGCAGCCTCCTCGTTCTTCAACACGAGGCAAGTCGAACGCAGCGTCGGCTTTTCCACGAGTTTCCCAGGCCAGCCGGTGGTAACGGCCACGCTCCAGAGTCAGTTCGGCGGTGCTTCCGAGCTGTTGGGGCCGCTGCTGTTGAGCAACGTGAGCCCGACCGGATTCGATCTCTCCTTCGCTCACCGCACGATCCCGGTGTCGGTGTCCCGGAAGCGCAATATCGCCATCGCCCCGCTGGCCGAAGTGAACGCAAGGCCGGCCATCGCCTACGACTCGATCGGGTCGCTCGAATACGTCCGCGCACTGGATTCGAACGGCCTGCAATGGGGTAATCCCGTGACGGTGGCCACGGAGAGCGTGGACAAGATCGAGATGCTGATCGTCGACGGCCGCCCAGCCGTGGCCTACAACACCGGCGACGGACGCCTGCTCTACGCGCGAGCCAACGATGCCGACGGCACCAGCTGGCCGGCGCCGGTCACGATATTCAGCGCCGGATTCGGGATCAATGATTTCTCGCTGGCGATGATCGGGTCCGTGCCGGCCGTGGCAGCACGGAACGACACCGACGACATCGGCTACCTGGCAGCCGACGACTCCACGGGCAGCGCCTGGAACTCCAGCGCCGCAGTACTCGTGGTCAACAACTCCAACGAAGGCCTCAGCCTGACCGAGGTGTCCGGCAATCCTGCGATCAGCTACCCCTGGGACAACGGCGAGGCTTCCAACAGCACCACTTTCATGTCGGAGGTCCGCTATGTGCGCGCGGGTGATGCCTCGGGCAGCAGCTGGGGTTCGATCGTTTCGGTGCAGAGCTTCGGCACCTTCGACCGGCCGGTCGATACCGGCTTGCACGTCGTGGACGGAAACCCGTCGATTTTCTACGTGCTTTCCGAAGGCGGCACCACGTTCCGCCGCGCGCCGTTCTTCGCCCGCGCCACCGATGGCACGGGAACGGCCTGGGGCTCTCCCGTGGACGTGTTTCCTCCGGCCATCGCTGCAAACGGCGATATCCAATCGACGCTCATCGCCGGAAACCCGACACTGGTCTGGCAAGAGCGCGGCGACTTCGAGCTGAACTTTTCGCAGTCGACCAACGGTGGCGCCTCCTTCTTTACCGTCACCATCGTGAACCTGCTGCTGACCGGCAGCTCGTCGAGCGCATCGGTGGGTGCCAGTCTTGCCGAGATCAACGGCGAAATCGCCTTCGCCTACACGCGCAGCGACATCAGGGAACTGCGCTACATCCGGAACGGTAACCCCGCTGCCGGCACGTTCATCAGCTGGATTGCCGTCTCGCCCTGATCGACGAGAACGCGCGACGAGAACGCGGACCGCCATCTCCAACGAGGAAAGTCGTCTCTCGGAGACCTCGGCGCGGCCCGGTTCCCGGCCAGCCGGAAAGAACCCTACGATCCGTGTGTCCGCTCCCGTCCGTCCCTTCTCGATTCTTCTCGATTCCGCCGCAGGAGCGCCCAGGCGACCGCTGCCAGGGAAGCGCCGGCGGCGAGGCCGGCCACGACATCCAGCCCGCCCTCGACCAGAAGCGCCCAGATGAGCCCGGCGAGGCTAAGAATCGCAATGAGCGCGGGCGCGGCGAATATCCGCCAAAGGGGTCGGCGCCCCGTCATGCCGCCTGTTCCAGCCATTCGTCGGATAAGGCCGGTCGTTGATGGCGGCGCTTCTTCCACCACAGGTAAAGCCCCGTTGCCAGGACGTAGATCGTCAGGATGTCGAGCACCGCCCAGATCACCTTCAGCAGCAGCCCTCCGTAATCGCCGAAATGCAGAGGGCGGGACAGCGACAGGGTCTTGACCCACCAGGGCATTTCTCGGAGGCCGGCAAGCTGGCCAGTCGCGGCATCGACCAGCACGGGCGTAATGATGTGTTCGGTGGCCGGAGTCCGGCCATGGAGAAATATCGCGTAGTGAAAAGGTGTCGAAAACCCGCTCCCGGGGAAGGCGACGAACTGCAGCGTCATCCCCGGCGCGTGGGCAACGGCATCGGCGACCGCGGCATCCAGCGAGGCGGGTTCCTTCGGTGCTGCGCGGTCGGCGTAAGGCGCGGTCAGGTCGGCCAGCTCGCGGTACTTCCAGGCCTCGATGATGGGTTTTTCCAGCGTGTTGACGATGCCGGTGACGCCGACGACCAACACCCAGGCCACCGTGACGATGCCGAGCAGGTTGTGCCAGTCCAGCCATTTCAGCTGGCGAGACCGCCCGCGCCGGATCATCGCGAAATCCAGCTTTCGCATGAACGGCGCGTAGAGGACGACGCCGGACACGACGGCCAGTACGAACAACATCCCCATGAAGCCCAGGAAAAGCATTCCAGGCAGCCCCAGAAAGAGGTCGGTGTGAAGCTGCAGAAGGAAATCCATCACGTCCGCGCCCCGATCCGCGGGCGGTACGAGCTCGCCGCTTGTCGCGTCGAAGGAGGCGAAGTGCATGGCCGGGCCGGGTGCGTCGGCGGTCGGTCCGGTCGTGACGTTCACGACCGGCCGGTCGGTGTCGAAGCTCATGAAGATCGGTTCTTCGCCGGGCCGATTGGCCAGTGCAGCGTCGAGGATTCGATCCAGGTCCAGACGGGGTCCGTCGGGGTTGGCGGCACGCCATCCGTCCGGGTTCAGTGCGCTATCGATCTCGTCGTGGAAGATCAGCGGCAGCCCGGTGATGCAGAGCATGAGCATGAATATCGTGCACGCAAGGCTGGTCCACTTGTGGATCCAGCTCCACGCCCGAATGCTTGCCCGTCCCATGATCGATCGACTTCCCGCCGGCTCAGAAATCGAACGTGCCGGAGAGCTGGAAGGACCGGGCATTGCCCTGGATCAGGTAGTTGGCGCCGGGAAATCCGCCGGTCGATGCCCAGTACGACTCGTCGGTGACGTTTTCGAGGCGCGCCCGCAGACGCAGCGGAACGCTGCCCAGCCGGGTCTCGTAACGCACGCCGATGTCGAAGCGGTGCCAATCGTCGAGCGCGATCGTGTTGCTTTCGTTCACGAACTGCTCGCCGGTCCACACCAGGCGGCCCTCCAGCGCCAGCCCTTCGGGCGCGCCCACGTCCCAGTCCACGTTGACGTTGGCCTGCACGTCGGGCACGCCGATGACAGTGTTTCCCTCGTTGATGCCGCCCTGGGTCCGGGCCAACTCGGCGTCGAGCCAGGTCACGCCGCCGATGATGCGCAGGCCGTCGACCGGCTCTCCGAACGCGGTCACCTCCACACCCTCGTTTCGTTGCTCGCCCGAGGCCTGGAATACGCGGTCCGCGACGATGGCATTGGGACGCTCGAGGGCGAATAGGCTCAGCGTTCCGCCCAGGTTGCCTCCGTCGTACTTCACGCCGACTTCGATCTGCTCGCCGACGAACGGCGCCAATGCCTCGCCGGCATTCTCGATCGGTTCCCCGCCGACGGATGCCGGAGCGATGTCGCCGGGCTGCAGGCTCTCGGCGTAGTTGCCGTAGAACGAGACGCGATCGGTGAACACGTAGACCAGGCCGGCCACGGGCGTGATCTCGTCATCGGAGTAGCCCGAGATCTGCTGACCGGTATTGAAGTCGAACGAGCGGGTTTCGATGTCCTGGTGGCGCAATCCGAGGGTCGCGATCAGCCGTTCGTCGAGCAGGAAGAGGGTATCGGCCACTGCCGCGCTGCCCGTTTCCACTTTCTCGGTGGTCAATGGGTCCGAAAGCTGTCCGCCGGTGAAGAAATCCGTGGCCGGCGGCGCCACCTCGACCGGTGCGTAGAGGTTGGATTCGAACGGGGAGAAGAAATTCGACAGCGCAAAGGCGTTCTTCGATTCGAGATCGACGCGGCTGGCCGAAGTCACGAGGCGATGCCGGATCGGGCCCGTGGCGAATTCGGCCCGTACACCCACGTCGGCGGAGAAGACGTCGTCTTCGCGGGTGTTGTCGAACCGGTAGGCGGTGAGTTGCCCGTCCACTGTGCTCTGCGGATTGGCGAGGACGTTGGCTTCCTCGCCCTGGCGGCCGCCGAACGCCAGCCAGGCAGTCACGGCATCGGTCAAGTCGTACTCACCGCGGACGACGCCGAACAGCTGTTCTTCGTCGGTGAAGGTCCACGGCTGCGCGTAATTGGCATCCGCGGACGGCGGGTCGGGAATCTCACCCAGCGGCGTGACCTGCGGTCTCGGCGCGTCGGTGCGGTTGTCCTGGTAGCCGAGATCGGCGGAAAAGCGGAACCGCTCGCCCGAGTAATCGGTACCGATCGAGAGTACGTGGAGGCTTCGATCCTGATCCTCGATCGCGCTCTCTCCCTCTCGACGCACGGCATTGACCCGAACGCCCCAGTCTTCGGCAGCGCCGAACCGCGCGCCGAGATCCGCCGCCGCATAGCCGAGGCCCTTGGCTTCCCAGCCCAGCGTCAGCTGCCGGACCCCGTCGGCCGGCGCGCGCTTGGGAACCAGGTTGATGGTCCCGCCGACGCCGCTCCCGCCTGGCGCCGCACCGTTGATGAACGCGTTGGCGCCACGGAAGACCTCGACCCGCTCCAGCAATTCGGCGGCCACGAACTGACGCGGGAGGATGCCGTAGAGCCCGTTCAGCGTGAGGTCGTCGGAGAACACCGGGAAACCGCGGATGACGTAGACCTCCTGGAAATTGCCGAAGCCCTTGGCGACGCGGACGACGGGTTCGTTCTGAAGCACGTCTCCCACGCTGTCGGACTGCTGATCCTCGATCAGCGCCTCGGTGAACGCGATGCCCGTGAACGGGGAGTCCATGTAATCGAGGTTGCCCAGGAGCCCGGCACGTCCGCCCCGGGCCACCTGGTCGCCGGCGTAAGCGGGCGCAAGTTCGACCTGGGAGGCCTCGGCCGTGACCGTGATGACGTCCAATTCCTGTGAATCCTCGTTTTCGTCGTTCGCGTCCTGGGCCGAAGCTACGGTGAGGAGAGAGCAGCCGATGACAATGGAGAGAATCGATTTCTGGAGCTTCATGATGAAACCTGGCGCAGTTCAGGAAAAACAGGAATGGTAATCGAAATCATTTGTACCTGCAGGACGAAGTGCCAAGAACATGCGCCTGCTCCCGTTGCCGGAGCCGACCCTGTCGATTTCACCGCGCTCGACTGAATTGATTGATCAATTTCTTCCCGATTCCGGGCTCGCACGCCAGGCCTGGCGGTGTCGCCGGACGTGGAAAAGCCACTAAGAGTGGGAGTTACAGTCCGAACTGAAGAGCGGCGGTGACAGCCTGCCTGTCAACGAATAAGAAGATCGGGAAAAGCCAACGAACCTCGGTGACGAGCATGGACATCCGTGCCCCGGGGCGCTACCGGGCGGGCGACAGGGCGATTTCCCCCGGCACTCTTCCTCTGATGTGATTGCTATCACAAAATATAGAAATTCTATTGACATTTAGCACATTGATGCGTACTTTGACGTTCCCGGGGCGATCTGCCTCGAAAGGCAGAGTGATATCCATGCCTCCGTGCTTGAATCCGGCTGCCGGCCGATTTCCCGGCCTTCCGGATTCGCATCGGGCTGCATTCGAGCCAACCGGGACGGCTCGGCTATGGAGCGCCAGTGCTTCCTATACGCCTTTGGCTCTTTTATGACAGGTGAGGATCTTCCAGATGTCCAATCAAACCATTCCGAGGGCCGGGCGCCATCTGCTCCTGCTTTCGACCAGCATTCTCATCGCCGCGTCGGCCCTTGCCGCCCCGGAGCGAACCGCAATCGAGCGACCGATGCCGGCCGCGCTGGAGCAGTTGCGGCTGGACCAGCCGGTCACAACCGCGGATTTCGACTTCCCCGGCATTGACCCTTCGCTCATCGGAGAAAGCGGGCGGTTGCAGGTCGTGATCCGTCTCTCCGATCCATCGGTCGCCCAGCAGGAGCTTCGAGGCCGAAAAGCCCAGCGTGCACGTGAAGCGCTGATCGCCGAGCAGTCGGACCTGCTCGCGGACCTGCTCGCGGCCGATCCGAGTGCGCGCGTCATCGCTCGCACCCAACTGGTGCTCAATGCGGTGTTCGTCGACGCGGACGCCGGCGCGATCCGGCAACTGCGGGATGATCCCCGGGTGGGGCGCGTCGCCCGCATCGCCGACTACGAGTTCGACCTGAGCGAGACCGTGCCTTACATCGGCGCGAGCTCCGTCCAGGCCGCCGGCGCCGACGGTGCCGGCGTCCGGGTGGCGGTGCTGGACAGCGGCATCGACTACTACCATGCCGCTCTCGGCGGTTCCGGCATCCCGGCGGACTACGCGGCCGACGATCCGACCGTCGTCGAAGCGGGTTCCTTCCCCACCGCCAAGGTGGTCGCGGGCTACGACTTCGTGGGCGAGGCGTGGCCGTCGTTCGGCCCGCTGGCGCCCGATGCCGATCCGCTCGATTCGGGTCCGGCCGCGGGTCACGGAACGCATGTCGCCCACATCATCGGCGGTGAGGGCGGCGTGGCGCCCGGCGTGGATCTTTTCGCGGTCAAGGTCTGTTCGTCGGTCGGGAGCTCCTGCTCCGGCGTGGCGCTCATCCAGGGCATGGAATTCGCCGTCGACCCCGACGGTGACGGCGACCCGGGCGACGCGGTGGACGTGATCAACATGTCGCTCGGCTCCACCTACGGACAGCCCTTCGACGACGATCTCAGCCTGGCCGTCGACAACGCCACGGCCCTCGGCGTCCTGACGGTCGCCTCGGCCGGCAACAGTTCCAACAAACCCTACGTGACGGGCACGCCGTCGGCGGCGAAGACCGCGATCTCGGTTGCCCAGACCCATGTCCCGTCCGCGGCACTGCCGTTGATCGACGTCGACGGCACCGAATACCGCGCCGTCTTCCAGTCCTGGTCGCCGGCGCCGGCGAGCGTCCTGACCGGGCCGGTGCAGTATGCCGACGGCGCCGGCGGTAACCTGAATGGTTGCGCGCCCTTTGCGCCGGGTTCGCTCAGCGGCCTCATCGTGCTCGTCGACCGTGGCGCGTGCCTTTTCACCCTCAAGATCAAGAACATCGGCGACGCGGGGGGCATCGCGGGCATCATCGGCCTGATTGCGCCCGGCGAGCCGTTTTCCGGCGGTTTCGGCGACCCGGGCGGGGCCATCACCGTGCCCGGTTACATGATCAGCCAGGACGATTCCAATGCGATCAAGAGCCAGATCAACTCGGGACCGGGCATCGGCACGATCGACCCGGCCAACCAGTTGGCGCTGGTGCGCAGCGTCGTGGGATCCTCCTCGCGCGGTCCGCGCAACCCGGACAGCTTCCTGAAACCGGAGCTGGGTGCACCCGGTGCCTCGATCTCGGCCAACGCCGGCACCGGAACCGGTGAAGGACCGTTCGGCGGCACGTCGGGCGCAGCGCCCATGGTCGCCGGCTCCGCGGCGCTGGTGCTCGATGTCTATCCGGACCTGTCGCCAGTGGAAGTGAAGGCGCGCCTGATGAACAACGGCGAGACCGACATCGACACCGACCCCGGCTCTGGACTCGCGCCCGTGTCGCGCATCGGCGGTGGCGAAGTCCGCGCCGATCGGGCGGTCGCAGCCCCGGCCGCGGCCTGGGACGATGACGAGCCCACCGGTGCGCTCAGTTTCGGCTATGTCGATGCCGAGGACAGCCGGACGGTGATTCACCGGACGGTCCGCGTGCGGAACTACTCGAGCGACACGATCGAATATACCGTGCACCCGAGCTTCCGCTTCGACGACGACGAGGCCAGCGGCGCGCTCAGCGTCCAGGTGCCGAACAAGGTCAAGGTCCAGCCCGGACGGGATGCGACGTTCACCGTCAAGGTCACGATCGACGCGGCCCGGCTCCCGGCCAACCACATGAACTCCGGCTCGGAGGGCGCCAATGCCGGCGCGCTGACGCTGAACGAGTTCGACGGCTACCTGCTGCTGGACGACGGCAGCCACCCCATCCACCTGGCGTGGCACATGTTGCCCAGGAAGTCGGCGCTGGTGAAGGCACGGACTCAACTCGATTTCGAGGACGGTTCCGACACGATCACGTTGAACAACATCGGGTTGGGTGCGGCCCAGACCGATGCCTACGCGCTGCTCGCCACCAGCCCGAACATGCCGGAAGGCGCTCGGGGCGCGCAGCAGCCAACGCCGGATCTCCGGGCGGTCGGCGTCAACACGTTCCTGGTGCCGCCGGGCGTCTGCTCGGGTGACCCCTCCTTCGTCTGGGCATTCGCGATGAACACCTGGGAGCCCCAGTCGCACCTGGTGCCGGTCAGTCACCAGGTCGTGCTGGATATCGACCAGGACGGTGCCCCCGACTTCTCCGTACTGAACCGTGATTTCACGTTCAATCAGCTCGCGGATGGTCGCCAATTGAGCTGGGCGTTAAATCTCGGCACCGGTGGGGCGAGCGCGCGCTTCTTCGCCGAGCATGCGACCAACACCGGCAACACGGTGCTCTACGTCTGCGCCGAGCAGGTGGGACTCAGCGCTGCCGACCTGCTCGACACTAACGTGAACGCCTTCGTCGTGACCCAGGACTTCTACTTCGGCGGCCCCGGAGACCTCGTGGGCGGCCTGACGATCACGCCGCTCGGAGAGCGCTACCTCGGCCTGCCGCCGGCGGCAGTGCCGCCGCACTCGACGGGAGAGATGAATGTCCTCGACTTCGGGCCGTTCTCCGGCAACTCGCCGGAACTCGGGGTCATGCTGATCACGAACGGCGATCGCGGCCCGGGGGCTCGGGGCGGTGCGACCCTGGACAGCGAGGCGATTCTCATCAACCAGTGATCGATCCATTCGATCCTCTATGCGGGCCTCCTTCGGGAGGCCCGTTTTCTTTGGTGGGCCCGTCTCGGGTCCAGCGGGCGGCGGTTTCCGTGCGGCCCCGGACAGTCGCCGATTGCATCGAGCGTCTTTCGGACTGTGCGGAAGCGGTTGTTACAAAGCGGAGAGCGTGGACGTCCATCTCCCGGGTCCGCCCATATCCCGGGTCCAAGCGCTGCACGTTGCCGAATTGACGGCCGGTCAGCGTCCGGCCAGTGAACTCGTTTCGCCGGCGGCCTGGAAGTCGTAGCCGGGCAGCGCGCTCAGTGCGGCCATGGCCTCATGGTCGCCGAGGGCGCGCTCGAGCGCGTCATGCCAGTCCGAACCGACCGCGCTTCGCTGCCAGGCCAGCAGGTAGTGCTCGGTGGCCAGCGGAATGAAGTGCAGGCCGAACTCCGCGGCGGCATGGGCGATGCCGAATCCGACCCGCGCATATTCGCTGGCCACCATGGCAGCCACCGCCTGGTGGGTGAACTCCTCGGTTTCGTAGCCCACGATCCGGTCCGCCGATATGCCTTCGGCCGCCAGCAGCGCATCGAACAGCAGGCGAGTCCCCGATCCCTGCTGCCGGTTGACGAATGACAATCGGCGCTCGGCCACGTCCGTGAGGCTCCGGATCTGGTCGGGATTGTCGCGGGGCAGGATCAATCCCTGGCGCCGGCACGCGAAGTGGACGATCTCGAAATCGCTCGCCGGCACGAGCCGCCGAAATTCGGCGTGAATGCCCTCCATCGGCGGGTCCACGGGCACATGGAATCCGGCGATCTCGCAGCGGCCCGCCGCCAGATGGCGCAGGCTCTCGGTGCTGCCGTGGTGCTGCAGGTTGAAGCGCGGGGGCGCCCGATCGTTGAGCAGCCGGACCAGGCGCTGCAGTGCGATGTCGTGGCTTGCGCTGATCCGCACCGGATGCTCGGAATCGGTGATCCGGATCAGGTCGTGCTCGAGCTCGGCGGCGAGGCTCTGGAGCGTGGGAGCCAGGCGGCCGGCGGCCCGATGCTTTGCCGCCAACAGCCGCTGCCCCAGCGGCAGCATGCTCGCGCCTCGGCCTCGTTCCAGCAGCACGAGCCCGGCGCCGAACTGCTTTTCCCAGTACTGGAGAAGTCCCCAGGCGTGGCGATAGGAAACTCCGGTTCGACGTGCGGCCGCCCGGAGATTGTCGCCCTGCTGGATGGCTTCGAGCAGGCGAAACAGCAGCGGATCGACGTCGTCGGCCTGGTCCGGCCCGATGCGCCAGCGAATCTCGAGTTCGACTTTCATGACGGCGACGGGCCAGTGGGGCGCATGCGGCGACGGCCGCCATGCTGGCACAGCAGGTCGCTTCGATCAACGGATCGAGCGGTCGAGTCCGG
>JBPRGD010000135.1:0-10150 GCA_051428125.1 Candidatus Wenzhouxiangella sp. M2_3B_020
TGTATGCGCCGTCTCCGCCCCATCGGGATTTCGGTTGCGGTCGGGTTTCCGGCGCCTTCGGCTGACGGTCTTGCCCTGATGAGGGCGCAGGATGAGCTCACTGGGGACTCCCGGGTGAGCTCATTGTGAGGGGTGGGACGCCTCGGCGTAGGCCCACGGCATCAACTCGTCGATATCCTTATCGAGATGACCGTTGGCGAGCTTGGTGAAGAGGTCGCGCAAATAGGCGTAGGGCTCAACGCCGTTCATCTTGCAGGTGCCAATCAGGCTGGCAAAGCGCGCCCATGACCGACCTCCGTCATCGTGCCCGGCAAACAGCGCGTTGCGGCGGTTCATGGCCGGGCTGCGGATCGCGTTCTCGACAAGGTTGGAGTCGATGTCGACCCGGCCATCTTCGAGGAAGAGCCGGAAGCCCTCCTGGCGCCGGAGCATGTAGGCGAGCGCCCCGCCAAGCTCGGATTTGCGCGAGACGCGCGCGGCCTGGGCGGCCACCCATGTGAAGAACTCATCCACCAGTGGGCGGGACAGGTCCTGGCGGACTGCGCGGCGATGAGCGGGGCCCAACCCGCGGATGGCATCCTCGATCTTGTAGAGCGCGGCAATGCGCACCAGCGCCTCGTCGACGATGGGTGACCCCTTCTTCGGCTTGGCCTTGATCAGCTTTCGCCGACCATGGGCCCAGCAAAATGCCAGCTTCAGGGGCTTACCACCTTGGCGGTCGGGCTTGGCCAGATGCGTATAGCCGCCATAGGCATCGACTTGGATCGTGCCATTGAAGCCGGTCAGGATTTCATCGGCATACTCGCCCTTTCGGCCGGGCCGATAGTGGAACACCACGCCCGGCGGTGCCGGACCATTCCAGCCCCGTTCATCGCGCAGCACCGCCCACAGGTAGCCGGTCTTCGTCTTGCCCCGCCCGGGGTCCAGCACCGGAGCGGTCGTTTCGTCGACATAGAGCCGGGTGCTGCCCTGGATCAGGGCCTTGGCCATATGCTCCACCACCGGCTCGATCAGCGTCCCCGTCCGTCCCATCCAGTCCGCCAGCACCGAGCGGTCGATGGGCACGCCGTGCCGGGCCATGACCACGGCTTGGCGGTTCAGCGGCATGTGCTCGGAATGCTTGGATACAGCCACCTGTGCCAGCAGCGCCTCGGTGGGCCAGCTCCCCTCCAGCAGGTGCGGCGGGGCTTTCGCCTGAACCACGCCCGTGCGCCCCTTGGGGCAGGCGTACTTGGGGCGGATCGTGGCGATGACCTGGTAGCGTGCCGGAATGTAATCCAGCCGTTCCGTCCGATCTTCGCCGATCCGGACCATGTCGCCACAGCCGCACGGACAAACGATGCTCGCGGGCTCGATCACCCGCTCCACACGCGGCAGGTGGTCCGGCAGTGCCCGCGTCTTGCGTGGCTTGCGCGACGCCTTCTTCTCCGGATCGGTGGCGCTGGCCGCGACCTTCTCTTCGACCGCAGCAATCTGTTCCTGGGTTTCGGCAATGGCGGTCTCGAGTTCCTCGAGAGCAAGTTCGAGCTGCGCGGGGTCCAGCTTCTCCGATTTTGGCCCGAACTTCGTGCGCCGGTAGTCTTGAACCTGCCCCTCCAGCTTCGCGATCAGCGCCTCCAATTCGGCGATGAAGGCGCTCTTCTCTGCTACTATCGCTTGTTCATGCTGGCGCGCAGCGCGCTCGACGGAAGCCTCGAAGCGGGCCGCCTCCAGCGCCGTCTGCTGCGCAGCGAAGGCCTTCACCACCTCCGACGGGAGGTCTGGAAATCGGCTGAGATCGAAGGGCTGCGACATGCGCCTTCCTACCAGTTCCTCGCAGGAAAGCCCAATAAAACATGGCCCAAAAAGGCTCGCCGAGTCACCCTGCCGCAGCCGGAGGCCGCACCCGTTGCGCCACCACCCGGCGCCAGTCCAGCCCCTCGAACAAGGCTTCGAACTGCGCCCGCGACAACCGCATCACTCCGTCCCGAACCTTCGGCCAGGCGAAGCAGCCCTGCTCGAGGACCTTGTAGACCATCACCATCCCGGTCCCGTCCCAGACCAGGATCTTCAGGCGGTCACCGCGCTTCGATCTGAAGATCACCGTCACCCCCGAATGCGGATCGAGCTTCAGCTCGGTCTGCACGATCAGCGCCAGCGCCTGGTGACCGCAGCGGAAGTCCACCGGTCGGGTCGCAACCAGCACTGGCAGGCGGTGCCCCGCGACGATCATGCCGACGCTCTCAAGGCGCGTGCCATCGCCGCAGCCCGCTCCACCGGGACACCCGCCGGCACCCGCAGCACGAGTTCGTCGCCAATCTCGATCGTGATGACACCGCAGGCCTGGGCGACATCCGCGGATGCATCGACGCCCTCAGGCTCCACAGAAACCGGCACAAAGGCAGGAAGGGCGTCTGACGAAACATCAGCCATAGCGTCCGCCGGCAAGACCAGCTTCCCTTGGCGCGCTTGACGCCGCCAATCCGAAAGTTGATGCGCGACCAGATCATGCCGCCGCGCCACATCCACCACCCGAACTCCGGGCTGAAAACTCTCAGCCACAATCCGGGCTTTTACCTCGTCAGGCCAGCGCCGGTATCCACGCGTCCGTTGCACAACCTCGATACAGCCATCAAATCCGTCCCCACCATCCGCCATCTTCAGCTCCCTCTGAATGCTCAGAAGGAAACTCGCCGCTCGGGTGGCGAGCCGGAACCGCCGAAATCAATGGGGCAGAGACGGCGCATACGGATCTATAAGCATCTCCGCATACGCGGCCGTTGCGCGCGTCCCCGGGCTCGGTCTTCGGAAACTGCGCCTGTATGAGCGGGTTGCCCCCTGCCGGCAACCGAAGGGCCCGGTACGCGCGTTATGTTACGCGCGCCCCATGTACGTTCTGCCGATCATCCTTGCGTCTTCGGTGCGAATTTGGTCAGCGCATCGCGGTCGATCTCGATGACCAGACCGGGGCCACTGGGCACGGCGACGATGCCGCCCTCGTGCTCGATCGGACGGGTGACAATTGGCTGGCGAAAAGGGTTGGGGGTCAGGTCTTATGGTTGCCGTCAATCTTTGAGTAATCGCGCCGGGAGCCCAAGACAGCGGCTCACAGATCGACCTCCAGTCCATCGAATGTGGAATTCAACGGCGAATGCGGCTTCGGCCGCATCCGCCTGACACACTTGAAGATTGATGCTCTTGCTCATCCTCTCTGCACCTGAAAGGACGTTCGGGAGGAGACTACGCGGCAAATTCGTCATCCGCGCGCTGTGCGTTCGGCCTGCTTCAGCAGGACATCGACCAAATGCGCCCTGGCTCCGCTCTGAGGATACAGGAGCCCGATGCCGCGCTCAGGAACGGGTGGCGGAAGAGCGACCTGTCGCAGGCGCACGTCCGCGGGTCGCGGTCCCACCCAGTCGGGCACGACGGCAACCCCGAGACCGCGCGCGACCAGAACCGCAATCGCGTCAAGCGCATCGAGTTCGAACAACGTCCTGATCTCCAGGCGCTGGTCCTCGAGCCATTGCGCAGCCAGGCGGCCTCCCCACTGGGCACGGTCGTAGATAATGACGGGCTCGGTTCGCAGAATCTCCGTTGCGTCGTCCCGCTTCTCGCTTTCCGGGACCAGAAGCGTCAAAGGCTCCCGCCGCCATAGCCGGAAGCTCAGAAACTTCGGAAGCTCGAAACTCGGCTCTACGACAGCGGCGGCGTCCAGATCGCCGTCGCGCGTCCGTTTATAGAGGTCCCCGGAGGTGCCCGGCTCAAGATGCAGCCTCAGCCGAGGATGCTCGTGTGCCAGGCGCTCCAGCACTTCGGGGAGGATGCCCGTCAGGGCAGTCGAGATGGCACCGATCCTGAGCTCGCCCGAGATCTCCTCACCCGTAGCCGCTGCATGGAGGTCGCGCAGGTCGCGCAGGATGTTCGGCAGGCGCCGAAGCACAGCGTGCCCCGCACGCGTCGGTTGCACGTGCCGCCCGGCACGGGCGACAAGGGCGACGCCGAACTCCTTTTCCAGCGCCCGAATCCGCTGGGCCACCGCATTAGGCGTAATGTTCAGATCCTGCGCGGCCGCGGCCAACGAGCCCCGTTCCCCGACAGCGCGCAGTGTCTCCAAATGTAGCGTATCCAAACCGCAATATTCCTTCTTTGTGACGGAACAGTACACATCCCTTCTCTTCGGTTAAACCGATCGCACAAGCCGAATGCGAAGATGGAGGAGAACATGGATTTGGGTTTGCAGGGCCGCACGGCGCTTGTGCTGGGCGCGGGTGGCGGCCTCGGGGGCGCCATCGCGCGCACCCTCGCCGATGAGGGCGCGAAAGTCGCCGCAGCGGATCTGGACAAAGCCGCGGCGACCGCGGCGGTCGACGCAATCGCGGCGGCCGGCGGCGAAGCGATGGCGCTGGAATGGGATCTGAGCCGGATCGACGACGTGGAGGGCAAGGTCGGCGAGGTCGAGGCGCGGCTCGGTGCCGTCGACATCCTCGTCGCCGTGACCGGCGGTCCGCCGCCGGGGCCAGCCTCCGGCCAGACGCCCGAGACGTGGCGGAAATTCTTCGACTCCATGGTCGTTTCCGTGATGAATATAGCCGACCGGGTCCTGCCCGGCATGCGCGAACGCGGCTGGGGGCGCATCATCACTTCGACCTCGTCCGGCGTTGCCGCGCCCATCCCGAACCTCGGCATCTCAAACGCCCTGCGTCTGTCGCTCGTCGGCTGGTCCAAGAGCGTCGCGGCAGAGGTCGGCAAGGATGGTGTAACCTGCAACGTCGTCATGCCCGGCCGCGTCGCCACCAAGCGCATCACCTTCCTCGACGAGAAGAAGGCTGAACGGGAGAACCGGAGCGTCGAGGACGTCCGTGCCGAGAGCCACGCCGCGATCCCGATGGGGCGGTATGGCGAGCCGGGCGAGTACGCTGACATGGTCGCCTTCCTCGCCTCCGACCGGGCCGGCTACGTCACCGGATCGCAGATCCGGATCGACGGCGGCTACATTCCCAGCATCTGAAGGAAAACCGAGATGACGACAGAAACTCGCACTCTCGACGCCGAGGCCATCGAGATCCTGAAGGGCGTCACCACCGCAACACTCACGACGATCCTGCTCAAGAAGGGCCTGCGCAACGTCTGGATGCGTGGCGCGATGCCGCTCAGGAACGACCAGGAGCGGGTGGTGGGCCGGGCCTTCACCTTCCGCTTCGTCCCGGCGCGCGAGGACCTCGCGACGCCGGCGAGCTGGGGCAGCCCCATCTCGACGCGCGCGGCCATCGAGGCAATGCCCGAGGGGGCCTTCGCCGTCATCGACGCCAACGGCGTACCTGATGCCGGCGTGTTCGGCGACATCCTCTGCGCGCGCATGGTCAAGAGGGGTGCCGCCGGCCTGGTGACCGACGGGGTGGTTCGGGATCTTGAGGGCGTTCTGGGCACCGGTCTTTCCGTTTGGTGCCGGGGCGCGGCGGCGCCTCCTTCGGTCGCCGGCCTCACCTTCGTCGGCTGGGAGGACACAGTCGGCTGCGGCGGCGTCTGCGTAATCCCCGGCGACACGATCGTGGCGGACCGCGACGGCGCGGTCGTCATCCCGGCGGCGCTGCTGGGCGAGGTGCTCGAGGAAGCGCCAGAGCAGGAGCGAATGGAGGGCTGGATCGTGGACGAGGTCGGCCGAGGCGAGAAGCTACCCGGCCTCTACCCCATGAATGAGGAGACGCGCGCCCGGTACGACACCTGGAAGGCGTCGACATGATATCGGCCGCCTCGAAAGGCGTGTTCGCGATCACGCCCACGCCGTTCAAGCCTGACGGTACGCTCGACATTGCGTCCCTCCGCCCGATGACAGAGTGGTACCTGGAACGCGGGGTCGACGGGCTTACGATTCTCGGGATCATGGGCGAAGCGCAGAAGCTTCGCCCGGACGAAAGCGAGACGGTCGTGCGCGAGATCGTGTCGGCGGCTGCGGGGAAACCCGTGGTCGTCGGAGTGTCGGCCCCTGGCTTCGCTGCGATGCAGAGCCTCGCGGGGAAGTCGATGGAAATCGGAGCCGCCGGCGTCATGATGACGCCGCCCGCGGCGATGCGGACGGACGAACAGATCACCGGCTGGTTCCGCGGCGCAGTGCGGGCGATCGGCGAAGACATCCCCTTCGTCCTGCAGGACCATCCGACAGCCACGGGTGTGGTCATGGCGCCGAGGGTCATCCGGCAGGTGGTAGAGGAGAATCCGTCCTGCGTGATGCTCAAGCACGAGGACTGGCCGGGCCTCGAGAAGCTAACCGCCATTCGGGAGTGGCAGCAGCAGGGTGGGATGCGGCCGCTGTCGATCCTGTGCGGGAACGGTGCTCTGTTCCTCGATCTGGAGATGTCTCGGGGCGCCGACGGTGCGATGACCGGTTACGCCTTCCCCGAGATGCTGCGCCGCGTCGTCGACCTTTCGGATCATGACGCCGAAGCCGCCGCCGACGTCTTCGACGCTCACTTGCCTCTTCTGCGCTACGAACAGCAGTCGGGCATCGGACTGGCCGTGCGCAAGCACATCCTGATGCGCCGGGGCGCCATCGCACACGAGGCGCTGCGTGCGCCTGGCCCGGCCTTGAGCGCCGAGGCGCTCGGTGAGGTGGAGCGGCTGCTGCGCAGATTGTCTTCCCGCGACCCGGAATGCGGGTTCCGTCCGGGCTGAGGCCAGTCGCTCATCGGCAAGAGATCCGCCGGAGCGGCCGAACGCCGCTCCGGCGGATTTTGCTTTCTTGAGCGGGTGAGAACTCGCACGCGATTGTCGGAAGCTCGAACGGCAGCCCCCTTGGCTGAGGCCCGCCAAGCCCGCCTCACGCCGCGGCGGCGACACCTTCCAAGCGGTCGACGATCATCTCGGCGATGGGGAGGGCGGAGGTCGCGGCGGGAGAGGGGGCGTTGCAGACGTGCAGGCTGCGTGGGCTTTCCAGGAAGAGGAAGTCGTGGACCAGCGTGCCGTCCGCCATCACCGCCTGCGCCCGGATACCCGCGCCAGGCGCGCCCAAGTCGGCCAGCGTGAGCTGCGGGCAATAGCGCTGGCATTCCCTCAGGTAGCGCCGCTTGAGAACCGAGTTGCGGAACTCGGTCACACCCGAGGCGAGGTTTTCCTTCGCCATCCGCCAGAAGCCGCCGAAGGACGCCATGTCCAGAACGTCGCGCGGCGACAGGCTGCCCTTGCCGTAGCCTTCGCGCGCGAAGCCCAGCACGGCGTTGGGGCCCACCGTCACGCTGCCGTCGATCATGCGCGTCAGGTGGATTCCCAGGAACGGCAGGTCCGGGTCCGGCACCGGGTAGATCAGGTGCCGCGTGATCTGGGACAGGCGCGGCGGCAGCGTGTAGTACTCGCCCCGGAACGTCACGATCCGGTGGTTGACCTCGAGCCCCGCGAGCGCGGCGATCCGGTCCGATTGCAGTCCTGCGCAGGCCACCAGCCGGTCGCCGTGCAGACGCTCGCCGCCGCGAAGGGTGACGGTGACCCCGGCGTCGCCCTCCTCGATGCCGATGACCTCGGCCCCCCGGCGGATGGTGCCGCCTTTTTCATCGACCTCCGCGGCCAGCGCCCTTGTCACTTCGGCGTAGTCGACGATGCCGGTCGTGGGCACCAAAAGCGCGCCCTTGCCGGCGATCGCCGGCTCGAGTTCGCGCAGCCGCTCTGCCGACACGTCCTCGATCTCGAGCCCGTTTTCGCGCGCTCGCTTTCCAAGAGCGGCCATACGTTCCAGCTCCAGGTCGCCCGTCGCGACGACCAGCTTGCCCGGCACCTCGAACCGGATGCCCTTTTCGCGGCAGAGCTGCTTCGTCGCCTTTTCTCCGGCGAAGCACAGCTTGGCCTTCAGCGAGCCGGGGGCGTAATAGACGCCGGCATGGATCACGCCGCTGTTGTGGCCGGTCTGGTGCCGGGCAAGCCCCTGTTCTTTCTCGAGCACGATGGGATGGGCGGTCGGGTCCCTGCGGAGTATCTCCCTCGCGGTCGCGGCCCCGACGATGCCGCCGCCGATGACGATGTGACTGTACTTGTTCATTCAGGCCTCCCGGACGCGTTGCTGGCGGCGATGCTGGAGTTGTTTCTTCACGAGCGGAAGCAGGATGACCAGCAACGTGAGCGCGTACAGGGTGCCCGCGATGGGGCTCGTGACGAAGGCGGTCAGGTCCCCCTCAGAACTGATCAGCGTGCGGCGGACGTTCCGCTCGAGCAGGGGGCCCAGAACCAGACCCAGGATGAGCGGCACCGCCGGATAATCGAGGCGCATCAGGATCAGCCCCAGCGCACCTGCCGCCAGAGCGACCGTTACGCTCCACATCGAATACTCGATGGTGAAGACGCCGAACACGACGACGGTCAGCACTGCAGGATAAAGAAGAGACGGCTTGATCAGCAGAATGCTCGCGAGGAGCGGGGTGAGCAGCAGCGTCAGGAAGACGAGCGACAGATTGCCGACATAGAAGCTGCCGAAGACAGTCCAAACGAACTCGCTGTCGTTGACGAACAGAAGCGGGCCGGGCTGCAGGCCAAGCATGATCAGGCCGCCCATCATCACGGCCGTCGTCGCAGAGCCGGGAATGCCCAGCGTGAACAGCGGGATCATCGAGGCGTAGGAGGCGGAGTTGTTGGCCGCCTCCGGCGCCGCGACGCCCTTGATCTCACCATGCCCGAAGTTTTCGGCGTTCTTGGTCGTCCGCTTTGCGACGGCGTAGCTGAGCATCGTTGCGGCCGTCGCGCCGACCCCCGGAAGAACCCCCACGAAGAACCCGAGGAACGCGCCGGACACGAGCTGCCACCGCGAAACCACGGCGTCCTTCAGCCGGGGGAAGAGCTGCGAGAGGCTCACGGTAGGCGCGCTTCCGGTCGTGCGGGGGCTAAGGCTTTCAAACATCGCCGTCAAACCGAACAGGCCCACAGCGACCACCGAGAAGTCGATGCCTTCCAGAAGCTCGATTGAACCAAACGTGTAGCGCAGCGGCCCCGCGATGGGGTCGATGCCGACAGTGCCGAGCCAGAAGCCGAGGCCGAGCGCAACGAAGCCCTTGATGGCGTTGCGCCCGCCCAGCACGCTGACGAGCGACAGCGCGAAGACCATGATCGCGGTCATCTCGATCGGGCCGAAGGCAATGGCCACCTTGCTGATCGGCAGGGCCAGCACGGTCAGAAGCATCAAGCCGACGAAGCCGCCGATGAACGAGGCGAAGACCGCCATGCCGAGGGCGCGGCCGGCCTCGCCTTTCTTGGCCAATGGATGGCCGTCGAGGATTGTCATCACCGAAGGCGCGTCGCCCGGGATCCCCAACAGGATCGAGGTCACGGCGCCGCCGAACATCGCGCCGTAATAAACGCCGCCCAGGCAGGCGATCGACGCGCTCCCGCCGAAGGTGACCGCGATCGGCAGCATGATCGCGACGCCGGCCGCTGGCCCCAGGCCCGGCAGCGCCCCGATGACGAGGCCGGCGAGAATGCCGATGATCGTGGCTCCGAAGATATCAAGCGATGTCGCCGCGCCGATACCGTCGAGAAGCAGGCTGAAAGCTTCCATGGTCTCACCTCAGTCGGCCGGGTCGGAGGGCGGATGGGCCCTCGCGATCGGCTTATTTCAATGTCTCTGGGTTACAGGCCGAAGGGGCCGGTCAGCAGCGGAACGCCGAGCACCGAGCCGAATAGCCACCGGGCGGCCAGCGGAATCGCCAGAGCCACCGCAAGGACCTTCACCGCCTGAACGCGGTTCATCCTGGGCTCGATGACAAGGCTCGACGCCACGATCATAAGCATCGTGGCCAGCGTCAGCCCCAACCATTTGGCCGCGACGATCACGCCGGCGATGCAAAGGGTGAGCGCCACGACCTTGACGACCTCGGCCCGCGGCATGCCCGCCCTGACCTCCTCGCGTCCGGCAAGCCCCCTGACGAGGTTGACCGCGCTGAGCACGGTCACCGCGATCCCGGTGAGGGCCGGAAAGAGACCCGGGCCGGGCGTCGTGCCCCGCATGAACCCATAGTTCCAGCCCGAGCCGATCAGGTACAGGCCGAACACGACGAGCGCGCCTGCAACCAGGGTATCCAGATGTCTGACGGTCATGAGCGGGCCCCCTCCCTGCTTCTCGTTCAGATGCGTGCCCGCGGCACGAAGATGACCGGCGGCGGGGGGGGGCAGCCCCCCCCCCCCCCCCCGGCACACCACA
>JBPRGD010000136.1:0-7529 GCA_051428125.1 Candidatus Wenzhouxiangella sp. M2_3B_020
AGCATCGAGAAGGCCGGGTTCACGCAGTACAAGAAGATCGGGAAAGGCGTCTACGAGAAGACGGCGGGGAAAGGGCCGGGGATCATCAAGGGGGACTAGGTCGGATCGGGGATGCGGCGGGGGTCGGCGGCTTCGTTGGGATTTTAGTGAATAGTGAATAGTGAATAGAAAACCCGGTACGTCCATCGCGCGGGCGGATCTTCTCGTTCACGATTCACCGGTTCACGATCGACGAATCACGAAATGCTCCCGACGATGAAAACCTCCGGGACCACCCACGACTGCGGAGCGGCAAGAGGCCGGCTGAGCGGCTTTTCAGAGCTTTAGCGGATGACGAATAGCGAATAGAGTGCCCATGGGGCGCGAGAGGGCACACCCGGTTTTTCTATTCACTATTCACTATTCACTATTCACTATTCACCATTCACGAAAACCTTCCGGGGTGACAAACTCCCGGATCTCCCCGATACTTCGCTGGAACCACCTTCAGCAAACGCTCTAACGAAATGTCGAAATACGAAGCTGCCGATATCGAGGTATTGCAGGGGCTGGAGCCGGTGCGCCGGCGGCCCGGGATGTATACCGACACCACCCGGCCCAACCATCTCGTCGCCGAGGTGGTCGACAATTCCGTCGACGAGGCGCTTGCCGGCCACGCGCGCCGGATCGACGTGGCGTTGCACGACGACGGTTCGGTCTCCGTGACAGACGACGGCCGCGGCATGCCGGTCGATCCCCATCCTGAACACAAGCTGCCGGGCGTCGAACTGATACTGACGCGGCTGCACGCCGGCGGCAAGTTCTCCGGCAAGAACTACACGTTTTCCGGCGGCCTGCACGGGGTCGGCGTTTCGGTCGTCAACGCGCTGTCGAGCCGGCTCGAATGCCGCATCAAGCGCTCGGGAGCCGAGCACGCCGTTGCGTTCGAAGACGGGGAAACCGTGCAGTCGCTGGAGGTCGTCGGCGACGTCGGCAAGCGCAACACGGGCACCTGGATCCGCTTCTGGCCCAACCCCGGCTACTTCGACTCTCCCAACATCTCGCGACCGCGGCTCAAGCACCTGCTGCGGGCCAAGGCGATCCTGTGCCCCGGCCTGACGATCACGCTGAACGACGAGGAGCGCGACGAGCAGGAGACCTGGTATTACGAGGACGGCCTGACAGACTACCTGACCGGCGCGCTGGCCGAGTACGAGCACGTCCCGGCCCAGCCGTTCACCGGCGAATTCAGCGGCGAGGACACCGAGGCCGCCTGGGCGCTGTGCTGGGTGCCCGAGGGCGAGCTGGTCCAGGAAAGCTACGTCAACCTGATACCGACGCCGCAGGGCGGCACCCACGTCAACGGTCTCCGGACCGGCCTGATCGAGGCGCTGCGCGAGTTCTGCGACATCCGCAACCTGCTCCCGCGCGGCGTCCGGCTGGCGCCCGAGGACATCTGGGAACGGCTGAGCTTCGTGCTGTCGGTCAAGCTGCGCGAGCCGCAGTTCTCCGGCCAGACCAAGGAGCGGCTGTCCTCGCGCGAGGCCTCCAGCTTCGTCTCGGGCCTGGTCAAGGATGCGTTCTCGCTGTGGCTGAACCGGAACACCGCCGACGGCGAGACCATCGCGAAGCTGGCAATCGACAACGCGCTGAAGCGCTCGAAACAGCGCAAGAAGATCGCCAGGCGCAAGGTCACGGCCGGCCCCGCGCTTCCCGGCAAGCTCGCCGACTGCACGTCCACCGATCTCGACGAGACCGAGCTGTTCCTGGTCGAGGGTGATTCGGCCGGCGGAAGCGCGAAACAGGCGCGCAACCGGGAATTCCAGGCCATCATGCCGCTCAGGGGCAAGATACTGAACACCTGGGAGACCGACCCGGGGCAGGTGCTGGCGTCGCAGGAGATCCACGACCTGGCGATCGCCGTCGGCGTCGACCCGGGATCCGAAGACCTGTCCCGGCTGCGCTACGGCAAGATCATCGTGCTGGCCGACGCCGATTCCGACGGACTGCACATCGCGACCCTGCTCTCGGCGCTGTTCCTGCGCCACTTCCGGCCGCTGGTCGACGACGGGCGCGTCTTCATCGCGATGCCGCCGCTGTACCGCATCGATGTGGGCAAGGAGACGTTCTATGCGCTGGACGCCGCCGAGCGCACCGGAATTCTCGAGCGCGTCCAGGCCGAGGGTCGGAAGGGCAAGATCTCCGAGACGCGTTTCAAGGGCCTCGGCGAGATGAACCCCATGCAGCTGCGCGAGTCGACGATCGACCCCGACTCACGGCGCCTGCTGCAACTCACGGTCGACGACGACTCGGCCACCCACGAACTCATGGACATGCTGCTGGCGCGCAAGCGGTCGTCCGACCGCCGGGCCTGGCTGGAAAAGAACGGCAATCTCGCCGACGTCGCGGTCTAAGGCCGCCGAACGGCGCTTGTGCGCGCTGATCATCCGAACACCCCCTCCCGAATCCAGTGAAAGCCGAACGACCTGCGTTCGGTCGACTGAGGTACACCGAAACGGGAGGAAACACGATGAATGGCAACGTAAAAGGTCTGATCGCCGGCGCGATCGCCACCGCGGTGCTGTCGGCGCTGATGCTGATCAAGGGAGCGATGGGCATGCTCCCACAGTTCAACGTCATCGCGATGCTGGCCGGAACGCTGGGCGGCGGCCCGATCGTCGGCTGGATCGCGCACATCGCGATCGGGGTCGTGCTCTACGGCCTGGTCATCGCCAACCTGTCGCATGCGTTGCCGGGCGGATCTCCCGCCGTCAAGGGAATCGTGCTCGGCGTGATCGGCTGGCTGGTGATGATGCTGGTCGCGATGCCAGTGATGGGCGGCGGCTTCTTCGCCGGCAACCTCGGCATTCCGGTCGTCGTTGCGACGCTGGTGCTGCACCTGATCTTCGGCGCCGTGCTGGGCTTCAGCTTCGGCAAGCTGGACGGCGACACGGCTCGGGCACCGCAAGCGGGCGCCTGAAACGCCGCCGACACCATCCGCATCGTGAAAAGGCCCCGCAACCGGGGCCTTTTCGTTTCGGCGATCAGTACCCGAAGTGCAGCGAGATTCCGCCTCGCGCGTAGGGATGGTAGATGCCGCGCACGATGCCCAGGTACGGATCGTAGCGGTACGCGTCCGGGTAGTACGAGCGTCGCTGACCGTAGCGATGGCCGTGCCGGTAGCCCTTCCGGTAGCCGTGGCGATAGGCCCGGTATCCGGGCCGGTATCCGGACCTGTAGCCGTGCCGGTATCCCTTGTAGCCGCGACCCGGATGGCGGTATCCCTGCCGGAAACCGGGATGGCCGAAGTGTCCGTATCCGTAATGGGCATTGCCCGAATAGCCGTGGTGGCCCTTGCCGTGGCCGTAGCCTCCAGCTTCGGCCGCGCCGGCGATTCCCAGTGCGAGCAGGGCGGGCACTGCAAGCGCAATCCATTTCGTCTTCATGTCGACCTCCTGGTTCATGCTGACGGCTACACTGTAGGCACGACCGCCTGAACCGGTGCTGAACCCATGCTCGACATCGAAAACCACGACAACGAGATCCGGGAACTCCGCCTGGCACGCCCACCGGTCAACGCGCTGAACCCGGAAATGATGGAGACGCTGCTCGAGGCCGTGCGATCGGCGCAGACCGACGGCACGCGCGCGATCGTGCTGTCGGGCCGCGAGGGCCTGTTCTCGGCAGGCCTGGACCTGCCCGAACTGCTGATGCTGGACCGCGACGGCATGACCGCGTTCTGGCAGTCGTTCTTCGGTCTGCTGGAGGCTCTAGCGCGCAGTCCCATACCCGTCGCATCGGCGATGACCGGGCACAGCCCGGCCGGCGGCACGGTGGTCGCGCTGTTCGGCGACTATCGCGTCATGGCCGAGGGCGACTTCCGGCTCGGACTCAACGAAGTCCAGGTGGGGTTGGTGGTGCCGCCGGTCATCCGGCATGCGCTGGCCCGGCTGATCGGTCCCTATCCCGCCGAGCGCCACCTGGTCGCCGGGCAGATGATCTCGGCCGACCGCGCACTGGAGCTCGACCTCGTCGACGAACTGGTGCCGCCGGACCAGGCGGTTGCCCGGGCCGTCGAGTGGTGCCGCGCCCACCTGGCGCTGCCCCAGCACGCCATGCTCACGACCCGCCAGCTCTGCCGCGCCGACCTAGGCGCACTCTTCGACGACCCGGAGTCGCTGGATACCGAGCGCTTCTCGGAAGCGTGGTTCAGCGAAGAGACGCAGGCGGTGCTGAAGGCGACGGTGGAGAGGCTCAAGAAAAAATAGTTTTCAGCTGAAAGTTTCCAGTTTTCAGCAAGCCGGGTCTTCGGCTCCCGATTGCTGAAAACTTGCATCTGAAAACCGAACGCTTATTTCCACTTCAGTTCATACAGATCCCTGCGCCGGTCGGCCATGTTGCGGACCGAGCCGTGGGACCGGATCTCTCGCAGGTTGTCGAGATCGAGGTCGGCGATCAGCATGGTCTCGGTGTTCGGCGTGGCCTCCGCGGCGATGGCGTCGTGGGGGAACGCGAAGTCCGACGGCGTGAACACCGCGGCCTGCGAATACTGCACGTCCATGTTCTCGACGCGCGGCAGATTGCCCACCGATCCGGACACGACCACATAGCACTCGTTTTCCACGGCCCTGGCCTGGGCGCACAGGCGGACCCGCAGGTAGGCGTTCTTGGTGTCGGTCCAGTACGGCACGAAGAGGATGTTCATGCCCTCCTCGCGCATCAGCCTGGGCAATTCCGGAAACTCGACGTCGTAGCAGATCAGTATGCCGATGCGCCCGAAGTCGGTGTCGAACACCTTGACCTTGTCGCCGCCGGTCAGGCCCCAGTAGCTGACCTCGTCGGGCGTGACGTGAACCTTGTACTGCTTGTCCCAGGTCCCGTCTCGGCGCAGCAGGAAGCAGACGTTGCGGAGCCGGTCGCCGTCGACCTCGGGCATCGATCCGGCAATGATGTTGATGTTGTACGAAACGGCCAGGCGCGACATCTCCTCGCGCACCGCATCGGTGTAGCCGGCGAGCTGGCGCACGGCCTCGGCCGGACCCTGGTCGTTCCACGGCGCCATCATGGGCCCGGTGAAGAACTCCGGGAAGAGAACGACGTCGGCCTGGTAGCCGGAAACCGCATCGACGAAATACTCCATCTGCGCGAACAGGTCTTCCAGGGACTTCGTCTGCCGCATCTGCCACTGGACCGCACCGACGCGGACATCGGACGGTCGGCCGCCGATCAGGCTGTCGCTGGGCTCCTCGTGGTAGATGTTGACCCATTCCAGCAGCGTCGCGTATCCGGCCGAGGGGCGGTCGTCGGGCAGGTAGCCCTTGATGATCTTGCGCACCTGGAAATCGTTGGCGAGCTGGAAGGTCAGGATCGGGTCGGTCAGCGCGTGCGCCCGGACCTTGGCCACGTACTGTCGCGGCGACAGCTCGTCCTTGTACTTCTCGTAGCCGGGAATCCTCCCGCCGATGACGATGCCGCGCAGGTTGAGCTTCTCGCACAACTCCTTGCGCGCATCGTAGAGCCGGCGGCCCAGGCGCAGGTCGCGATAGTCGGGATGGACGAACACGTCTACGCCGTAGAGCACGTCACCCTTGGGATCATGCGTGGTGAGATAGCCATCACCGACGATGTCCCAGTAACGATGGTCGTGACCCCATCGGCTGTACTTGACGATCAGCGAGATCGCCGCGGCCACGACCTTTCCATTGTCCTCGATGCACAGCTGGCCGTCGGGGAAGCGGCGGACCTGCGACTCGAACTGCTCCTTCGTCCAGGCGCCCTCCAGGTCGCCGGGATAGACGCGGTTCATGATCCCGGCGATATCGCCGTAGTCCTCGATCCGCGTCTGGCGGAGGATCAGGCGATGGGATTCGTATTCTTCGGACATGGGCAATCAGTCTCCCGGGAACGGGTTCGGAACTCGTGGGCGCAAGAACGACGGTTCAGTCGTCGACGAAATGCATTTCCGATGCGTAACCGGCCGCTTCCCGGGGCCGGCGACCCATCGATCAAAACGGGCTTTGCTCACTACGATAGACGACATCGCCGCCGACGATCGTCGACAACACCTCCGTGTCCGGAATCGCGGCGGGCTCGATCTCGAACAGGTTCCGATCCAGCACGATGAAATCCGCGTACTTTCCGGGTTCCAGCGAGCCGACGTCGTCTTCGGCGAACCCGGCATGGGCGGCATCGATCGTGAAACCTTCCAGCGCGACCTGCATCGTCACGCGCTGGCCGGGCAGCCAGCCGCCGGGCGGCTCGCCGTCGAGATCCTGGCGAGTCACGGCGGCGTACAGTCCGAGCATGGGATCGACCTTCTCGACCGGGAAGTCGGAGCCGAATGCGAGCCGTGCCCCGGCCTGCCGCAATCTCTGCCACGCGTAGGCGCCGAAAAGCCGGCCCTCGCCGATGCGGTCCTCGGCCCAGCGCATGTCCGAAGTCGCATGGGTGGGCTGCATGCTCGCGATGAGTCCGGCTTCGGCGATGCGCGGGATGTCGTCGCGATGGACGATCTGTGTGTGCTCGATGCGATGCCGTCCGGGGTTGTCGGGGAAACGCGCCTGCGCCGAGACCAGGGCGTCGATGACCTGGCGATTCGCGCGGTCGCCGATCGCGTGAATCGCCAGCTGCAGGCCGCAGCCCATGGCCTTGTCGACCAGCGCCTGCATCGCATCGTCCGACTCGAACAGCAGTCCGCGATTGCCGGGATCGTCATGGTAGTCGTCCAGCAGCGCTGCACCCCGGCTGCCCAGCGCGCCGTCGGCGTAGAACTTCACGCCGCGGGCGGTCACACGCCCGGTCTGCACGTAGCCCAGCCTGCACAGCGCCGCCAGCGCGTCCTCGTCGCCGTCGGCGAAGGCGTGGATCCGCATCGGCAGCGCGTCGGCCGCTTCCCGGTGCAGGAAGCGGCGGAGCGTCGCCAGCGACGTTCCCGCGTCGTGCACGCCTGTCAGACCCAGCGACACCATGCGTTCGAGCGCGCGCTCCAGCGCCAGCGCCATCTCGGCCTCGCCCGGTTCCGGGATCACCTCGTCGAACAGCGCGGCGGCCTTGTCGATGAACACGCCGGTCGGGTCGCCTTCCTCGCCGCGGTGAATGAAACCGCCTTCGGGCTGCCACTCTCCGGTCAGATCCACATCGATGCGTTTCATCGCCGCGGTATTGGCCCACGACGCATGGCCATCGACGCGCTCCAGCAGCACCGGCCGCTCCGGGAACGCCTCGTCGAGATCGGCGGCGGTCGGGAAGGCGTTGCTTTCCCAGCGCGTCTGGTCCCAGCCGCGGCCGCGCAGCCACGCGCCCCTCGGCAGTCGCTCGGCATGCGATTCGAGCCGGGAGATCACCTCGGCGATGCTCTCGGCCCCGGCGAGGTCCGCGTTCAGCATCGCGAAACCCAGTCCCATGACATGGCCGTGGGCGTCGACCAGACCGGGAATCACGAACCGGCCGCCGGCATCGATCGCATCGATATCCGGCCAATTAGCCGCGAGTTCATCGGCGTCGCCAACGGCGAGAATCCGTCCGTCGGCACCCCAGGCCAGGGCCTCGGC
>JBPRGD010000137.1:0-1880 GCA_051428125.1 Candidatus Wenzhouxiangella sp. M2_3B_020
GTTCTCGTCGGTTTCGATGCGTCCGCCGCCCAGCGGCGTGACCGACGATTCCGGGTTTTCCAGTGCGATCGCAAAGCCGCCGCTGGTGTAGCGAACCATCGGCGTGCGGCCGAAGGTCGTGCCCGAGGTCGGCCCGATGAAGTCGGCGCTTTCGGGCAGCGTGGCGACGTCCATGAAGGTGTTCCAGGTCTGACCGATCAGCCAGTTGTTCCATTTCACGAACGCGTGCCGGAGACGCGGCGAGTAGTTGTTGGTGGTCCGCTCGGTGCCGCCCGGGGTGGTCAGGAAATCGAGCTCGATGAACGTCTGGAGCGTGTTGTCGCCGATCTGGTGGTTCGTGCCGAAGTTGAACCGGGTCTGGCGCGCGTGGGCGTCGAAGTACTCCGCGCTGTCGCCGCCGATCGGCACGACGGCCGGAACGTAGATGTCGCGGCCGAGACTGGACCCGCCGACCTCGCCGTCGTCGAACGCCGAGTACATGAAATCGGCCTTGACATAGCCGCCGTACGAGAACGTCGGCGTATCGGCTTTTTCCTCCGCGGCGGCGACTGCGGGCTGGACCCGTTCGCTCAGCTCGGAGACCTCTTGGCGCGCCGCGCGCGCTTCGGACCGAGCCTCGGCGGCTGCTTGCGCTGCCTGCCGGGCTTCTTCCGCGCCGGCTCCCCGGCGTTCGTCGAGCAGCGCCTCGACCATGGACTCCAGTTCGGCGACGCGCCGCTCAAGCTCCGCGACGCGGTCGCCGTCGGCGAGCACCGGCGTGGTGCACCACAGAGCGACGGCCAGCGTGAGGATGGCGCGTTGAAACAGGGTTGAACGATTTCGCGTTGTTGTTCGCATGACTCCCTCCGGTACCTTTTGGAACACGTAAGCGACGTGGATCGAAGCACATCGTCGATCGCCACCGGAGCACGGTCAATTCGCCTTTGGTCGTATACGGCCGGAGAACCGGTCCGAGTCGACCTACGACCAAAGTCTAGCGCTCCGGACGTGCTCATCACTTTACAACCATCGCGCCTTTCGTCGACACTTTCGAGCATGATTTTTTGATAGACGTACAGGAGCAGGTCCATGTCCGGTCACAACCCCCTGAAGGAACGCTACCCGGTATTCGAATCGATCGCGGAGAACGCGCACGTCGACGCCGATCGATACGAACAGCTCAGCCGCAAGGCCGACGAGGATCCCGAGGCCTTCTGGGGCGACGTCGGCAAGCGGATCGACTGGATCAAGCCGTTCAGCCGCGTCAAGGACGTCTCGTTCTCGCTCGACGACCTGCACATCCGCTGGTACGACGACGGCACGCTCAACGTCTGCCACAACTGCGTCGACCGCCACCTCGAAGACCGCGGCGACCAGGTCGCGATCCTGTGGGAGGGCGACGACCCCGCCCGCGACGCGAAGATCACCTACCGCGAACTGCACGAGCGGGTCTGCAAATTCGCCAACGTGCTCAAGAAGCACGACGTCAAGAAGGGCGATCGGGTGACGCTCTACCTGCCGATGATCCCCGAGGCGGCGGTCGCGATGCTGGCCTGCGCACGCATCGGCGCGATCCACTCGGTGGTCTTCGGCGGCTTCTCTCCCGACGCGCTGGCCGGGCGCATCATCGACTGCGATTCCAGGATCGTCGTGACCGCCGACTGCGGCGTTCGCGGCGGCCGCTCTACGGGCCTGAAGAAGAACGTCGACGCCGCGCTGAAGAACCCCGAGGCCGCCGAGCGGGTCGAATCGGTGCTGGTCGTGCGCAACACCGGCGACGACATCGCGTGGGACGACGAGCGCGATCACTGGCTGCACGAGGAGCTCGAGCAGGTCGACGCCGAGTGCGAGCCCGAGGAAATGGAGGCCGAGGACCCGCTGTTCATCCTCTACACCTCCGG
>JBPRGD010000138.1:0-3483 GCA_051428125.1 Candidatus Wenzhouxiangella sp. M2_3B_020
AAACCGTCGCCTATTCCGCGAGCGTCAACCGATCCACCTTCCGGTATCCCCGCGGCAGCAGGCCGCCGCGCTGTGCGCGTTCACCCCAGTAGTTCTCGCTGTCCGACCACGACAGGCGCAGGTAGCGCTGGCCGGACCAGACCAGGCAGTCCTGGCCCTTGACCAGCGCGATGGCGCCGACCATGACCTCGCCGTCCTTGCGCGCCTTGGGCGGGATGTTGATGAGCTTGTTGCCCTTGCCCTTGGACAGTTCGGGAAGTTCGCTGAGGTAGCAGGCCAGCAGGTGGCCGGCGCTGGTCGCGCAGATGATCGTGGCTTCCTCGTCCTCGGCCACCGGCGACGGGGGCAACACGTCGTAGCCGTCCGGCACGGTCAGCAGCTGCTTGCCGGCCTTCTGGCGCGTGTGCATGTTCTCCAGCTTCGTGACGAACCCGTAGCCCGCCGTCGTCGTCAGCAGCACGCGGTCGGAAGGATCGCCCAGCGCGACGCCCCGGAACGAACTGCCCGCAGGCGGCGAGAAGCGGCCGGTCAGCGGCTCGCCGTTGCTGCGCGCCGAAGGCAGCTCGTGGGCCGGCATCGAGTACGATCGCCCGGTCGAGTCCAGCGCGCAGGCCAGCTGGTTGCTGCGTCCGCGCGCGGCGTGCAGGTAGGCATCGCCGGACTTGTAGTTGAGCTCGGGCGCGTCCACGTCGTGGCCCTTGGCCGCGCGGATCCAGCCGTTCTCCGACAGCACGACGGTCACCGGCTCGCTGGGCACGAGATCGGTCTCCTTCAATGCCTGCGCGGCCTCGCGCTCGACCAGCGGCGAGCGACGGTCGTCGCCGTACTTCTCGGCATCGGCCATGAGCTCGTCGCGGATCAGCCGCTTGAGCTTCGCGGCCGAGCCCAGCGTGGCCTCCAGCGACTCGCGCTCTTCCTCGAGCTCGTCCTTCTCGCCGCGGATCTTCATTTCCTCGAGCTTGGCGAGGTGCCGAAGCTTGAGTTCGAGGATGGCCTCGGCTTGCGTACCGGTAAGGTCGAAGCGCTTAATCAGCACCGGTTTCGGCTCGTCGTTGTTGCGGATGATCTCGATGACCTCGTCGATGTTGAGGTAGGCGACGAGGAAGCCCTCGAGCACGTGCAGCCGGTCGATGACCTGGTCGAGCCGGAACTCCAGCCTGCGCGTGACGGTCTCGCGGCGGAACGCGATCCACTCGCCCAGCAGTTCGACGAGATTGCGCACGCCCGGCTTGCCGTCGTTGCCGATGACGTTGAGGTTGACCCGGTAGCCCTTCTCGAGGTCGGTGGTCGCGAACAGGTGCGCCATCAGCGCATCGACATCGACCCGGTTGGACCGGGGCACGACGACGAGACGCGTCGGGTGCTCGTGGTCGGACTCGTCGCGCAAGTCGGTGACCATCGGCAGCTTCTTCGCCTGCATCTGATGCGCGATCTGTTCCAGCACCTTGGCCGGGGAGACCTGGTACGGCAGCGCGGTGATGACGATCTCTTCGCCCTCCTTCTCCCACACCGCCCGCTGCTTGACGCCGCCGTGGCCGGTCTCGTAGATCGACTGCAACTCGTCGCCCGGGGTGACGATCTCGCCGGCGGTCGGGAAGTCCGGGCCCTGGATGTGCTCGCACAGGTCGGCGACGGTGGACTTCGGCTTTTCCAGCAGCCGCACGGCCGCGCTGGCGACTTCCCTCAGGTTGTGCGGCGGGATGTCGGTGGCCATGCCCACGGCGATCCCCTGCCCGCCGTTGAGCAGAATGTTGGGCACCCGCGCCGGCAGCAGCTTCGGCTCCTTCAGCGAACCGTCGAAGTTCGGGATCCAGTCGACGGTGCCCTGCCCCAGTTCGGCCAGCAGCAGCTTCGCGTAGGGCGCCAGCCTCGACTCGGTATAGCGCATCGCCGCGAACGACTTCGGGTCGTCGGGCGAGCCGAAGTTGCCCTGCCCGTCGATCAGCGGGTACCGGTACGAGAACGGCTGCGCCATCAGCACCATGGCCTCGTAGCAGGCCGAATCGCCGTGCGGGTGGAACTTGCCGATCACGTCCCCGACGGTGCGCGCCGACTTCTTGTGCCTGGACGCCGCCGACAAGCCGAGCTCACTCATCGCGTAGACGATGCGTCGCTGCACCGGCTTCAGCCCGTCGCCGACGTGCGGCAGGGCCCGGTCCAGGATCACGTACATCGAGTAGTCCAGGTAGGCCCGCTCGGCGTACTCCTTCAGCGGCATGCGTTCGAACGGCAGGTTCGAGGGTTCGGTCGTGGTTTCGTCGCTCATGGCGCGCTATTGTCGCGCATTCGAACGCCGCGGTTGCCCGACCGACGCGGCCGGTCGATGGGCCAGCCGTCCTTCCCCGAAAGCGCGCGCAAGAAGCCCGCCAGCAGGTGCAGCAACTGGCCCGCGACGACCAGGGCGCCGATCGCCAACATCGGGAGGAGTGAGATTCCGATGTCCGATCCGGGCGGACCGAAAATCTCCCACGGAATAGCGATCGGCACGATGCCGAACATGCCGATCGCGATGCCTGCCTGCCCGACGATCGAGAGTATCGATCCCAGCGCGCGAACGAGCCGGTATCCGCTGCGCTCCGGATGGATCAGCCAACCGGGCGTGGTATTCAACTCCCCCGGCACTACCCCTCCGAAACGGTTGCATGCCTCCCGGCCCCTTCAACCAGGACCGCCGGAGGCGGCCATACGGTTCGAGCGTCACGGCCGAATGATCTCCAGATGCTCCGGGCCAGCCGCCGCGACGGCTCCAGGGTCGATGCGCCGGTCCAGCGTCACGAAACGCCCCTGGTGGCGCGCGGCCAACGCCAGCAAATAGACATCTGTGACCTGGCGGGAAGCCAGCACGCGCTGCCAATCGACGATTCCGGCTTCGAGCAGGCTGACGTCGTCGGGCCAGAATGCGTGCCAACGGGTCTCGGTCGCTTCGGTCAGGCGCGCGGCAACGCGGGCTACCGGCTGGGCGCCGGGATAGGCCGGCTGCGACATGATCCGGACGACGCCGTTCTGGGTCAGCGGACACGAAGCCCAGCCGTCGCCGGCGACCCGGCCGCGAAGCCACTCGGAAGCCGCTTCATGATGCACGTGCTGCGCGTCCAGCAATGCGATGAGCACATTGATGTCGAGCAGCGCACGCACGCGTCAGACGCCTTCGGCATCGCGCAACCTTTCCACGGTCTCGTCGGTGACGACACCGCCGCGCTTGCCGAACGCGCGGAATCCGTAGACGGCCTTCGGTTCGCCGACCTCTTTCGCTGTCGCTCCCGTAAGCGCCTGGCGCATCAATTCCGAGACGACGCGGCCGGCGGTGGTCCCGCGGCGCCGCGCCAGGTCCTTGGCGGCGTCGAGCAGATCGTCATCGATTTCCAGCGTCGTTCTCATCGAATATCCCTTCCTGAACAGCGGCATTGATGCATTGATGCCGTGATGATGATACATCAGGCGAGAAAGCTTGGAAAATGCACTCGAAGGCGGAGCGTCGGAAAG
>JBPRGD010000139.1:0-1983 GCA_051428125.1 Candidatus Wenzhouxiangella sp. M2_3B_020
GGGCCCTGGAAAGACGCAGCGCCATTTCGGGGCTGATGCCGCTGCGGCCCTGCAACACCCGATTGAGCGTGGAGGGAGACACGCCGAGCTTCGACGCAAGCTCCCGGCCGGTCAATCCGTGCGGTTCCAGATAAACCTCGCCGATGAACTCACCGGGATGTGGAGGATTGTGCATCGTCATCGGCGTCGTCATCAATGATCGTCCTCGTAGTCGACAACATGAGCCTGCCCGTCGCGGAACTCGAACGTCAGTCGCCAGTTTCCGCTGATCCGGACCGGCCATCGTTTCTCGGCCTTGCCCTTGAGGCGATGCAGCCGGAAGCCGGGAACGTCCATCCACGATATTGCACGCTATTGGCGGTGGGATGACTCCGAGGCGGCCAGCACGCTTTCGATCGCCCCGCGCAGATCGATGACTTGGACCTCGACTGGGCTGGAGCCGTACAGGTGTCCGAAATCCCGCCGATCACCCGTGACCAGCAGGTGCGCTCCCTGTGCCACGGCCGCCGCCAGAATCGGAACGTCCTTGTCCGGCAGTCCATGCTGTCGCGCCACAGCGAGGTGCGTTTCCGCAGGTTCCTTGCCGATTCGTGTCTGCCCCACCAGCCGCTCCAGCGCCGGCTGCCGCGCAGGCCGCTTGTGCGCGATATTCCGGCGGGCCTCTTCTACTGCGAGCCGGGAAGTTGTCAATTCGCAAAACCCGGCTGCTGCCAGTTCGAACAATAAGCCAGCGTCCGCGCCCTCCTTCCATGCCGCCGAAAAGAGGATGTTGGCATCCAGGAATACCCGCATGCCGGGGGCCTACTTTTTCTTTGCCCGGCGACGTACGGCTTGTGCGGCGCGTTCTCTGACTGATCCGGGCAATCGGTTCTCGCGTTCGAACTCGGCGACACGCTCATCGCTGTAGAGTTCGATGGGATACACCGCCGCCGGACGCAGCCGGATACTGCCGTCAGCCTCCGATTCGACGATTACCTGTGATTCGGCCGGCAACCCCGCTTTCTCCAGCACACGGCGCGGGATGGTGACCTGGCCTTTCTTGCCGATCTTTACGGTTTCCATGCCTCCAGTATGCCGGAATTCCGGCGTCCCGGCAATCCGGAACGACGTCGCTCGAAATGCAGATTCCGTGCAGCGTACGAGGTCAGGGTCCGCCTTCATGGCTTTTGTCGACGGAAGTCGGGCGATTCACTCGCAGGTCGTTTGCCGCGGGTCTTGTTCCAGCACAAGCAGCCCCTCGACCGCCATTCCGTAGTCCATCGATTCGCCGTTCCAGAGCGGGATCGGCGTGTCCGGTCCGATCTCCAGCCCGTTTCTTCGATTCTCGAGCTTCAGCGCGAAGACGTTTCCGCGGAAACGTTTTTCTTGGGCCGGCTTCGACAGAAGAGCCAGCCTGTGGCCGAATCGATGGCCGGATCGTCCTGTACGGACCTCGTCAAGGAACTGAACAGCCCCGGCTTGCGCAGCCGGTCTGTACCCGTTGTTGGCAGCGATGCCGGACGATAGAATGATCGAAATCGTCAATCCTGGGAGGTCGCATGACCGCCGAGCCCGTGCAGCGTCTGCGTTCCGAAATCATGGCTCTATCCGAGGCTGAACGCGCGGAATTGGCCCACGATCTGATCCAGAGTCTCGATGCACCGCAAGACAGCGGATCCGACGAA
This sequence comes from Candidatus Wenzhouxiangella sp. M2_3B_020, assembly GCA_051428125.1. GTDB lineage: Bacteria > Pseudomonadota > Gammaproteobacteria > Xanthomonadales > Wenzhouxiangellaceae. Next base: position 1,665 of record JBPRGD010000139.1, read on the forward strand.
GCCTGGGATCGAGAGATTTCCCGCCGTATCGAAGAGATTGACGCTGGACAGGCTGAATCCGTGGACCGGGCCGAGTTCCGCCGAAGAATACGCGCGACGCTTCAGAAGCGGTAGTGCCGAACGTACGAATTCTGCGTCAGGCCGCCGACGAAGCCGAAGCGACGCACACTATCGACTACGCTTCCAGCTTTCAGCAGAATGCTCTGCGGCCTGACCGTAAGCACGGCGGCAACGGCAGCGACGCCGCTCGGTCCGGATAAGCCAACACCGAGCGCTACTCCAACCGCAACAGCCCCTCCACCGCCATCCCGTAGTCCAT
>JBPRGD010000140.1:0-22612 GCA_051428125.1 Candidatus Wenzhouxiangella sp. M2_3B_020
ATACGCGCGAAACTCGCCGCCGCGAGCCTCCGCGGCCACCTTCGTCAGCGCCGCCGTCAGCGTCGTCTTGCCGTGGTCCACGTGACCGATCGTGCCGACGTTCACGTGCGGCTTCGTACGTTCGAATTTTGACTTGGACATTGGGTCTTTCCTCTCGCGTTCTATGCAGTCTTCTTGATCACTTCATCGGCCACGCTGTTCGGGGCCTCTGCGTAGCTCAGGAACTCCATCGAGTAGTTGGCACGCCCCTGCGTCATCGAGCGCAGTTCGGTCGCATAACCGAACATTTCGGCCAGCGGCACGTTGGCGCGAATGGTCTTGCCGGCCGGCGTGTCTTCCATGCCCTGCACCAGGCCGCGGCGACGATTCAGGTCGCCCATGACGTCGCCCATGTACTCCTCGGGCGTGGCCACTTCGACCTTCATCATCGGCTCGAGCAGCACCGGATCGGCCTTGACCGCGCCATCCCTCATCGCCATCGAGCCCGCGATCTTGAATGCCATTTCCGACGAATCGACTTCGTGGTACGAGCCGTCGAACAACGTGGCCTTGCAATCCACCAGCGGATAGCCGGCCAGCACGCCGTTCTGCATCTGCTCCGAAATACCCTTGCCGACGGCCGGGATGTAATCCTTGGGCACGACGCCGCCGACGATCTCGTTGACGAACTCGAACCCGCCGCCCTGTTCCATCGGTTCGAGGCGGATCTTGACGTGACCGTACTGGCCGCGACCGCCGGACTGGCGAACGAACTTGCCTTCGGCCTCGACCGCCTTGCGGATGGTTTCGCGGTAGGCGACCTGCGGCTTGCCGACGTTGGCCTCGACCTTGAACTCGCGCTTCATGCGGTCGACGATGATGTCCAGGTGCAACTCGCCCATGCCCGAGATGATCGTCTGGCCCGACTCCTCGTCGGTGCGCACGCGGAACGACGGGTCTTCCTGCGCCAGCTTCTGCAGCGCGATGCCCATCTTTTCCTGGTCGCTCTTGGTCTTCGGCTCGACCGCGACCGCGATGACAGGCTCCGGAAACTCCATGCGCTCGAGCGTGATCACGTCGGACGGATCGCACAGCGTGTCGCCCGTGGTCACGTCCTTGAGGCCGACCGCCGCGGCGATGTCGCCGGCGCGGACTTCCTTGAGCTCCTCGCGGGTGTTGGAGTGCATCTGCAGCAGTCGCCCGATGCGCTCCTTCTTGCCCTTGACCGGGTTGAAGACCGTGTCGCCGGAAGCCAGCACGCCGGAGTAGACGCGGAAGAAGGTCAGCGACCCGACGTAGGGATCGGTCGCGATCTTGAATGCCAGCGCCGCGAACGGCTCTTCGTCGTCGGACTTGCGGATGCCTTCCTCTTCGTCTTCGAGGATGCCGCGAATGGCCTTGACCTCGGTCGGCGACGGCATGTACTGGACGACGGCGTCCAGAAGCGCCTGAACGCCCTTGTTCTTGAACGCCGTTCCGCAAAGTACCGGAACGATCTCGTTGGCCAGCGTTCCGGCGCGCAGGCCGGAAATGATCTCTTCGTCGGTGAGCTCGCCTTCCTCGAGGTACTTCTCCATGAGATCCTCGGAGGCTTCGGCCGCGGCCTCTACCATGAACTCGTGCGCCTTCTCGGCGGTGCTCCGCAGTTCCTCCGGAATGTCCCGCGCATCGTAGGCCGTGCCCATCGTGGCGGTATCCCAGTAGACCGCTCGCATCTTGACCAGGTCGATCACGCCTTCGAAGTTCTCTTCGGCGCCGATCGGCAGCTGGATCGGAACCGGGCGCGCGCCGAGCCGGCTCTTGATCTGGCCGACGACACGCTCGAAATCGGCGCCGGTGCGGTCCATCTTGTTGATGAACGCCATCCGCGGCACCTGATACTTCGTGGCCTGGCGCCAGACCGTCTCGGACTGCGGCTCGACGCCGCCGACGGCGCAGAACACGGCTACGGCGCCGTCGAGCACGCGCAGCGAGCGCTCGACTTCGATCGTGAAGTCGACGTGGCCGGGCGTGTCGATGATGTTGATCCGGTATTCGGGCCAATCGTTGTCCATCCCGTTCCAGAAGCAGGTCGTCGCGGCCGACGTGATCGTGATCCCCCGTTCCTGCTCCTGTTCCATCCAGTCCATGACGGCATTGCCGTCATGCACTTCGCCCAGCTTGTGCGAAATGCCGGTGTAGAACAGGATGCGCTCCGTCGTCGTGGTCTTGCCCGCATCGATGTGGGCCATGATCCCGATGTTCCGGTAGCGTTCGATTGATGTCTTGCGAGGCACGATGGACTCCAGGCCTTACCAGCGATAGTGGGCGAATGCCTTGTTGGCCTCCGCCATGCGATGTACGTCTTCCCGCTTCTTGACCGCGTTTCCGCGCTCTTCGGCGGCGTCCAGCAATTCCCCGGCCAGGCGCTTGGGCATCGACTTCTCGCCGCGCTTGCGAGCGAAGTCGATGATCCAGCGCATCGCCAGCGTCTGACGACGGCGCGGGCGCACTTCCACCGGCACCTGGTAGGTCGCGCCGCCGACGCGGCGGGACTTGACCTCGACCGCCGGAGCGACCGCATCCAGCGCCTTTTCGACCAGAGCGATCGGCTCGGCGTGGCCGCGCGCCTCGATCTCGTCGATCGCGCCGTAGACGATGCGCTCGGCGACCGACTTCTTCCCGTCCATCATCACCATGTTGATGAAGCGGGTCAGGATCTCGCTGCCGAACTTCGGGTCCGGCAGGATGTCGCGCTGGAAGTTAGAGTGCTTGCGGGACATAGATGATTCCGTATTGAATTCCGTTCTGAATTCCTGAGCGGGCCGCGGGCCCGGCGATTCTTACTTCTTCGGTTTCTTGGCGCCGTACTTAGAGCGACCCTGGCGACGGTCGGTCACGCCGGCCGTATCGAGACTGCCGCGCACGGTGTGGTAGCGAACGCCGGGCAGATCCTTCACTCGCCCGCCGCGGATGAGCACGACCGAGTGCTCCTGCAGGTTGTGGCCCTCGCCGCCGATATAGCTCGAAACCTCGTAACCGTTGGTCAGCCGCACGCGCGCGACCTTGCGCAGCGCGGAATTCGGCTTCTTCGGCGTCGTCGTGTAGACGCGCGTGCAGACGCCTCGCTTCTGCGGCGAAGCCTCCAGCGCGGGAACGTTCGACTTGTACTGTTTCGGGCGCCGCGGCTTGCGGACCAGCTGATTGATCGTCGCCATTTTTCCAAACCTTGAGAAAACAAACGACAGACCGTGATTTCCGGTCTGCCGAAGAACGGGAATGTTAGAGGGTTTGACGACTTATGTCAACAGCGTGCGGCGATTTCCGCGCACGGCCCCGGGCGGTCCGTGTCGATCACGCCCGCGGGGTCGCAGACGCCTTCCATCGCGTCGACCAGAAGCTGCGGATCGGAGTCTTCGCGGTGCATCCGCTGGCTGAGGGTCCGTCGCCACCGACGGGCGCCGGGACAGCCGTGGAACAGGCCGAGCATGTGGCGCCCGACGGCGGCCGGACGAATGCCCCGCTCGGCCACATAATCGCGCATGCGCACGACCGCCGCCTTCCGCGTCGCCACGCCCGGACGGCCGAGTCTTCCGCCCAGCTCGGCGAGCACCCAGGGCGTCTGGTAGGCCGCGCGCCCCAGCATCACGCCGTCGACATGCGCCAGCTCCGAGAGGGCCCCCGTCGCGTCGGCCAGCCCGCCGTTCAGCACGATCCGCGTGGCCGGGAACGCCATTGCCAGCCTGCGCACGCGCTCGAAGTCCAGCGGAGGGATCTCCCGATTCTGTTTCGGGCTCAAGCCGCTGAGCCAGGCCTTGCGCGCATGGACGATGACCGTTTCTACGCCGGCGTCGACGGCATGCTGGACGAAGCGCTGCAGGAACGCCTCGTCGTCGTGGTCGTCGACACCGATCCGGGTCTTGACCGTGATCGGAACGTCGACTGCCTGCCCCATCGCGGCCAGGCAGTCGCGCACGCGCTCGGGCTCGTTCATCAGGCAGGCACCGAAACGACCCTTCTGCACGCGATCCGACGGGCAGCCGCAGTTGAGATTGATTTCGTCGTACCCGTATTCCGCGCCGATCGCGGCGGCGCGGGCCAGTTCATCCGGATCGCTGCCGCCCAGCTGCAGGGCCACGGGATGCTCTGCCGGATCGAAACCCAGCAAGCGCTCGCGGTCGCCGTGGATGACCGCGCCGGTCGTCACCATTTCGGTGTACAGCCGGGCGCCGGGGGCGAGCAGCCGGTGGAAATAGCGGCAGTGCCGGTCGGTCCAGTCCATCATCGGCGCCACGCACAACGTCCATGGATCGTCGCGACATACCGGGGCTCTCGCGGGCTCGGCGACCGTCATCCGGCGGCCCCGGGACCGAGCAGGAACCACCAGCCGGCCGCGCCGGCGGCGGCCGCGGCTCCGACAGCGACCAGCCATTTCCAGGACCCGGTCCGCCGCTCGGGCACACGGTCGAGCACGCGGGCCGGCTTCAGGCCGGGCGCCTGCAGCACGAAGCGCTGCGCGCCGACCTGCAGTTCGTCGCCGGACTCCAGCGCCTGCTCGCGGACGACGGCGCCGTTGACGCGCGCCTCGCCTGTCGCCTCCAGGACGAGACCACCGTCGCGCCGGACGATGCGGGCATGTTCGCGGTCCAGCCCGTCGAGCCGCACGTCGCAGTCATCGGACGAGCCGATGGCCGTGGTTTCGCCGAGATCGAACGTCCGGCCGGTGAGTTCGCCGGAAGCGGCCTTGAGTCTGTACTTCATGAAGATCGAGTATCGTGACTGGCGTCGGCGTATTCAACCACTTCCCTCAGCACCGTTGTGGCGTAGCAGCTCGTTCGGAGTTCGAACATCAGCACCAGCGCATCATCGTCCTCGAACGTCCACTCCAGGTCCAGCACCCGCATGCGCAACGCCCGGCGATCGGCCTCCAGCCGGAACTTCGCCAGCCCGTCGGCCAGCTCCTGCTGTCCCGCGACGACGTCGCGCTCCAGCGCGGCCGCTTCGCCGAACACTCCCGAATCGCCTTCGCCGTCAAGCGGGCCGATCGGATGCAGGTCCCGGGCGCTGCAGCGTGCCCGAATGTGAGGATCGCCGGCGCGGTTCTGGGCTGGATGAGCGACATGGGCCGGCATTTGGCCCCGCGTGGCTGAAATGACGACCGGCCAGCGCCTCTATCGCCTTGCCTCCGGCCCGCTTGTGCGCCGTTCGGTAATGACGGCCATTGTGGGCCGCATTCCCGCGATTGCTTAGGAACGTTGCGGCCAAACGCGAGACTACGATTAGGCAGAAACGCCCCTGACACCGGCCGGCCTGACTCGTGGGAGCAGTTTTTCAGCAGGGCAGCGCACAGTTGTGACTGTCGGATGCACGCTGCTTGTCCTCCTGGCGCGCCTCCTTGACGCGATGGGCCCAGGTCACAAGACCAATACTCGAGAAAACAAGCGCGAAGCCGACCAGGTGGATCGGGTAGAACTTGTCTCCCAGCCAGAGGTACGACAGAACGAGGGCGGACGCCGGCATTGCACTCATATAGCCCGAGGCCGTGCTGGCCGATACCTGGCTCAGTCCGCGAAACCAGATTAACGTTCCGATCGCAAGTGGCCCCATACCCCAAACGACCAGCGCAATCCAGGCATTTAGCGAAGGCGCGCTAAAATCGAAGCTCGTGGCTTGGTAGAGGCCCGGCCCGGCAAAAAGCAACGTCGCGACCCAAACAATGAGTGGCAAAGCGACGACGGGGCTCAAATCATTGATCATTTGCTTACCCAATATCGAATAGAGCGTCTGGCTCGCCACCGCGCAGAAGACCAGTCCGCTGCCCAGGATGAGGGTCCAGCCCGAGGCTTGGATCGACTGGCCGGACACGTTGATCACGAGTACACCGGCGACGGCCAGTATCACGGCCAAGAGTTTTCGCCAGCCCATGCTGTCACCCATGAAAATCACTGCGGCCGTGGCCATCGCCGCGGGGCTCAGGCTCATCACGACCGAGCCGATCACACCGTTCACACGCTGCATACCGTAGAGCAGGAACAACGTGAAGGCGACGATGCCTACACCGCCAATCACGACGATCTTGATCCAGTTTTTTCGGGATATCAGGGGCAGTTGTTTCCTGTAGATGAACAGGAATGGCGTCAATGCTAGGGCAGCCACCGCCAGGCGGAGAAAGGGCCCGAGGAACACGGGGAAAGATTCCGACACGATCTTGGCGGACGGCGTGCCGGTGCCGAACAACGCCATGCCAAAGAAGAGCTGCGCATATACCAGCAGCTGCCGCTTGAAATTTGCATCTGCCATAAGAATTCGAATGGACGCCGGGATCGTCGGCTCCAGAGTTTTCTACCTGAAGCTAAAGGGACTGTCAACTTCCCCAACTTAAGTCCGGTCATAACTAGAGATTTCGGCATGTGCGAGCGCAAAGCCGGCCTCAATCGTCGTGGCTGGCGTCACGATATTCGAGGAGTTCGCGCAATACGGCCGTCGCGTAACAACCCGAGCGGAGCGAAAACCGCAGGACCAGCACGTCCGCGCCCTCGAACGTCCACTCCAGGTCCAGCACCCGCATGCGCAACGCCCGGCGATCGGCCTCCAGCCGGAACTTCGCCAGCCCCTCGGCCAGTTCCCGGTGGCCCTCGACGATTTCGTCCTCCAGGCGGGCGGCGGATCCAGAGACCCCGCTGGCACCCTCGCCCACCAGCGGACCGGTGGGATGAAGGTCCTGCTCGCCGACGCGGCGCCTTATGTCCGGGTCGGCCGCATCGGCGGCGAACGTCGAGCGGGTGCCGTCGAGCATGACGATGTCGCCGTCGATGACGCGGTTCCACGTCCCGTCGGCGATGCGGGCGTCCAGCACCCGGTTGAAGATCAGCGAGCGCGCGGCCGACAGGTAGAAACCGCGCTTTCGCTTCGACGGGGACCGGCGCAGCTCGCCCCGGAACAGCCGATAGGCGCGGGCAATGTTGTTGCCGCCGAAGCGCTGCTCTCCGAACCGGTTCGGCACCCCGGTCGCGACAACCCGATGGAGCCGGTCGGCGATCGCATCCGGGTCGGCGTCGAGATCGCGCACGACGATCCGGAACCGGTTGCCCTTCAGTCTTCCGCGGCGGATCTTGCGGTGGTGGCGGGCGGCAGAGCGAATCATCAGTTGCCCGTCGCTCCAGGACCGCCAGTCGGGGTCTTCGCGGCCGGCCAGGTGGATCGAAAACGGTTGCCGCGTCACGGCATTGCGGTCCTTGAGTCCGCCGAACCCGACCGCCCGGACCGGCACGCCGGCAAGCTCGGCCAGGCGCGCGGCGGCATCCATCGTGTTGAGGCCGCGTTTTTCGACATCCAGCCACAGGTGCTCGCCTTCGCCGGACGGCGAGTAGCCGAGCCGCTCGTCGACGCGAAAATCCTCGGGTGCGACGCGGATCCGGCCGGTACCCACGGGCCCGCCGTGCGCGTGCTCAGCCATTGCCGGCCGATTCGGTTCCGGGCTCCCGCGCGTCCCTGGCCGCTTCGGCGCGCCTGAGCGCCTCGGCGTCCTCCGGGTCCAGGTCTTCGGGCTCGACGACGAGGAAGAACTCCTCGCCTTCCCGGATCAGGCCCAGTTCGGCACGGGCACGTTCCTCGACCGCCGCCAGACCCGACCTGAGATCGTCGACCTCGGCGGCCAATGCCTCGTTGCGCGCGGCCAGATCGCCGTTTTCCTCGCGCTGCGCCTCGACCCGCTGCTCGAGCTCGGCAACGCGCCCGTACTGGCGCCAGACCTGGGCCTGGAGCAGGATCAACAGTACGGCGAGAACGGCGATGATGATGCGCAAGGCGCTTTCCGGGGTGAACGGCCGATGCCAGTGTAGCGCGTGCGCCGGTCAGCAGAGCAAGCGTTCGGCGACCGCCGCGTACAGCGCCGGCAGCCGCGCGAGATCGGTCAGTTCGATGTGCTCGTCGATGCGGTGAATGCTGCGGTTGACCGGCCCGAGCTCGACGGTCTCGATGCCGAGCGGCCCGAAGAACCGACCGTCGGAGGTCCCACCGCCGGTATCCGGCGCCGGATTCACGCCGAGCTCCTCGCGAACCGACTCGACGACGGCGACGCGCAAGCCTCCGTCGGCCGGTCCGAACGGCGCCCCGGAAATCCGCCAGTCCAGCGTCCAGACACCCGGCGCTTCGCGTTCGATCGTTTCGCGGACCCGCTTTTCGAGCGCATCGGCGCTGGAGTTCGGATTGTGCCGGAGGTTGAACAGGATCTCGATCTCGGCCGGCGTGACGTTGTCGGCACCGGTGCCGGCGTGGACGTTCGAAACCTGCAGCCGCGTGGTCGGGAAGGCATCGTCGCCATCGTCGAAGGTCATCGTCGTCAGCGCGGCCAGAACGGGCGCAGCCTTGTGAACCGGATTCTCGACAGGGTCGGCATAGGCGGTGTGTCCCTGCCGGCCCCGTATCGACAGCTTCGCCTGTATGCTGCCGCGCCGCCCGATCCGGATGACGTCGCCCAGGCGCCCGGAGCTCGAGGGCTCGCCGACGAGCACGTGGTCGGGAAGCAGTTGCCGCGACTCGAGCCACGGCACCACGCGGCGGACACCGTCGGCGGCCGGACCCTCTTCATCGGATGTCAACAGCACCGACAGCCGACCGGCATGGTCGGGGTTTTGTCCGAGGAATTGCTCGACGGCGACGACGAACGCCGCGACCGAGGACTTCATGTCGGCAGCGCCGCGGCCGAACAGCAGGCCCTCGCGCACCACCGGCTCGAACGGCGGCGAGGCCCAGTCGGATTCCGGCCCCGGCGGAACGACGTCCGTGTGACCCAGCAGAAGCAGGTGCGGTGAGCCGGCGCCGTGCGTGGCGAAGAGGTTGTCGACGTCGCCGAAGCGCAGCGATTCGACCGTCAGGCCGGCCGCGGCCAGGCGGTGGGCCAGCAGCGGCTGACAGCCCGCATCGTCGGGCGTGACCGAGCGGCGTCCGATCAGTTCGGCTGCCAGCTCGGCGACCGGCGAATTCAGTTCCGGGACGCCCATTGGCGAACTTCGGCATCGAAGCCGACGCGCACCTCGCCGTCGCGCTCGAACAGGGGCCGCTTGACCAGTGTCGGATGATCGGCCAGCACATCGGCCAGCACATCGGCCAGGTCGTCGGCCTCCAGCGCCGGCCTCCGGCCTTCCGGCAGCTGTCGCCAGGTCGTCGAGCGCTTGTTGACCAGCCGCTGCGGCCCCACCGCCTTCAGCCAGGCGGCCAGGTCACGAACCGGCACCGGCTCCTTCCGGAGGTCGCGCCATTCGTGGGCGATGCCCTGCTCTTCCAGCCACTTTCGGGCCTTCCGACAGGTATCGCAAGCTCCGATGCCGTGGACCTTCAGCGTCACTTGTCCGCCGAGAATTCCTGCTCGAACACCGAGTCCGACTCGTGGCGCAGGTCGCGGCCTTCGACGAGGTAGACGATGTATTCACCGACGTTCTTGCAGTGATCGCCGATACGTTCCAGCGACTTCGCGATCAGCAGTGCGTCGAGCACGCGGCGGATGTTGCGGGCGTCCTCCATCATGTACGAATAGTACTGGCGGAAGATGGCTTCGTATTCCTGGTCGACCTTCTGGTCCTGCTGGATGATCTCTCCGGCCACCTCGGGTGCCATGCGCGTGAAGCCGTCGAGGCTCTTGCGCAGCATGTCCAGCACGGCATGCCCCATCCGCTCGAGTTCCCGGTAATCGTTTCGCGGCCGCGCGAAATCGGCCAGGGCGATGGCCCAGCGGGCCACCTTTTCGGCCTCGTCACCGATGCGCTCGAGATCCGAGATCGCCTTGATGATCGCGAACACCAGCCTGAGGTCGCTGGCGGTCGGCTGGCGCCGCGCGATGACCAGGTTGCACTCCTCGTCGAGGCGCTTTTCCATGCGGTTGACCTGGTCATCGGCCTCGATGACCTGCATCGCAAGATCGGTGTCTCCGTCGACGACGGCCTGGACGGCCTTCTTGAGCATTTCCTCGACCATGCCCCCCATCGCCATCATCTTCTGGCGGAGGTTCTCCAGTTCCTGGTTGAACTGGTGCGAGATGTGCTGATCGAACTTTTCCATGGAATTCCTCCGCGGGCGCCGTCGGGACCCGGACGAGAGGGCGCGCGGGTCTACCCGTAACGCCCGGTGATGTAGTCCTCGGTTTCCCTGCGCCTCGGATTCGTGAACAGCCGCGCGGTGTCGTCGAACTCGATCAGCTCGCCCATGTACATATAGGCGGTGAAGTCGGAGACCCGTGCGGCCTGCTGCATGTTGTGCGTGACGATGACGATGGTGTATTCGTTCTTCAGGTCGGCGATGAGTTCCTCGACCTTGGCCGTGGAAATCGGATCCAGCGCCGAGCAGGGCTCGTCTAGCAGGATAACCTCGGGCTCGATCGCGATGGCCCGAGCGATGACCAGGCGCTGCTGCTGACCGCCGGAAAGGCCGAAGGCATTGTCGTCGAGCCGATCCTTGACCTCGTCCCACAGCGCGGCCGAGCGCAGCGCGCGCTCGACAACCTCGCCGAGCTTGCGCTTGTCGTTGACGCCCTGCAGGCGTAGGCCGTATGCGACGTTCTCGAAAATCGACTTCGGAAAGGGATTCGGCTTCTGGAACACCATGCCGACCCGCCTCCGGTGCTCGGCGACATCGACGTCCTTGTCGTAGATGTTCTTGCCGTCGATGCGGATCTCGCCGTCGATACGGCAGATGTCGATCAGGTCGTTCATCCTGTTGAAGCAGCGAAGCAGCGTGGACTTGCCGCAGCCGCTTGGCCCGATGAACGCCGTCACGCGGTTGTGCGCGATGGTCAGGTCGATGCCCTTCAGCGCCTGCTCGTCGCCGTAGTACAGATCGAGGTCCTCGACCTCGATGCAGACCTTCTCCTTGTCGATTTCCAGGGCCTGCCGATCGTCGTCGAACATGTCCGACGAGATCGGTGACGCCGCGGAGGTCTCTTCGTTGACGGATGCGTTTTCCATAGTCGTTCCGGTCGTGCCGGTTCAGTCGCTCTCGGCGCGATATTTCTCGCGCAGTCGATTGCGGACCGCAATCGCGGTGAGGTTCAGGATCAGGATCAGCAACACCAGCGTCAGGGCCGTAGCGTAAACCAGCGGCCGGGCCGCCTCAACGTTTGGACTCTGGAAGCCGACGTCGTAGATGTGGAAGCCCAGGTGCATGATCTTGCGCTCCAGGTGCACGTAGGGGAACTGGCCGTCGACCGGCAGACTGGGCGCGAGCTTGACGACTCCGACGAGCATCAGCGGAGCGACCTCGCCGGCGGCCCGGGCCACCGCGAGGATCAGGCCGGTCATCATCGCCGGTGCCGACAGCGGCACGACCACCTTCCACAGCGTTTCCCACTTCGTCGCCCCCAGCGCGAGCGATCCCTCGCGGATCGTGCGCGGGATGCGGGCCAGCCCCTCCTCGGTGGACACGATGACCACCGGCAGCGTCAGCAGCGCCAGCGTCAGCGAGGCCCAGAACAGCCCCGGCGTCCCGAAGGTCGGGGCCGGCAAGCGCTCCGGGAAGAACAGATCGTCGATGGTGCCGCCCAGCAGGTAGACGAAGAAACCGAGGCCGAACACGCCGAAGACGATCGACGGCACGCCGGCGAGGTTGTAGACCGAGACCCGGATCAGCTTCAGGATCGGCCCCTGGTGGGCGTATTCGCGGAGGTAGATGGCGGCCAGCACGCCGAACGGGGCGACGAGCACCGACATGATGAGCACCATCGTCACCGTCCCGAAGATCGCCGGGAAGATGCCGCCCTCGGTATTGGCCTCGCGCGGGTAGCCGGTCAGGAACTCGCCCACGCGATGGAAATAGAACCCGATCTTGCCCAGCGGACCCAGCGTGTTGTTCCGCGAGGCCATGACGATATTGTCCAGAGGGATGCGCTTTTCGCGTCCGCCGACCGTCTCGGCGATCAGCACGTCGCGCTCGGCCTGCTCGATCAGTTCGCGGCGCTCGGCCTGGATGTCTGCGAAACGCCGGTCCAGCTCGGCCTGCCTGGCCTCGATCTCGGCCAATGCGGCTTCCAGCTCGGCGCCCGAGACGTCCCGGATCTCCAGCGAGCGGCGTTCCAGCCGCAGCTCCTCCATTTCGTGGTTGATGGCACCGATATCGGCCTTCTCCAGGCGCACGATGCGCTCGTGCAGCTCGTTGGCGCGGTCGATCGCCTCCTGAAGCTGCGGCCAGAGCGCCTCGCCCTCGGCACCGATCCGGCCGTCGCGCTCCAGCGCGCGCGGAAAGCCGTAGAAATTGCCCCACTCGCGTCGCTCGACCATCATCGCCGCATCCGGGTAGGAGATCTCTCCCATCGATGCATCGGGATACCAGACGAAATCGCGGCCGAGCAGGTCGCGGTTGCCTACCTTGATCAGGTGCCGGGTCACGAGCTCCTGGTCTGCCGGAACCTCGGTTCCGGCCTCGCGGACCTGCTGGGCCGGCAATGTCTCGGACCGGACCATGACGCCCAGAACGGCCTCGCGCTCTCCATTCTCGGCGACGGCCGTGGTCTGGAGGATGGGCGACGGCCAGAAGTGCCCGAAGCCCCTGACGGCGATCAGCAGCAGCAGGCCGACGACCATGATCAGCGAAATGGCCAGCCCGCCGCCGATCAGCCAGATCCACGGATCGCCGGACTTGAACCAGGTGCGGATTGTCGGTGAACTCTGCGCCATGGTCTGGGTCCGGTTACAGGCTGCTGTAGCGCTGGCGCAGGCGCTGCCTGACCAGTTCGGCGATGGTGTTGACGGCGAACGTGATCACGAACAGCACCAGACCGGCCAGGAACAGGATGCGGTAATGGGTCGAATCCACCGCCGTTTCGGGCAATTCCACGGCGATGTTGGCCGACAGCGTGCGCATGCCCTCGAAGATATTGAAGTTCACGACCGGGCTGTTTCCGGTCGCCATCAGCACGATCATCGTTTCGCCCACGGCGCGGCCGAAGCCGATCATCACCGCCGAGAAGATGCCGGGGCTGGCCGTCAGCAGCACCACGCGCGTCAGCGTCTGCCACGGCGTGGCGCCCAGCGCGAGCGAGCCCTGGGTCAGGTGCTTCGGCACCGTGAAAACGGCGTCCTCGGCGATCGAGAAGATCGTCGGGATGACCGCAAAGCCCATCGCGATGCCGACGACCAGGGCGTTGCGCTGGTCGTAGGTGATTCCGATGTCGGTAAACCACTGGCGCATGGAACCGTCGAAGAACCAGACCTCGATCAGCGGCGAGAGCTCCACCAGGCCCCAGACCAGCAGCGCGATGACGGGAAGCAGGATGACGGCCTCCCAGCCCGGCGGCACGGACGCTCGCAGCGACTGCGGCAACCGGCTGAACGCGTATGCCACGGCCAGGAACGACAGCGGCAGGCCCACGAGCACGGTGAACACCGCGGGAATGTGGTTTTCAAGGAACGGTGCCAGCCACAGGCCGGCGAGGAAGCCCAGGATCACCGTCGGCAGGGCTTCCATGACCTCGATCGTCGGCTTGACGTAGCCCCTGAGCGTCGGCGCCATGAAATAGGCGGTGTAGACGGCGCCGGCGATCGCAAGCGGCATCGCGAACAGCATCGCGAACAGGGCCGCCTTCAGCGTGCCGACGGTCAGCGGCACCATCGAATACTTCGGCTCGAAGCTGTCGGCACCCGAAGAGGCCTGCCAGACGTATTCGGGATCCTGCCGGCCTTCGTACCAGACCTTGCCCCACAGCGCCTTGAGCGAGACCTCGGGATGCTCGTTCCAGACCTCGAACCGCGTGATGCGCCCGGAATCGTTCTCGACGATCAGCAAATCGTCGACCGGCGAGATCCCGACTGCCCGAAGCGGGGCATCGCTGACCGGCCGCAGATAGAGCGTGCGGGCCGACGTGCCGTAGTGCAGGCCGAGCGCGCCGGTGTCGTCGACCGCCGCGAAGCCCTTGCGGTTGTATTCCGGCTGGATCGCGGTGATCGCGCCGGGATGCGTTTCGAATTCGCGCACGCGGCTCAAGCGGAAGATGTTGTCGCCCGGGGCGGCGCGCTCGTCGCGAACCAGGAACCACTGGCTGATCCGGCCGCGGGACGTGCCGACCACCGTCGAGAACGTGCCGTTGAGCATCCGCATCGCGGTCACTGTCTCGCCGTCGTTTACCGCGCTGGCCTGGTCGCGCAGGATGGCCGCGTCCGGATCGGAGAGATCCCAGTACAGGAGCCGGCCGTCGCCGTCGATGCCGAGAAGCGACCAGAGGTTGGCCGTCAGCTGCAGATGGGAGACCGGCCGGGGCGGCCGCGGCAACGTCCAGGCCTCGCGCTCGATCTCGGTCTCCCCGGTCAGGAACGACGTCGTCGTCGTGAACCGGACGAACACCAGGCGACCGTCCTCGGTCTGGGCGACGATGCCGGTATCCCCGTCGCGGTGCTTCTGCACGGCCAGAGACCTCAGCGCGCGACCCCGGTCGTCGACGACGATCGGCGCCTCACCCAGCGGAAATGCAGGTGCCGGCACCACGCTTCTTTCGCCGTCTTCGAACTCCAGCTCGGTTTCGTGATCGACCACGATCGCCGAGCCGTCGGACAGTCCGTAGGCCACGCGCCGGCTGCGCGGTTCGCCGGCGGCCAGGCTGGTGACCTCGACCCCGTCGGGCACGTTCATGTCGACACGCTCGAGCAGTGCGCCGTCTTCGAGCGTGAAGTACGTCAGTACGCCCCCGGCGGCGTGGCGGATGCCGACTTCGTCGTAGCGCTCCAGCGCCAGGATGGCAGCAGGTGCCTCGGGACGGGCCGGCGCCACGAAGCTGTTGGCTTCGTCGACCGAGGCGCCGCGCAGTATGGGCACGACCTCGCTGAACAGGTAGACGAAGATCAGCGCCAGGGCGACGACGACCCCGCCGCCACCGGCGCGGACCAGCCAGCCCGCGGCGGAATCGGCGACGTAGCGGCGGCGGCGCCGGCGCGCCATGGCGTCGACGCTGGGCAGGAAACTCTTGCGGCCGTCGGCTTGGTCGGGGGTCGAACTCATCGCAGCCCTGCGAGGCGGAACGTGAACGGGCGCCCGCGGCTCAGAGGCCGAGCTGGTCGCGGATTCTCTGCGCCACCGGTGCCGGCAGCGGAATGTAGCCGTCGCGGACGACGACTTCCTGGCCCTGCTTCGACAGCACCAGCTTGAAGAACTCGCGCTCCAGCGGCGGCAACGGCTCGTTGGGCTTCTTGTTGACGTAGACGTAGAGCAGCCGCGCCAGGGGATATTCGCCGGTGGACGCGTTTTCCGCGGTCGGATCCACGCATTCGTCGCCGGCTTCCGGCTTCAGCGCCAGCGCCTTGATGCCCGAGGTCATGTAGCCGATCCCGGAATAACCGATGCCGTTGAGCGATTCGGTCACGCCCTGCACCACCGATGCGGACCCCGGCTGCTCGTTGATTCCGGGCTTGAAGTCGCCGCCGCACAATGCGTTGTCCTTGAAGAATCCGTAGGTCCCGGAGACGGCGTTGCGGCTGTAGAGCGTGAAGTCGCGGTTGGCCCACGCGCCCTCGAGTCCGAGATCGCCCCAGCGCCGGATGTCTTCGGGATAACCACAGCGGCGACCGACGGAAAAGATGGCGTCGACCTCGGGAATCGAGATGCACTCGAGCGGGTTGTCCTTGTTGACCATGACCGCCAGCGCGTCGATGGACGTGCCGACCGGCGTCGGCGGATAGCCGTGCCGATCCTCGAAGGACTGGATCTCGGACGAGCGCATGAGTCGGCTCATGGGCCCGAAATTGGCCGTGCCCTCGGTCAGTGCCGGCGGCGCCGTCGACGAGCCGGCACCCTGGATCTGGATGTTGACGTTGGGGTAGTAGCGGGCGAATTCCTCGGCCCACAGCGTCATCAGGTTGTTGAGCGTGTCGGAGCCGATCGACGAGAGGTTGCCCGAAACGCCGGAAACCGGCTCGTAATCCGGCAGCGCCGGATCGACCTCGATCTGCGCGACGGCGGACGGGGACAAGGCAGCCAGCAGCAAGCCGGCGCCGAAAAGTCTGGATGTCATCATCTGGAAAACCCGTTGCTGAATCGTGGAACGTTAGCGCCGCCGGATTACGCCGGTACGAAACCGTGGCGACGAATGAGCGAGCGATTCTGTGACGCAAATGTTACACGTCCATGACGGACGACGCTCGGTCCGGATCAGGCCCGGGCGAACCTGGCGCCGCGCAGTTCGCGGACCCGATTCGGCGGGAATTCGCAGCTGAACTCGCTGCCCTCGCCCGCCTCCGACTGGATCGATAGCCGGGCGTCGTGGCGCTGAAGCACGTGCTTGACGATCGCCAGACCCAGACCGGTGCCGCCGCGGGAACGACTCCGCGACGGATCGACCCGGTAGAAGCGCTGGGTGATGAACGGCAGATGCTTCGCATCGATGCCGATCCCGTCGTCGCCGACGCAGAACCGCCCCGCCCCGTGGGCCGTGCGATGCCAGCGAATTTCGATGCGACCGCCGCTTTCGGTGTAGCGCACCGCGTTGAACACGAGATTGGAGAATGCGCTGTAGAGTTCGTTTTCCACCCCGGCGATTCCCAGTGTCTCGTCGACATCGATCTCGAACGTGCGCTCGCCCTCGGACTGGGCCATCGCTTCGTTGCGGATTCTCGCCACCACGGCCGCGATGTCCACGGGCTGCTCGTCGGGCTCGGCCGGCGCATCGGTCTCTAGCCGGGACAGCTCCAGCAGGTCGTTGACCAGTGTCGTCATCCGGCGGCACTGGGACTGCATCTCGATAAGCGGCTGGCTCCAGACCTCCGGAATCGCGTCGTCCTCGCTCATGTTTTCCAGGTAGCCGCCGAGCACGGTCAGCGGCGAGCGCAATTCGTGCGAGGCATTGGCGACGAAGTCGCGGCGCATGTTTTCCAGCCGCTGCAGGCGCGTGATGTCGCGGATCAGCATCAGGAATTGCCCGTGGCCGTAGGGCACGATGCGGATGGACAGCCGCCCGCCGAGACGGACCGGCGAGTCGACTTCCACCGGCCGGGAAAAATCGCCGGCGCGAAGATAACGCTCGAACGCCGGCACCCGGAGCAGGCTGCCGATGGGCTGGCCGATGTCGCGGTTGCCGGCAAGGCCGAGCAGATTGACCGCGGCGCCGTTGAACCAGCCGATTCGAAGCTCGGAATCGAGCACGATCGTGCCGTCCGGCATCGCGGAGGTCGATTCGCGGAACTCGCGGATGACGCGCCCGAGCTTCTTCTTGCGCTTGGAATAGCGCCGCTGCAGGCGGTAGTAATGATCGAAGACCTCGCCCCAAACCCCCCAGGACTGCGGCGGCTGGTACTTCCGACCCTCGCGCAGCCAGCGCTCCAGCCGGTGCATCTGGACGATGTGCCTCAAGCCGGTCACCGCCAGCGCAGCGGCGATCCACCACCCCAGCAAGCCTCCGAAGAGCAGCCACAGCAGGCCCGACAGCACGACCCAGAAGGCCGCCAGAAGGAACTCCGAAAGCCAGGCGTAGCGGGTCATTTCGGTGCGTCGGGGGAGAACCGGTAGCCGGCGCCCCGAACGGTCTGGATGAAGCGGTCGCAGCCGAACGGGGCCAGTGCCTTGCGCAGCCGGAGCACGTGCACGTCCACGGTCCGCTCCTCGACGTAGACGCCGCCGCCCCAGATGTGATCCAGCAGCTGGGAGCGCGTGTATACGCGATCCTGGTGGGTCATGAAGAACTTGAGCATCCGGTATTCAGTCGGGCCGAGTTCCACCGGCTGGTCGCCGACGAGCACACGGTGCGAGGCCAGGTTCAGGCGGAGTTCTCCGGCCCGCACCTCGTCGCCCTGACCCTCCGGCGCGGCGCGGCGCAGCACCGCGCGTATCCGGGCCATGAGCTCGCGCGCGGAAAAAGGCTTGGTGATGTAGTCGTCGACTCCGCTTTCCAGCCCGCGGACCTTGTCGTCCTCGGTCGTACGGGCCGTCAGCATGATGATCGGAATGTCGCGGGTCAGCTCCTCGCGCTGGAGGCTGCGCGCGAACTCGACGCCACTGGTGTCCGGCAGCATCCAGTCCAGCAGGATGAGATCGGGACGGTGATCGGCGACCTGTACGCGCGCCTGCCGGCAATCCTCTGCCTCGAGAACGGAAAACCCCGACCGCTTGAGGTTGAAACCGACCATGTCGCGGATCGCCGCCTCGTCCTCGACCAGGAGGATTGTCTTTTCCATCGTCTCGCTCATGCGGTTCTCGCGCCGATGATTACAGCAATGTCATATGACTCGGGCATGACACCGTCCGGCGGTCAGGCTCAGGCCGGGGAGGAATAGGCTCCGCGCATGCGGTCGATTTCCTCGGCCAGGCGCTCGCGCAGGAACGCCGGAGCCAGTACCTCCGCGTCCGATCCGTAGCGGAGAATGTCCATGACCAGCTCCCGGCTGGACCCGAAAGGCAGCGACAATTCCATTGTACCGTCGTCCCGGAACGCGGTCTCCTGCTCCGGATGCCACTGCTCCTCGGCCGCCCAGCGCGCGGCCTCGGCCGAGAAACGGATCCGGGCGCTGTGCTCGGCGGGGCCGGAAAAAATGCCGTAGGCCTGGTCGAAGTGCCCGTGCAGTTCGTCGGCGGGAATCGTTTCGCTGGTATCGTCGAGCAGCTCGACGTCCAGGATGCGCTCGACGGCAAAGCTCCTCAGGCCCTCGGCGCTATGGCACCAGGCATCCAGGTACCAGCGATCGCGATACGACGTCAGGCGCTGCGGCGACACTTCGCGCTCGCTGACCTCGTCGCGCCGCCGGCCGTGGTAGCGGATCGCGAGCCGGCGACCGGAAAACAGCGCCCGCAGCAGATCCTCGAACAGCCGGCCCGGCACCGGTCGCCCGGCGTCGTGGCGAATGTGGATGCGCTCCGGGTGTGCCGAGAAATCGAGACCCTCGGCATCGATGAGCTGCGACATCCGCTGCTGCAGGTTGTCCAGCTCTTCCTGCAACAATCCCGGCTGCACGTTGGCCAGGATCTGGCGCGCCGTCAGCAAGGCCTGCAGTTCCTCCGGACTGATCCACAGGCCGGGCAATTCGAAATTGCCGGCCAGGCTGCGGTCGTAGAAGAAATGGCGCGTTTCGGGATCCTGCTCCAGCGGCGCGCCGAGTACGTCGCGCAACTCGGCGATCAGGCGGTAGAGCGTAGCCTGACTGCAGCCCAGTTCCTCCATCAGGTGCTGCCGCGAAACCGGCGTTCGCCGCTGGCGGAGAATGTCGTGCAGGTGATAGATCTTCTCGCGGCGAGACATCGGCGAACCGTCTCAGTGCCGGATCCGCACGCCGCAGCGTCGTCGACGCCGGCTCGCCACATTCATGTGCGGCGGCCCGACCGGCGACACCGGCCGCAGGTCCCGTAGACCTCCAGCACCTGCCTGGAAGGCGCGAAATCGGCATCGCGAGCGATGCGGTCGAGATCGCCGGAAAGCTCGTCCTCGGCGACTTCGGTCACCGCGCCGCAGTCCTCGCAGATCAGGAATTGTCCCTGGTGCTGCTCGTCGGGATGGAAGCAGCTGACGAACGCGTTGAGCGTTTCGAGCCGATGGATGAAGTGGTGCT
Organism: Candidatus Wenzhouxiangella sp. M2_3B_020; assembly: GCA_051428125.1. GTDB lineage: Bacteria > Pseudomonadota > Gammaproteobacteria > Xanthomonadales > Wenzhouxiangellaceae. The sequence goes on from JBPRGD010000140.1 coordinate 19,464, forward strand.
CGAGCAGGAATTCCAGCGCGCGGTAGACCGTCGGCGGCGCAGCGTTGGGCTGTTCGGACTTCAGGCGATCGAGCAGATCGTAGGCCTTGACCGGTCCGTCGGCCTCGAGCACCAGCTCGAGAACGCGTCTGCGGGTGGGCGTCAGACGCAGGCGATCCCGTGCGCACCGCTGCTCGATTTCCTCGATGACCTGGCTGGCCTGCATGACGCACATTCTATCGCAACGCCAGGGCCGCGCCCGGAGGCGCGACGATCGATCAACCGTTCGCGGCCTCGCGCTCGGCGATGAATGCCAGCGCGCGGTCGATGCGCTCCAGCGCGCGTTCGCGGCCGACCAACCAGAGCGTCTGATCGATGGACGGCGACGACCCGTGCCCCATCAGCGCAACCCGCAGCGGCTGGCCGATCTTGCCCATGCCGATCTCCAGCGACTCGGCCGTGACGCGCACGGTCTCTCCCAACGGCTCCGGTGCCCATTCACAGTCGGCCAGTCGCTCGCGCACGGCGCGCAGCGGGTCGGCGGCGACCGGGCGCAGGTGCTTCTTGGCCGCAACCGGGTCGAACTCGTCGTAGTCGACGTAGAACGGCCGGCTCTGTTCCACGATCTGCAGCAGGGTTTCGCAGCGCTCGGCCTGGACCTTGACGAGATCGGCCGCCGCCGGGCCTTCGGAAGGATCGAGACCGGCCCGGCGGAGGTGCCATTCCACCTCCGGCTCGACGCGCTCGGCCGGAAGCGTGCGCAGATAATGCTGATTCAGCCAATTGAGCTTTTCGACGTCGAAGCGCGAGGCCTTGCGGTTGACATCCTCGATACGGAACAGCGAAACGAGCTCGTCGCGATCGAACTGCTCGCGGTCACCGTGCGACCAGCCCAGGCGCGCCAGGTAGTTGACCATGGCATCGGGCAGGTAGCCGAGTTCGCGCCAGGCCAGCACGCCGACGGCGCCGTGGCGCTTGGAAAGGCGCGTGCCGTCGTCGCCGAGGATCATCGGCACGTGCGCGAACTCCGGCGGCTCGGCGCCGAGGGCATGGTAGAGATTGATCTGCCGTGGCGTGTTGTTGATGTGGTCGTCGCCGCGGATGACGAGATTGATGTCCATGTCGAGATCGTCGACGACGACCGCGAAGTTGTAGGTGGGCGTGCCATCGACCCTCTGGATGACGAGATCGTCCAGTTCGGCATTGTCGAACGAGATCGGGCCGCGGACCCGATCCCTGAACGCCACCGAACCGCTGTCCGGATTGCGGAAGCGGATCACCGGCTCGACGCCCTCTGGTGGTTCGTCGAGGTGGCGGCAACGCCCGTCGTAGCGCGGCTTCTCGCCGCGTTGCCTGGCTTCCTCGCGCAGCCTGTCGAGTCGTTCGCGGGAGCAATAGCAACGGTAGGCCTTGCCTTCGGCCATCAGCCGATCGATGGCCCCCTGGTACAGGTCCATGCGCTCGCTCTGGTAGAACGGCCCTTCGTCGGGCCTCAACTCCAGCCATTCGAGGCCGTCGAGTATTGCCTGCACGGATTCCTGCGTGGAGCGTTCGCGGTCGGTGTCCTCGATGCGCAGTACGAACTCGCCGTTGCTGGAACGCGCGGCCAGCCAGCAGAACAGGGCGGTGCGCGCACCGCCGATGTGCAGGTAACCGGTCGGGCTCGGGGCGAATCGGGTGCGAATGGGCTGGAAGTCGGACATGCGTAGAATGACGGGCGATTCGGCTGACGGGCAAGCGGCGGAGTCTAGCAGATTGCCACGCACGAGCCGTTCGCCACGATTGCAGTATAAATGCGCTCGGCGCGGTCGAACCGCCGTGCGCCCGGACGTCCATCGCCTGGAGGGAATGCAAGGCTTGAGGAAGGCAGCGACATGGGAAACCGAACCGCCGACCGTACGGCCGCGACACCTTCGCGGGCGACCGCTGGCGCGCCTGCTGCTGATCGCGCTGGTGCTCCTGGCCGCCACGTCGGGCCAGCATCGCCTGACGGAACTCGAGCGCATCCAGGCCAGGGGCAAGCTGGTGATGCTGACGATCAACGGGGCGACCACGTATTACCTCGGCCCCAACGGCGAATCGGGGTTCGAATACGACCTGGCCCGGCGCTTCGCCGGCTACCTGGGCGTGCCTCTGGAGGTGCTCGCGCTTCCCACCGTCGATTCTCTGATGCCGACGCTGGCGCGCGGCCGCGGAGATTTCCTGGCCGCCAACCTGTCGCGCACGGCCGACCGGGCCCATCGCGTGCGCTTCGGTCCGGTCTATGAAACGGTCAGCCCGGTCGTGGTCTACCGTCGCGGCTCGCGCCGGCCGCGAACCGTAGAAGATCTCGCCGAGGGAAGGCTGGCGATCATCGGCGGCACGAGCTACGCCACGTTCCTGGAACCGCTGCGCGAGCGCTACGGCGTCGAATGGGAAACGCGCGAGGACGCCAGCATCGAGGACCTGCTCGAAGCCGTCAGCGACGAGGCGATCGACTTCACCATCGTCGATTCCAACATCCTCGATCTCAACCGTCGATACTTCCCCGCCGTACGGCCGGCCTTCGAAATCGACAGCCGGCAGACGCTGGCCTGGGCCGCCCGGCTTGGCGACGACGACACGCTGGTGCAGAAGATGCGGGAGTTCTTCGCCCTGCCGCGCACCGAAACGGCGCTGGCGCGTCTGCAACAACGCTATTTCAGCCACGTCCAGGAATACGAACCGGTCGGCACGTTCACGTTCATGGACCAGATGCGCCAGCGCCTGCCCGAAATCCGGCCGCTGTTCGAACGGGCCGCGCGAACCACGGGCCTCGACTGGCGCCTGCTGGCCGCCGTGAGCTACCAGGAGTCGCACTGGAACCCCTCGGCCGTGTCCCGCACCGGGGTGCGCGGGCTGATGATGCTCACGCTGCGCACCGCCCGCCAGCTCGGCATCGAGGACCGCAACGACCCCGAACAGAGCGTTATCGGCGGCGCGCGCTACCTGCAGTCCATGATCGAGCGCCTGCCGCGGCGCATCGAGCACCCGGATCGGCTGTGGCTGGCACTGGCCGCCTACAACATCGGCCTCGGCCACCTCGAGGACGCCCGGGTACTCACCGAGCGCCAGGGCGGCGACCCGGACCGCTGGGTCGACGTCCGCGAACGCCTGCCCTTGCTCACGCAGAAGAAGTACTTCTCGGAGAC
>JBPRGD010000141.1:0-4724 GCA_051428125.1 Candidatus Wenzhouxiangella sp. M2_3B_020
ACGCGCCGATGGCGTTCGTGGAGCTGGTCGACCGCCCGGGTGCGCCGGGCGCCGAAGCCGCCGAGTAGATCGAACGAGCAGATTTCCGGTTTCGACCGGAGGTTCAGGAAGAAGCCCGGCCGCCGCGCCGGGCTTTTTTTGGTGCGCCAGGCATGGCGCGAAGCGCCATAGCTGGCGCTTTCAACCGTTTCCGGGAAACCGAAGCGGGAAGTGACGTGGGGGTGGAAGTCCCCTGGGGGCCCGAGATGACCGGGAACCCCGACCGGAACGGCAAGGATTTTCACCGCGAGGTGGAGTCTGAAGGAAGCCGAATGGGAAGCTCCGGCCCGAGGAACACGAACTGCATACGAGGCACAAGGCCCGGCAAGCGGCGAGGCGGCCAAAATCGCACGAACCGCATCAGTCATCCGGAGCTGGGTCGTGTAGATGCAGCGGGCAGGTGGAGTGAACGTCACGCGTCTTACCCTGGGAGGTCTGTATGCCTGCCTTGGGCTAGTGCCGTCGAGAGACGATGCGATGGGTGTGCAGAAGTCAGCAGAGGCCATAGTAGTCGGGTGCGCACCCCGATGAAGGGCCGAACAGGAAGTGCCGAGTCGGCACCGAAGACTCGATGACCGAAGGAGTTGCAGATACCCGGGCCGGGATGCCCGGACGCACCGGGGAGGCTGACGGCGGCACCGTCAGAAGAGCCGGCTGCGCGCGACAAGCGGTCACGGCGTTGGAGGGGCATGCCGATGAGCGGCCATCGATGGTTCTCGAGGCGGTGGTGTGCCGCGAGAACATGCAGCGAGCGTGGCAACGGGTGCGCAGCAACCGTGGCGCCGCCGGGGTCGATGGCTTGACCATCGACCAGACGGCCGAGCGATTGCGCACCGAGTGGCCGCGGATCCGTGAGGAACTGCTGGCGGGCAGCTATCAACCCCAGCCGGTGCGTCGGGTCGATATCCCGAAGCCGGGCGGGGGTGTGCGAACGCTGGGCATTCCCACGGTCACCGACCGACTGATCCAGCAGGCGATCGCCCGAGTCCTGCAACCCCACTTTGATCCGACGTTCTCGGAGGCAAGCTTCGGCTATCGGCCGGGGCGTAGCGCCCGGGACGCGGTCAGGCGGGCGCGCGACCACATTGCAGCGGGCCACCGCTGGATGGTGGACATGGACCTGGCGCAGTTCTTCGATCGCGTCAACCATGATGTGCTGATGGCACGTCTGGCGCGCCGAATCGGAGACAAGCGGCTGCTGGGACTGATCGGCCGTTATCTTCAGGCGGGTCTGATGGCCGGCGGGCTGGTCAGCCCGCGCCGGGAAGGCACCCCGCAGGGTGGACCGCTGTCGCCATTGCTGTCGAACATCGTGCTGGATGATCTCGATCGCGAACTGGAGCGGCGGGGCCATGCGTTTATCCGCTACGCCGACGACTGTTCGATCTTCGTTCAGTCCGAACGGGCCGGACAAAGGGTGCTGGCCTCGGTCGGGCGCTTTGTCGAAAAGCGTCTGCGGCTACAGGTCAACCGGGCCAAGAGTGCGGTTGACCGGCCCTGGAAGCGCAGCGTCCTGGGGTACACGGTCACCCGGCACCGGCAGCCTCGGCTGAAGGTGGCACATGAGTCCGTCTCGCGTCTGCGCCAGAAGATCAAGGTGCTGATGCGGGCCGGACGCGGGCGCCGCCTGGATCGGGTCTGCACGGGTCTGCATCGTGTCCTGATCGGCTGGTTGAACTACTTCAGCCTGGCCGAAGTTCGATCGACCTTCGAGCAACTGGACGGCTGGCTCCGCCGTCGCCTGCGCGCAGTCCTCTGGCGACAATGGAAACGGCCGGTCACGCGGCGTCGGCGACTGATCGAACGGGGGCTGGATGCCGATCGAGCCTGGAAATCCTCGGTCAACGGTCGCGGTCCCTGGTGGAATGCGGGCGCAAGCCACATGAACCAGGCGATCCCGACGCGCTACCTTCGCTCGCTGGGTCTCGTGAGCCTCGTCGAGGAACATCGACGGTTGCAGTGTGCTTCCTGAACCGCCGCGGTACGGAACCGTATGCCCGGTGGTGTGGGAGGGCTGCCCCCGCGAGGGGGCACCCTACCCGATCGTTGCCTGACCGAGGTCCGCGAAAAGCGAATGGCACGAAGAAGGCACGAAGCACACGAAGAAAGTCCTTTCGATTCCGGAACTTCGTGGTCTTCGTGCCTTCTTCGTATGCTTCGTGTACGGCTTTTCCCCCGGCTACGGCAGGCCGCTCAGAACGGGGCGCTGCCCGGGGTTCGGGGATACGGGATGACGTCGCGGATGTTGGTCAGGCCGGTGATGTAGTTGAGCAACCGCTCGAAGCCCAGGCCGAATCCGGCGTGCGGAACGGTGCCGTAGCGGCGCAGATCCAGGAACCAGTCATAGGTCGAAGGATCCAGTCCCGCCTCCTTCATGCGCGGTTCCAGCACGTCCAGGCGCTCCTCGCGCTGGCTGCCGCCGATGATCTCGCCGATACCGGGGGCGAGCACGTCCATCGCCGCGACGGTGCGTTCGTCGTCGTTCAGGCGCATGTAGAACGCCTTGATTTCGGTGGGATAATTCATGACGATGACCGGAGCCTGGCAGTGATGCTCGGTCAGGTAGCGCTCGTGCTCGGTCTGCAGGTCCACGCCCCATTCCGGGGCATACTCGAACTTGCGGCCGCTGTTCTGCAGCACGCGGACGGCCTCGGCGTAGTCCATGCGCACGAACGGGCTCTCCACCAGTCGCTCAAGCCGGTCGATGGCGGTCGGCTCGATCCGGTCTGCGAAAAAGCGCATGTCGTCGGGGCAGCGTTCCAGCACGTCCCTGAACACGGACTTCAGGAAATCCTCCGCCAGCTGGTTGAGCGCCTCAAGATCGGCGAACGCGATCTCGGGTTCGATCATCCAGAATTCGGCCAGGTGACGCGCGGTGTTGGAATTCTCGGCGCGAAACGTCGGGCCGAACGTGTAGACCTTGCTCATTGCGAGGCAGAACGCTTCGACGTTGAGCTGTCCGGACACCGTGAGAAACGTCTCGCGACCGAAGAAATCCTGGGAGAAATCGACGCGGCCGGCCTCGTCGCGCGGGAGGTTGGCCAGGTCCAGCGTACTGACGCGGAACAGTTCGCCGGCGCCCTCGGCGTCGGAGGCGGTGATGATGGGGGTGTTGACCCAGTAGAAGCCGTTGCGGTCGAAGTACTCGTGAATCGCGCGCGCCGCTGCATGCCGCAGCCGCGTGACGGCGCCGAACGTGTTGGTGCGCGGGCGCAGGTGGGCCACGGTACGGAGAAACTCGAAGCTGTGGCGTTTCGGCTGCACCGGGTAGGTGTCGGGATCCTCGACCCAGCCGAGCACGTCGATTTCACCGGCCTGAACCTCGACCGATTGCCCGCGTCCCTTCGATTCGACCAGCGTCCCGCGGCATCGCACCGAGCATCCGCTGGTGAGGTGGCGGATCTCGCCGGCGTAGTTGTCGAGCTCTTGGTCCGCGACGAGCTGGAGATTGTCCATGCAGGACCCGTCGTTGACGTGGATGAACGAGAAGCCGGCCTTGGAGTCGCGCCGCGTCCGGACCCAGCCGTGCACGGTCACCGGCGTGCCCACCGGCACGTTCCCGGCCAGGATGGTCTGAATGGATGCCTCGGCCATTGGAATTTCCGTCGGTATTTGAAATTTGGCTGCGGGACCCGAATAATAGAGCATCAGGCTCTTTTTCACCGGTGTGCATATGCCAGATCCATCGATTTCCCTGACCGAAGCCGCGGCCGGCCGCGTGCGGTCGTTCCTGGAGCGCGAAGGCGGCGAGGGCCTGCGGCTCGGCGTGCGCCGCACGGGCTGCTCGGGCTGGGCCTACGTCGTGGAGCTGGCCGAAGAGATCGGCCCCGACGACCGCGTCTTCACCGATCACGGAATCCGGATCGTCGTCGACGGCGGTGCGCTGCCTTTCCTGGCGGGGACCGAGGTCGACTTCATTCAGGAAGGCCTGAGCCACCACTTCGAGTTCCACAACCCCAACGTGACCGACGAATGCGGCTGCGGCGAGAGTTTCGCGGTGGCCTCTAGCGGCTGAACGAATCGCGTTGCCGCCCGACGAACCGAATCGGCTCGTCGGGGGCTTGACTGTGCGCCGAATTTGGCCGACAATTGCGGGCTTCGCCTCAATTCGATCGGGTTCGGGAGTCCGGAGGTTCTAGACGACGATTTCGCTGGAGGGGTACTCAAGCGGTCAACGAGGGCAGACTGTAAATCTGCTGGCTATGCCTTCGCAGGTTCGAATCCTGCCCCCTCCACCAGTTCAAGCGGGTGTAGTTCAAGGGTAGAACCTCAGCCTTCCAAGCTGATGATGGCGGTTCGAGTCCGCTCACCCGCTCCAGTTCACGGACGGACGCGGCACGGACCGCCCGGGAAACCCGTCGGACGGGCGAAGCGAGCTGCCCACGTAGCTCAGGCGGTAGAGCACTCCCTTGGTAAGGGAGAGGTCACTGGTTCAAGTCCAGTCGTGGGCACCAGATCAGAGTCGGCCGGTCCGCCGGCATGCGGGACCTGGCCGGATCGAGCGATCGATCACGGCTTTCAACGAAAACGGAGTTTCACAAGGCATGTCCAAGTCAAAATTCGAACGTACGAAGCCGCACGTGAACGTCGGCACGATCGGTCACGTGGACCACGGCAAGACGACGCTGACGGCGGCGCTGACGAAGGTGGCCGCGGAGGCTCGCGGCGGCGAGTTTCGCGCGTAT
>JBPRGD010000142.1:0-7981 GCA_051428125.1 Candidatus Wenzhouxiangella sp. M2_3B_020
TCTCGAAATCCAGCCGGCGCATCAGCCCCATCATGTTGTGGTTGTTGGCCAGCACCTCGCCGTGGATGCGCTTCAGGCCGCGGCGGCGGCCCACTTCCATGAGTTCGCTCATGAGGTGGTAGCCGATGCCCTGGCCCTGCCATTCGTCGGCCACCGTAAGCGCGAACTCGCAGCCGGTCCGATCGGGGTCGACCGTGTAGCGGGCGACGGCAACCTGGCGCTCGGGTCCGTCGGCCGGCTCGCGGACCGCGATCAGCGCCATTTCGCGGTCGTAGTCGATCTGCGTGAAGCGCACCAGCATCTGCGGGGTGAGCTCGGAGACGGCCTGCATGAACCGGAAATAACGCGACTCGGGTGACAGCCTACGAACGAACTCCTGCTCGATCTGGGCGTCCTCGGGCCGGATCGGCCGGATCGCCAGCCGGGTGCCGTCGGCGGTGTGGTAGTGCCCGACCAGGTCGGCCGGGTACGGGTGGATCGCCATGTGCCCGTAGCGGTCCGAGCCGGCCTCGGCGTGGTCGACGGTGATGCGCGCGTCCACGGCGACCAGCCCGCGGTCGTCGACGATCAGGGGATTGATATCCATCTCCCGGATCTCGGGGAGTTCGCACACCATTTCCGAGACCCGCAGCAGCACCTGTTCCAGCGCCTCCTCGTCCACGGCCGGCATGTTCCGGAAGCGCTTGAGCATGCGCGCGACCCGGGTGCGGGCGATCATGCCCTCGATGATCACCTCGTTGAGCGGCGGCAGCGCCACGGCACGGTCGCGCAGCACTTCCACCGACGTTCCGCCGGAGCCGAAGCTGATCACCGGACCGAACACCGGGTCGCGCAGGACGCCGATCATGAGTTCGCGGCCGAAATTGGACTCGTGCATGCGCTCGACGGTCACGCCGCGGATCCGCGCCTCGGGTTTCACCCGCCGCGCGTCGTCGACCATTCGCCGGTATGCCTCGCGGACCTCGTCGGCACTGTCGAGGTCCAGCCGGACGCCGCCGACGTCGGACTTGTGGGTGATGTCGGGCGAGTCGATCTTCATGACCACCGGGTATCCCATGTTCGCCGCCAGCACCACGGCTTCGCTCGCATCGTGCGCTTGGGCGGTCTGCGTGACCGGGATCCGGAACGCGCGCAGCACCGCCTTGGACTCCATCGTGCTCAACAGCTTGCGGCGCTCGGCCAGGGCGCTCTCGACGATCGCTTGCGCGGTGTCCAGGTCGGTCCGGCTGCGATCCGACAGCGGTCCTGGCACCTGCAGGAGCAGGCGCTGGTTGCGGTGGTGGGCGGCCAGGTAGCCGAACGCCTCGACGGCCGCCTCGGGCGTGCGGAAATGCGGCAGGTGCTCGCGCGTGGAAATCTCGCGCGCCTCCTGGACGTGGGTCTCGCCCATCCAGCAGCCGGAGACCGGCTTGGCGGTGTCGGCGGCGAGCCGGGCCGTGATTTGGGCCACCGCACCGGCATCGGTCATCGCCTGCGGCGTCAGCATCGCGATGACGCCGTCGACCTGGTTGTCGGCCAGGCAGGCCGAAAGCGCGGCCTCGAAACGCTCCGGCCCGGCATCGCCGAGGACGTCGACAGGATTGCCGTGGGACCAGTGCGCCGGCAGCGCCTCGTCGAGCCGCGCCAGCGTCGCGTCGCTCAGCGAAGCCATGGACACGCCGGCCTCGACCGCGCAGTCGGTCGCCATCACGCCCGGCCCACCGGCATTGGTGACGATGGCCAGCCGGTTTCCGTGAACGCCGCGGCCTTCGGACAGCACGCGCGCGGCGGAGAAGAGCTGCGTGATGCTGCCGGCCCGCACGGCGCCGGCGCGTTCCAGCGCCGCGTCGAACACGTCGTCGGCGCCGACGATGGAGCCGGTATGCGACATGGCCGCCCGGGAACTCTGCGTGTTGCGCCCTGGCTTGACGACGATGACCGGCTTCATGCGCGCGGCCGAACGCAGCCCGCTCATGAAGTCCCGCGCATCGCGGATTCCCTCGACGTAGAGCAGGATGCTGCGCGTGCGGCGGTCGAGCGCGAGGTAGTCGAGCACGTCGCCGAAATTCACGTCGACTGCGTTGCCCATGGAAATCACGGTCGAGAATCCGATCCGCTGGCTCGCGGCCCAGTCGAGCACCGCGGTGCAGATCGCGCCGGACTGCGAGACCAGCGCCAGGTTGCCGGGCAGCGCGTGGTTGCGGCTGAACGTGGCGTTGAGTTTCGACTCCGGCCGCATGACGCCGAGGCAGTTCGGGCCGATCAGGCGCAGGTCGTGCTCGCGCGCGACCGCCAGCACCTCGCGCTCCAGGCTCCGGCCGTCATCACCGGATTCACCGAAGCCCGCCGACAGCACCACCGCGCCGTGGACGCCGTGGCGCCCGCACTGGCGCAGCACGTCGGGGACCGCGCGGGCCGGCGTCGCGATCACCGCCATGTCCACGGTCCGGCCGACGGCGTCGAGATCCTCGTACGCGCGGTTGCCCTGCACCGACTTGCGCGCCGGATTGACCGCGATCAGTTCGCCGTCGAAGTCTTCGGCCAGCAGGTTCGCGAACACGACCTGGCCGAGCGAACCGGGCCGGTCGCTGGCGCCGAACACCGCGATGCGCCGGGGGGCAAGAAAGCGGTGCAGGAAATGCGGCGCCATCGGGGTCGTCCGGCTTCGGAGGGAGCGCTCAAGTGTAAACTGTCGATTGCTTCCCCGCGATGACGGCCGTCGCCGGAACGCGGCGGAGCCGATCGACCGTTCCCGGACACGGATCATGCCCTTCGCGTTGATCAGCCATCCCGACTGCAGTCGTCACCGCGTGGCCGCGCACCACCCCGAGCGCGCCGAGCGCCTTGCGGCCATCGACGACCGTCTGCTGTCCTCCGGGCTGGACATGCTGGTGCAGCACCACGAGGCCCCGTCGGTCACTCGCGAACAACTGCTGCGTGCGCACTCGCCGGACTACCTGGAATTCGTCGAGGCCAGCGCGCCGGCCGGCGACGACATGGTCTGCATCGACGAAGGCGACACGGTGATGACGGCGCATACGCTGGCCGCGGCGCGACGGGCCGCGGGCGCGGCCGTGCTCGGTGTTGACCTCGTCGCGACCGGGAAGTCCTGGGGCGCGTTCTGCAACGTCCGACCGCCCGGCCACCACGCCGAGCGGGCCCGCGCGATGGGCTTCTGCATCTTCAACAACGTCGCGGTCGGCGCGGCGCACGCGCTGGTCGCCCACGGGCTCGACCGGGTCGCGATCGTCGATTTCGACGTCCACCACGGCAACGGCACCGAAGCCATCTTCGCCAACGACGACCGGGTGCTGTTCTGCTCCACGTTCCAGCACCCGTTCTATCCCCACACCGGCCACGAAGCCGAAACCGCCAACCTCGTCGACGTCCCGCTGCCGGCCGGCACCAACGGCGAGACCTTCCGCAAGGCGATCGCCGAGCACTGGTTCCCGGCGCTGGACGAATTCGAACCGCAGATGGTGCTGGTCTCGGCCGGCTTCGACGGCCACGTCGAGGACGAGATGTCGGGATTCGCGCTGACCGACGGCGACTACGCCTGGGTCACCCGGGAGCTGGCCAGGCTGGCGTGGCGCCACGCCGACGGCCGCATCGTCTCCTGCCTTGAAGGCGGCTACGCGCTCTCGGCGCTGGGCCGCTCGGCCGTCGCGCACATCAAGGCGCTGATCGACTGAGGACCCGGTCGGAAATCAGGCCCGGCTTCTTCTACAACCGTATAATTTGATTGGCTTTTCTTACTCGTCGCGATTCAGTGACCGTTCAGCCGTTACATGGACAATGAGCATCTGTCATCCCCGGTCACCCCGGGTTTCCGGGACTTGCTTACCGCGACACACAAAAGAGACCATTACATGAAGACCATTCGATCCATCACGCTGATTTTCGCCGGACTCGTTCTTGCCCAGGCCGGGCTCGCGCAGGATTGCGAAGTCAGCATCGACAGCACCGACAAGATGACCTTCGGCAAGGACGAGATCGTCGTATCGAGCGAATGCTCGGAGATCACGCTGACGCTGAACCACGTCGGCGAACTGCCGGCCCAGGCCATGGGACACAACTGGGTGCTTTCCGCGACCGCCGACGCGCAGGCCGTCGTCAACGACGGCATCGCCGCCGGCATGGAAAACGACTACGTCAAGCCCGACGACGAGCGCGTGCTCGCCGCGACCGAGATCATCGGCGGCGGTGAATCGACGACGATCACGTTCGGCATCGACGATCTCGACCCGAGCGGCGACTACCAGTTCTTCTGCACATTCCCGGGCCACTACGCGCTGATGAAGGGCAGCTTCCGCATCGAATGACGATCGGCTCCGCTGCGGTACGGCCGGACGCCCGGTCCGCACCGTGCCGCATCGGCGCTTCTTCCGCAAGTCCAAATGTCTAAATGAGGCCCTCCCGCAGGGCCTCTTGCTTTTCCGCGCGCGCCGACGGCGGCCGGCGGCGAATCAAGCGTCCTGATCCTCCGATGCCGGCAGCCGTGCCAGGCGGCTCATGACGTCGTCGAACGCGGTTTCGGTGGCGCCCAGCGGCTTCGCCGGTGCCTCGCCGGCGCGCAGCGCGCTTTCCAGATCGGCGGCATGCTCGTTGAGCGCTTCGGCACCGATCGTCGCGCCCAGCCCCTTCAGGGTATGGGCGATCCGGATCGCTTCGTCCGGGTTCCCGTTGTCCAGGGCAATGCGCAGCCGCTGCATGGCATCGCGCTCGGTCTCGTGGATCTTGCCCAGCACGCCGCGATACAGCGATTCGCTGCCCAGGCGCCGGATCGCGTTTTCGGTGTCGAACCCCTGCAGCACGTCGGCCAGGCTTTCCGACCCGGGTTCGGACTCCGGCTTCGCGGCCTCATCGTCCCCCTCCGTTTCGGGCGGCTCGACCCAGGCCGCCAGCGTCGCGTACAGCGCGTCGGGCTCGATCGGCTTGGCGATGAAATCCTGCATGCCGGCGGCCTCGCATTGTTCACGATCCTCGGCCATCGCGCCGGCGGTCATCGCGATGACGGGCGGCGCGTCGTCGAACGAATCGAGGATCCGGCGCGTCGCCTCCAGACCGTCCATCACCGGCATCTGAACGTCCATCAGGATCGCATCGAAGCGGTGGCGCGAAACCGCGGCGACGGCCTCCTCGCCGTTGTTGGCCACCGAGACGTCGATACCCGCCTGCCTGAGCAGCTCGCACCCGACCTGCTGGTTGACCGCGTTGTCCTCGGCCAGCAATACCCGCGCACCAGCCATCCGTCGCCGCGCCCGCGCGGCGTCGTCGGCACCCTCGTCGCCGACCGGTTCCAGCCCGAGCGCCCGGCGCAGCGCTTGGAGCAACGCCGGCCGACCCGCAGGCTTGTACAGGTAGCCCGCAAGATCCAGACCGCGCGAGGCCTTCTCGGCCTGTTCGCGGTCGTAGGCGCCGATCATCAGCACGACGGGCGCATCGGGAACGTCCGGGCTGCGCCGCCAGCGTCGCACGACCTCCAGACCATCGGCGCTTCTCAGCGTCCAGTCCATCAGGACCACGTCGAACGCCTCGCCACTCCGGCTCATCGCGCGCTCGGCCTCGCCGGCCGTCGCGACGACCGTCGCGGCGATGTCCCAGCGTTCGAGCGTCTCGGCGATCATGGCCCGGACGGCGGCGTTGTCGTCGACGAGCAGAACGCGCTTTCCGGCCAGCCCGTCCAGCTTCCAGCGAGAGCCCTCGCCGCGTTCGTCTTCCAGGCCGCAGCGAACCGTGAAGCGAAACGTGCTGCCTTCTCCGGGCTCGCTCTCGACCTCGATCTCGCCGTCCATCAGCTGTACCAGCCGCTTGCAGATCGCCAGGCCCAGTCCGGTGCCGCCGTATTTGCGTGTCGTCGACGAGTCGGCCTGCGAGAACGATTCGAACAGGCGGGCCGACTCGTCCGCGGTCATCCCGATCCCGGTATCGCGGACCTCGAACCGGAGTTCGACGGCGTCGGCATCGCGCCGGATCTCTTCCACCGCCACGACGATTTCGCCTTCCTCGGTGAACTTGACCGCGTTGCTCAACAGGTTCGTCAGGACCTGGCCCAGCCGCAGCGGGTCGCCCACCAGTCGCGCCGGCAGGCCGGACGACGGGTAGAGCACGAGTTCCACGCTCTTGTCGAGCAGCTTGACCTCGACCAGGTCGGCGGCCTTTTGCAGCACTTCGTCGATCTCGAAACCGGTGTGCTCGATATCCAGCCGACCGGCCTCTATCTTCGAATAGTCGAGGATGTCGTTGATCAGCCCCAGCAGCGCGCGCGCCGCCGAGTCGATCTTGGCGACATAGTCGGCCTGCACCGGATCGAGATCGGTGTTCAGGGCCAGGTGCGCCATGCCGAGAATCGCGTTCATGGGCGTGCGGATCTCGTGGCTCATGTTGGCCAGGAACGCCGACTTCGCCCGCGTCGCTTCCTCGGCCGCCTGGCGGGCTTCCTCGAGCTCGGTGATATCGACCATCACGCCGATGATCCCGCCGCGGCGGCCGCCCGAATAGTTGAAGGCCACTTTCCAGTACAGCACCGAGCGCAGGCTCCCGTCGGCGAACCGGATTTCCAGTTCGCGATGCCGGATGCCGCCCTCGAGCAGCAACTCCCGGTCTTCCTGCTGGAAGGCCTCCTGGCCGGATCCGTGCAAATGGTCGGTCTCGGTCGCCAGCCTGCCGACCAGCTGATCGCGATGCAGGCCGAATGCCTGCTCGTAGGCACGGTTGCAGTCGAGATACTGGGCTTCGCTGTCCTTGATGAAGATGGGATTGGGAATGGTGTCGATCAGCGCTTCGCGGAAGCGGAGCTGGTCCTGCACTTCGCGCTCTGCCCGGTGGCGCCGGGAGATATCGCTGATGACCCAGAGCACGCCCTTCTCGGGATCGGCGGGGCGGTCGGTATCGGTGGCCTTGCCGGCCAGCGCGCACCACACCCTGGAACCGTCACGGCGCGACAGCGGATACTCGGCGTTTACCGTCTCGCCCGCGCGCAGTGGTTCGTGGGCCTGTGCCACCAGGCGCTGGTAGTCCTTGAACTCGGAAAACAGATCGGGAAAACGGATTTGCCCCAACTCGTCGGCGGAGGGGTACTCGAGAATGGCCGCCATCGCATCGTTTCCGCGCAGAATCGCGTGCATGGAGCGGGTCTGCAGGATGCCCACCTGGGCGGTGTTGAACAACTGGCGGATCTCGCTGCGCGTCTGCTGCAGGCCAGCTTCCGCGCGCTGTCTCGCTTCGGCTTCCGCGGTCACGCCGCGCCGCAGCGCCCAGCCCAGGCCCGCGGCGGCCAGCAATGCGAGCAGCGCCAACGTCCAGGGCAGCCAGACGTTCACCGTGGACTGTCCGGCCAGCTGACCGAGGGCGGGGCCCGACGCCGCCGCGGTCGCGGCCGCGACGGCCGACAGCACGTGCAGGCGGCGCGGGTCGGCGGGGTGCCGACCGGTCGCCAGATCGGATTGGACGCGCGCGCGAATTCGCTCCATCGCCCTGTCGTAAGTCCGCGTCACGGCAGCATAACGCACGCTCGCGCCGCGGCGACGGATCAGCTTGCAACCCGATCGAGCCACGCCTGGATCAGCGCCCGTGCGATCGAATCGCGTCGCGGCAGGCACAGCGGCTCGTCGCCGTCCCACTCTCCGGCCGACCGCAACTCGTCGGCCGTGAACCAGCGCGCGTCTTCGAGCTCCTGGTCGTGCCGCTGAATTTCCGTCGTCCTGGCCCGCGCGTGGAATCCGACCATCAGCGACGACGGGAAGGGCCAGGGCTGGGAGGCGAGGTAGACGACTTCCCCGACCTCGACGCCGCTTTCCTCGTACACCTCGCGCCGAACCGTCTGCTCCAGGCTCTCGCCGGGCTCGACGAAGCCGGCCAGCGTCGAGTAGACGCCGGCCGGCCAGCCCGACGCGCGGCCGAGCAGGCACTTCGCTTCGGTCGGGTGGCGGACGAGCACGATGATGGCCGGATCGGTGCGCGGAAACGCCGTGCGCCCGCAATCCGGATCGCTGCAACGGCG
>JBPRGD010000143.1:0-1773 GCA_051428125.1 Candidatus Wenzhouxiangella sp. M2_3B_020
GTGCCGGTCTTGTCGACGATCAGCGTATCGACCTTGGCGAAGCGCTCCAGCGCCTCGGCGTTCTTGATCAGCACGCCGGCCTGCGCGCCCCGGCCGGTCGCCGTCATGATCGACATCGGCGTGGCCAGGCCCAGCGCGCAGGGGCAGGCGATGATCAGGACTGCCACCGCCGATACCAGCGCGTAGGCGAGCGCCGGCGCCGGCCCCCAGGTCGCCCAGACGACGAAGGCGACGATCGCGATCGCGATCACGGCCGGCACGAACATGCCGGCCACTGAGTCGGCGAGCTTCTGGATCGGCGCGCGCGAGCGTTGCGCATTCGCCACCATCTCGACGATCTGGCTGAGCATGGTGTCGGCGCCGACGCGTTCGGCCTCGATGACCAGGCTACCGGTGCCGTTGATCGTGGCACCGGTCACCTTCTCGCCCTCGACCTTCTCGACCGGCACCGGCTCGCCGGAGATCATCGATTCGTCAACCGAGGAGCGACCCTCTATGACGACGCCGTCGACTGGGACCTTGTCGCCCGGGCGCACGCGCAGCCGGTCGCCGACCTCGACCTCCTCGAGCGGGATCTCTTCCTCCCGCCCGTCCTCCCGGATCACGCGGGCGGTCTTCGCGGCGAGGTCCAGCAGTGCCCGGATCGCCGAGCCGGTGCGCTCGCGCGCGCGCAGCTCCATCACCTGGCCGAGCAGGACCAGGACAACGATCACCGCGCCGGCCTCGAAATAGACGCCGACATGGCCTTCGGCGTCGCGAAAGCCGGCGGGAAAGATGCCTGGCGCGAGCACGGCGACCACGCTGAAGATATAGGCCGCGCCGACGCCCATGCCGATCAGCGTGAACATGTTGAGGCTGCGGTTGATCACGGACTTGACGCCGCGCACGAAGAACGGCCAGCCGGCCCACAGGATGACCGGTGTGCCCAGGATGAGCTCGATCCAGAGCGTCGTGCGCTCGCCGAGGACGTCGCGGACGACGCCGAGCCCAACGAAGGGACCCATCGTCAGCACCAGGAGAGGCACGGTCAGCACTGCGCCGACCCAGAACCGCCGCGTGAAATCGACGAGCTCGGGGTTCGGTCCCTCGTCGGCGGCGGGGATCCCCATCGGCTCCAGCGCCATCCCGCAGATCGGGCAGTCGCCCGGCCCGTCGCGCACGATCTCAGGATGCATCGGGCAGGTGTACTTCGTGCCCGGCGGGACGCTTTCGACCGGCGCGCTCGCCGGCTCCAGGTATCTCGCCGGATCGGCCGCGAACTTGTCGTGGCACCTCCGCGAGCAGAAATGGTAGGTCTCGCCCTCATACTGCCGGGTCGGCTTGCCTGCATTCAACTTAACCGTCATTCCGCAAACCGGATCTTTTGCGGTTCCGCTTGCGACAAGGTCGGGAACACCGCGGTGATGGTGGCTGTGATCATGATCTTGGGGCTTATTCATCGCCTCGTCCGGTTTATCGGCTGTGTTGACTTTGAAGTGCAGCGGCTGTGGGGAGCTGAAACAGCGCTTGGTCGGCCTCTGTTTCACGGCGAAGCGGCACTCTCAATCAGACAACAGGCGCCTGCGCTTCTCGAACTCCTCCTCATCGATCTCGCCGCGGGCGAAACGCTCTTGAAGGATATCGAGCGGCCGCCTGACTGAAGGCGATCCGGCGCCGTGGGACGTCCCGCCACCCAGCCACCGGACCGCGAGCAGGATCACCAGAATCAACCCGCCCCAGAAAAGGATCATCATGAGGGAGCCGAAAAACATGTGTCCCCATCCCCAGTCCCAG
>JBPRGD010000144.1:0-55179 GCA_051428125.1 Candidatus Wenzhouxiangella sp. M2_3B_020
GATGAGGCCGGCCGCAATCGCGACGAGGACGTCGCTCCTGCGATCGCCGGGGACGGGATTGCGCCGTAGGAGCGATCTCCGGATCGCGATGAGGCCGGCTGGAATCGCGACGAAGACGTCGCTCCTACGATCGCCGGGGACGGGGTTGCGCCGTAGGAGCGATCTCCGGATCGCGATGAGCCCGGCTGGAATCGCGACGAAGACGTCGCTCCTGCGATCGCCGGGGACGGGATTGCGCCGTAGGAGCGATCTCCGGATCGCGATGGAATCCACGCATCGAATGACGGATCGAGCGACGGTCGGCGAGGGTGCCGCATGAGCATCCCCGCCAAACCCCGCACCAACTGGCTGAAGACCGGCGGCATCGTCGCGCTGATCGTCGCCATCACGGTCTGGTCGGCCTACGGCATCGGCTTCTCGCTGACCGAGATTCTCTGCAACATCGCCGGCGGCACGCGCCTGATCGAAGAGTCGTGGCCACCGGACTTCTCGTTCCTGCCCAGGCTGGCCGATCCGATGCTGGAAACGGTGTTCATCGCCATCATCGGGACCGTCGCCGGCGGCATCCTGGCGATTCCGGTCGCCGTTCTGGCCGCGCGCAACCTCACGCCGAACTGGCCGACCTGGTTCGCCGACCGCAACTTCATGAACATCCTGCGCACGCTGCCGGACCTGTTCTGGGCGATGCTGTTCGCGACCGCGGTGGGCTTCGGACCGGTCGCCGGCGCCTTGGCGCTGACTGTATTCACGGTCGCGGTGATCTCCAAGCTCTGGTCGGAATCGCTGGAGTCCATCGACATGGGCCTGCCGGAGGCGGTGCGCGCGGCCGGCGGAAACTGGTTGCAGATGATCCAGCTGGGCGCGATTCCGCAGGCGCTTCAGCACTACGTCAGCTACGCGCTGTATGCCTTCGAGCTCAACATCCGCGCCTCGGTGGTGCTCGGCCTGGTCGGCGCCGGCGGCATCGGCATGATCCTGGAGACGCAGCGCGCGAACTTCGAGTACGAGCGCGTGACGATGATCATCCTCGCCGTTCTGGTGGCGGTGCTGATCATCGAGCAGATCTCCGAATCCATCCGCAACCGGCTGGCCTGATGAACGCGCCGAGCCACGAATCGCTGCTGCGTCGTCCCGGTCCGCCCATCGGGTTCGGTACGACGGTGACATTCATCATCGCGGTGCTGTTCTTCGGGTCGATGTGGGCCATCGGCTTCACGCCCGAGCGCATGATCGAGGTGCCGGCCGGCGTCGCGCGCGTGCTCTCCTTCTTCTGGCCCGCCGACATGGCCTACGGCTGGGACAGGGTGCTGCCTGCGATCGTCGAGTCCATCCAGATCGCCTGGATCGGCACCATCATCGCCGCGATCCTCTCGCTGCCGCTGGCGCTGTTCGGCGCCAGGACGCTGTTCCCGCGCATCGCGCGGGTCGTCAAGCTGATTTCGGCGACGGCGCGGGCGTTCCCGGAGATCCTGCTGGCGATCTACTTCGTTCCCATCGTCGGACTGGGGGCGTTCGCCGGTGCGCTGGCGATCGGCATCTCGTCGGTCGGCATGCTCACCAAGCTGGGCGCCGAGGTCGTGGATTCGCTGGATTTCGGCACCGTCGAAGCCGTCGAGGCCGCCGGCGGGTCGCGTGTACTGGCGCTGCGCTGGGCCGTGCTCCCGGCGGTGTTGCCGGAGATCATCGCGCACTGGCTGTTCCGCTTCGAACTCAACATCCGCGCCTCGGCAGTGCTCGGCGTCGTCGGCGCCGGCGGCGTCGGTGGCGTACTGCTCAACACGCTGCGCTACCGGCACTTCGACAAGGCCGCCGCGGTGCTGATATTGACCATCCTCGTCGTGCTCGCCATCGACACGATCTCCGGCGAGATCCGGCGCAAGATCATCCGGGGTTAGCGCCACCGTTCGCGCGATCTCCCGGACCGCGCTGGTTCGGGATGGTTCGCGATGGTTTCGGACCCATCGCGACGTGGACGTCGCTCCTACGGCGGGATCGATCCCTTTCCTCGTAGGAGCGATCTCCTGATCGCGATGGTTTCGGCCTCATCGCGACGATGACGTCGCTCCTACGGCGAGATTGGTCCCTTCCCTTGTAGGAGCGATCTCGTGATCGCGATGGTTTCGGTCCCATCGCGACGTGGACGTCGCTTCTACGGCGGGATTTGTCGCCTCGGACTCATCGCGACGTGGACGTCGCTCCTACGGCAGGGGAGGCGAGGGCTCTGCCTCGCCTCCCACCGGCCGCCGAAAATCTGGATAATGCCGCCTTCGGTCCCCATCTCCGGGGACATTCCCCGCATTCGAGAAAACGGACAATGGCTCAGTACGTCTACACCATGAACCGGGTCAGCAAGGTCGTGCCGCCGAACCGCACGCTGATCAAGGACATTTCGCTGTCGTTCTTCCCCGGCGCCAAGATCGGCGTGCTGGGCCTCAACGGCGCGGGCAAGTCGACGGTGCTGCGCATCATGGCCGGCGTCGACAACGAGTACGACGGCGAGGCCCGTCCGCAGCCCGGCATCCGGATCGGCTACCTGTCGCAGGAGCCGGAGCTGCCCGAGGACGAGACCGTTCGCGAAGCGGTCATGGAGGGCGTGGGCGAACTGCGGGACATGCTGAAGCGCTTCGACGAGATTTCGGAGAAGTTCGCCGAGCCGATGAGCGACGACGAGATGAACGAACTGCTCGCCGAACAGGCAGAGCTGCAGGACAAGATCGATTCGGCCGGCGGCTGGGAGCTGGACCGCACGCTGGAAGTCGCCGCCGACGCGCTGCGGCTGCCGGAGTGGGACACCGGCATCGACGTGCTGTCCGGCGGCGAGCGCCGACGCGTGGCGCTGTGCCGGCTGCTGCTGTCCAAGCCCGACATGCTGCTGCTCGACGAGCCGACCAACCATCTCGACGCCGAGTCGGTCGCGTGGCTGGAGCGCTTCCTGCACGACTTCCCGGGCACGGTCATGGCCGTGACCCACGATCGCTACTTCCTCGACAACGTCGCCGGCTGGATCCTCGAGATGGACCGGGGCCACGGCATCCCGTTCCAGGGCAACTACTCGTCGTGGCTGGAGCAGAAGGAAGCCCGGCTGGCGATGGAGGAAAAACAGGAACAGGCCCGCAAGCGCACGATCAAGGAAGAACTCGAGTGGGTGCGCTCCAACGCCAAGGGCCGGCAGTCGAAGAGCAAGGCGCGGCTGAAGCAGTTCGAGGAACTGAATTCGAAGGAATTCCAGTCCCGCAACGAGACCCAGCAGATCTACATCCCGCCGGGCCCTCGCCTGGGCGACCAGGTCATCGAGGCCAGCAACGTCACCAAGGCGTTCGGCGACAAGCTGCTGATCGAGGATCTCAGCTTCAAGGTCCCGCAGGGCGCCATCGTCGGCATCATCGGCGGCAACGGCGCGGGAAAGACCACGCTGTTCAAGATGATCGCCGGCACCGAAACCCCGGACTCCGGGGACATCCAGCTCGGTTCGACGGTGCAGCTCGGCTACGTCGACCAGAAGCGCGACAGCCTGGACGACAGCCGCCAGCTCTGGGAGGAAGTCGCCGACGGCGCGGAGGTCATCGAGGTCGGCAATTACAAGATCCCGGCGCGCCAGTACGCCAGCCGGTTCAACTTCAAGGGCTCCGACCAGCAGAAGCGCGTCGGCCAGCTATCAGGCGGCGAGCGCAACCGGGTGCACCTGGCCAAGGTCCTGCGATCCGGCGGCAACGTACTGATGCTCGACGAGCCGACCAACGACCTCGACGTCGAGACTTTGCGCGCGCTGGAAGAGGCGTTGCTGGCCTTTCCCGGCTGCGTGCTGGTCACCTCGCACGATCGCTGGTTCCTGGACCGTATCGCCACGCACGTGCTGGCCTTCGAGGGCGATTCGCACGTCGAGTGGTTCGAGGGCAACTTCACCGAGTACGAGAAGGATCTCAAGCGTCGCAAGGGCGACCAGGCCGGCCCGCACCGCATTCGGTACAAGCGCATCGACGGCTGAGTCTGCCGGCGTTCCGCACTGTAGGAGCGATCTCCGGATCGCGACGGTTTGGGTTGATCGCGACGTGGACGTCGCTCCTACGGCGGGATCTGTCCCTTCCCTCGTAGGAGCGATCTCCGGATCGCGATGGTTTGGGTCTGATCGCGGCGTGGACGTCGCTCCTACGGCGGGATCTGTCCCTGCCCTCGTAGGAGCGATCTCCGGATCGCGATGGTTTGGGTTGATCGCGGCGTGGACGTCGCTCCTACGGCGGGATCTATCCCTTCCCTCGTAGGGGCGATCTCCGGATCGCGACGGTTTGGGTTGATCGCGACGTGGACGTCGCTCCTACGGCGGGATCTGTCCCTTCCCACGTAGGGGCGATCTCCGGATCGCGATGGTTTGGATTGATCGCGACGTGGACGCCGCTCCTACGGCGGGATCTGTCCCTTCCCACGTAGGAGCGATCTCCGGATCGCGATGGTTTCGATCTCATCGCGACGAAGGCGTCGCGCCTGCGGTTGCACCTTCATTCGTCGTCGAGCTTCTGCTCCAGCTCCGCGACGCGCTCCTCGAGCTCGGCGACGCGCTGTTCCAGTCCGCTTTCATCAACCGGCGTCGCGCTCGCGGCGGGTCGCGGTTCGGGCGGGGTGGTATCGACCGGCCCCGCCAGGCGGTGCATGTAGCGGTCCTCGCGCTGCCCCGGCCCGCGCGGCAGCCGCACGACCATCGGCGGTTCGTGCTTGGCCAGGCGTTCGAGCGTGTACTGCACGTCGTCGAGGTCGTCGAAGCGGTGCATGCGCTCGGAGCGGCTGAACAGCTCGGCCAGCGTCTGCGGGCCGCGCAGCAGGAGCAGGCCGATGAGCACGCGCTGCGCGGCGGTGAGCTTGAGTTCGCCGTCGACGCGGTGCTCGTAGCGCGAGGCGCGGGCGCCGTACTCGGAGCGCACCAGCTTGCGCTGCTCCAGCGACCGCAGGGCGCGTCCGACCGTGCCCTGGTCGAGGTGCATGACGGGATTGCGGCTGGTCTTCTGGTTGCACGCCGTGACCGTGGCGTTCTGCGTCAGGGGATACGACTCGGGCGTCGTGCCTTGCTTCTCGATCAGGCAGCCGAGCACGCGGGCTTCCTCGGACGTCAGCGGCGGGTCCAGCGGCAGATCGGTCGTTTCGGCGTTCTCGTTCATGGTCCGGGTTCATCCTCGAGGGCAATGGGCTCAATGTACCGGGTTCCAGCGCTCACGACGTGGATCTTCGTCATGGCCGGAACGGCCGCGGGTTCCAGCCGAGTTCCTCGCGCGCGTCGGTGTCGTCGACGACGAGGTCCATGCGCTGCCGGGCGACCATCGCGGGGGTCACGGACCGCAGGCGGCCCAACGCGTGCGCGATCCGCAGCGCGGGGCCGATGATCCAGGCCGGGACGCGGACGATGCGGGCATCGACGCCTTGCGCAGAGGCGATGCGACGCACGAACCGCGGGTACGAGAGTGTCTCGCCTCCTCCGATCTCCCAGGTGCCGGCGCCCGCTTGGCCCAGCGCGACCAGGTCGACCATCAGCGACGCGATGTCGCCGGCGTGGACCGGCTGCCGCAGGCCGGTGCCGGCGACCGGGATCCGGCGCCGTGATTCCAGCCACTCCGACAGCCGCGCCAGCGCCGAGCGATCGGGATCGCCGTAGATCAGCGTGGGCCGCAGCAGCGTCAGGACGATGCCGCGCTTTTCGCACAGTTCGGTCAGTTTGTTTTCGGCCTCGATCAGCGCCTCGATGGTCCGGCGCTCGTCGGCGTCGGGCGAGCGGCGCTTGAACAGCACGCTGGCCGAACTCAGCGCCACGATCCGGCGTAGCCCACCGATGCGCCGGGCCTGGTGCAGCGCCAGCGCCAGCGGCCCGGCGCTGAGCAGCACCTGGGCCTGGACGCGGGCCGGTTCGCGCGCGAGGTCCTGCTGCAGCCACGTCAGACCGGCGCCGCCGAAATCCGGGACCCGGCGAGACACGGCGATGACGCTCGCCCCGGCTTCGAGCAGCTTGGGAACCAGGAAGCCGCCGACCTGGCCCGTTGCGCCCAGCAGCAGCACCGGAGCGTCTTCCGGACGCGCGGTCGGCGTCATCGGCGAAGCACCCAGGCCAGCGGGGCGCGCACCGCGAAATGAAGGCCCAGGGCGGCGAACCACAGCGGACGCTGCCAGCGGGGCCATTGGTCGGAGCAGTGGCGCCGGAGGTAGCGCCAGAGGCCGACGTGCTTGTCCCGCAGCGTTCCGACCGGGCGTCGGCGGCTGGATTGCCCGCCGGCGTGGACGACGGCGACGTCCGGCGTCCAGCGCACCGTCCAGCCGGCTTCCGCGAGACGGGCGAAGAAGTCGAGATCCTCGAAGTGCAGCGGAAAGCCGGCGTCGAGGCCGTCGACCTGTTCGAACGCCTCGCGTCGCACGAGCATGCACGCGCCCGACACCGCTTCGACCTCGGTTGAGCTCGCGGGCGGGTCGGTTCGAGAAAGATCGATGCCGTTGGCCCGAAATGGAAGAAGCTCGCCGACGATGCGCGACGGCGTCGGCAGAAGCCTGCGGCTGGCACGCTGTTCGCGGCCGTCCAGCCCCAGGATCCGGCCGGAGACCAGCGCGCAGTCGGGGTGGGCGTCGAGTTCGGCGACGAGCCGTTCGAGATCGCCGGGCTCGATACGGCAGTCGGGGTTGAGCAGCAGCAGGAATTCCCGTTCGGCCCCGGCTGCGGCGCGGTTGATGCCTCCGGCGAAGCCGAGGTTGGTGCCCGCACGATCGATCTCGAGCATATCGGCGTCCAGTGCATCCAGGCTGGCGTCGGTCGAGCCGTTGTCGACGACGATGAGCTCGGGATCGACGGATCCGGCCGGCCGGACGGACTCGACGGCGCGCGCCAGCCAGTCGCCGGCGTTGTAGTTGACGATCAGCACCGTAACCCGGTTCAGCGCCCGGGCTGGGGTCATCGCCGCCCGGTCAGGAGGTTCCGGACGCGTTGCCATAGCGGAATCCTCTCTGCCTTCAACCGCTCGATCTCGGCGTCGCGCTCGGCCAGCAGGTGTCCGGCGCGGATATGGTTGCGGACCTCGTCGTTGTAGTGGCCGTAGACGCTCTCGTCCCGGTCGTCGAACAGCGACAGCGACGGCGGCCCGGGAAGCGCGGACGGCTCGGCGGCGGCCGCGGCCAGAAAGTACAGCGGCGCCGGCCCGGGCGTGTCGGCCTTGTGCACGGCACCGTCGGCCTCGGCGGTCAGATGCTCGGAGGACCGGCCGGCGTCGTCCAGCGCCCAGACGGCGGAATGGAACATCAGCTTCTGCCCGTAGAGTCGCCAGGCCGGGAAATGCCGGGCCAGCAGCGCCTCGAGTTCGTCGCGGTAGAGCTCGCGCACGTGGTATTCGTTGACGAAGCCGGTGTCGTCGGAGTAGGTCTTGCGGTCGGGCGACGAGAGCAGCAGGAACCCGCCGGGCCGGAGCACGCGCCGGAACCCGGCGAGCAGGTCGTCGTGGCCGGCGAGATGTTCGAGCGTTTCGAAGGAAACCACGGCATCGAAACGATCGTCGTCGAACGGCAGGTCCAGCGCATCGGCGCGGATGAATTCCAGTCCGTCGGCGGCGTAACGGCTTTGCGCATGCGCGATGCTGGTCTCGTCGACGTCGACGCCGGTGACCGATCGGGCCGCATCGGCCAGCAGGCGGCTGCCGTAACCTTCGCCGCAGGCGCAGTCGAGGACGTCCAGCCCGGCGACCAGGCCGCGCGCCCACGCGTAGCGGTGCCAGTGCTCGTAGAAGATCTCGCGCACGCATTCGGGCGTGAAGCGCTCGCCGGTGAATTCAAGCGCGGACGTGGTTTGGTCGGATTCAGGAGACGTCATCGGATGACGGGGCCAGAGAGGTCAGAAAGCCGAATGGAACCGCAGATGAACGCAGATTAACGCAGATGAAGAACAAGAGTGATCCTGGAAAAATGCGCGGTACAAGGACGCAAGGCAAATCCCGGCGACAAGGAAGGTGCTCACCGTCTCCCACACCCTAACGCGCGAGGGCCGGGATGGGGGGCAGTGACCCTCGATGCCGGGCATTCGTAGACACGGCACGAGTTCTGAACGCGAATTCCTCGTTGCAGCGACCACATCCGTCTTTTATCAGCGTTCATCCGCGTTCATCTGCGGTTCCGACCGCACTTGCGATTCGGCCTTGAACGGACCTGAAGCTAGAGCCGGAATTCCTTGCCGAGGTAGACGTTGCGAACTTCCTCGTCGGCCAGTACCGCATCGGGCGGGCCCTGGGTAAGCACGCGACCCTCGGAGATGATGTAGGCGCGGTCGCAGATGCCCAGCGTTTCGCGCACGTTGTGATCGGTGATCAGGATGCCGATGTCGCGGTCGCGCAAATGGCCGACGATGTGCTGGATCTCGCCGACCGAGATCGGATCGACGCCCGCGAACGGCTCGTCGAGCAGGATGAAGCGCGGGTCGGCGGCAAGCGCACGTGCGATCTCGACGCGACGCCGTTCGCCGCCCGACAGGCTGGCGCCCATCTGGCCGGCGAGATGGGCGACGTTGAACTCTTCCATCAATCGTTCGAGCTCCTGGTGGCGCTGTTCGCGATCGAGATCGCTGCGCAGCTCGAGGATGGCCTCGATGTTGTGCCGCACGGACAGACGCCGGAAGATCGATGCTTCCTGCGGGAGGTAGCCCAATCCGAGCCGCGCCCGGCGATGCATGTTCGCCTTGGTGAGCTCGCGGTCGTCCAGCGTGATATGACCGCCGTCGGCGGGCACCAGGCCGACGACCATGTAGAAGCAGGTGGTCTTGCCGGCTCCGTTCGGACCGAGCAGGCCCACGACCTCGCCGCGGTGGACTTCCAGCGAGACGTCGTGAACGACGGCGCGGCCGCGGTAGCGTTTGACGAGATGCTCTGCGCGCAGCATCAGGAGTCGGCCGGCGGGTCTTCGGGATCGTCCGGATCGGCTTCGGGCTCGCTTTCGCCGTCGGCTTCGTCGGCCGGCGGTTCGGGCGAGTCGTCGTCGGAAGCGGTCGTCTCGCCGTCTCCGGACGCGGCGCTGTCGGTCCCGTCGGTGCCCCGATCGATGGCGTCGGACTCGATGACCACGCGGACCCGGTTGCCCTCGGCGCCACGGCCGGCCAGGCGCTCGGTGTCGAGGTCGTAGACGAGCTCGTCGCCGGTGAATTCGCCCTGCTCGTGCGTCAGACGGGCAGAGCCGGTCAGCGTCACCACGTTGTCGACGACATCGAAATGAATGCGGCGTGCCTGGCCACGAACCACGCTGCCGTCTTCCAGCGTGTCGCGCCAGGTCGTGGGATCCCCGGTCAGTTCGACGGCGGTGATCTGGTCGCCTTCCTGCCGGACGATGCCTTCGTCGGCCTCGACGTACATCGGGCCGCGGGTGATCGTGACGTTGTCGCGGAATCGCATGACGCCGGCGCGAAGATCGTACTCGTTGGTCTCGGAATCGATGTTCAGCGGCGGATCGACGGCCTGGTCCGCCGCAGATTCGATCGGCTCCGGCGCAACGGGTTGCTGCGCGCCGGCCAGGCTAGCCGTCGCCAGCAGCAATGGGATTGCGATAGATCGCGTGCGCATCCTGCCTGAACTCCATTCGTTCTTCGTCGACCCAAACGGTAAGAGTACCACCGGCCAGTTCGGTTCCGTTCTGCCGCATGCGCGCCGGGCCCGGCGAAGTCACGGTCGCGGCGTCCCGGTCGTAGGCCAGGAGCCGGGATTCGACCGTGACGGGACCGCGCCGGTGGGACCGCTGCAGCACGACATCGCCGCGGAGGATCAGCCGGTCGGCATCGCGGATGACGCGGCCGGTTTCGGCCCGGCCGCGCCACGGCTGGTCGCTGGCGCCGATCTCGAACGTGGGAGCCAGGATGCCGATCTCGCGGCTGACGGCATCGTGCGTCAGCCGCGGTCCGGCGACCCGCAGCGTGGATGCGCCGTCGGCGTCGAAGAACTCGGCGCTGAACTCGTCCAGGGCGTAATCGATCCGCTCGTCCACCGGCTGGACTGCCGGCGGTTCCGGCTCGATGCTCCGGCCGAGCCACCAGTTTCCGGCAACCAGCGCGGCCAGCGCGACGAGCCCTGCGAGCCACTGCCGCCGCCGGCTCATCGAAACGATTCGCGCCAGGCGTCCAGCAGGCCGTGGGCGGCCAGCAGCAGTTCGGCGGCCTCGCGGGCCGCGCCGCGGCCGCCGGGGGCGCGCGTCGCATAGTCGGCGCGCTCGACGATCCATGCATCGGCATCTCCCGGGCAGAGCTTGAGCCCGGCCCGGCGCATCGCCGGCCAGTCGACGAGGTCGTCTCCCATGTACGCCGCCCGAGCGGCGTCGTAGCCGGTCCGCTCGAGGATCTCGTCGAATGCCGCACCCTTGTCCTCGCGCCCCTGGACCAGGTGCTCGATGCCGAGTTCGGCCATTCGGACCTCGACGAGGTTCGATTGCCGGGCCGTCAACGCCGCCAGTTCGAATCCGTGACGCCGCAGCGCCTTGAGCCCCAGCCCGTCGCGAGAGTGGAACGCCTTGATCTCCTGGCCGGAATCGTCGCGATACAGGCGCCCGTCGGTCATGACGCCGTCGACGTCGAACACCGCAAGCCGGATCGCCGCGCAGCGTTCGAGGAGTTCGCTCGACCAGTCGCGTTCGTTCATACCACGCCGGCCTGCAGCAGGTCCTGGAAGTTCAGCGCGCCGACCAGGCGTCCCTGGCGGTCGACGACCAGCAGCCCCTGGATCCGCCGGGACTGCATCATCTCGACGGCGCGTGCGGCGAGTTCGTCGGCGCCGATGGTCTGCGGGTCGGGCGTCATCAGGTCTCGAACCGGTGTCTTGCGGATGTCGCCGACGCCGTCGAGGCCGCGCCGCAGGTCCCCGTCGGTGAGAATCCCGGCCACCCGCCGGCCGTCGTCGACGACGGCGCACAGGCCCAGCCGGCCCCGCGTCATCGTCACGATGGCTTCCGAGATGGTCTCGTCGGGCGACACCGTCGGAAGATCCTCGCCGGCGTGCATGACGTCGGAGATGTGCAGCAGCAGCCGCTTGCCCAGCGTGCCGCCGGGATGGGAACGTGCGAAGTCCTCGGTCGTGAATCCGCGCGCCTCCAGCAGCGCGATGGCCAGCGCATCGCCCAGCGCCAGCTGCGCCGAGGTCGACGCGGTCGGCGCCAGGCCGAGCGGGCAGGCTTCGCGGTCGACGCTGGTGTCCAGGTGCACGTCGGCATGCCGCGCGAGGCTGGAGTCGGGGTTGCCGGTCATCGCGATCAGGCGTACGCCAAGGCGCTTGATGACCGGCAGCAGCGCGACGACCTCGGCGGTTTCGCCGGAATTCGACAGCGCGACGATCAGGTCTCCGGAGCGGATCATGCCGAGATCGCCGTGGCTGGCTTCGGCGGGATGGACGAAGAAGGCCGGTGTGCCCGTCGATGCCAGCGTCGCGGCGAGCTTGTGGCCGATGTGGCCGGACTTGCCCATGCCGGTGACGATCAAGTGGCCGTCGCATTCCAGAACGATCCTGCATGCCTCGACGAAGGTGCCGTCGAGCCGGTCGGCCAGCGACCGGATCGCGGCCGCTTCGGTCTCGAGCACTTCGCGGGCGCGCTGGATCAGGGCCGAATCGCGTCCGTTGCAATCGTTCATGGCTGCAAGTCTACTCCCGGTGATTCCTCGGGCGCGCCGTTGGCGCTCAGCCCAGCGCCTCGTAGAAGACGGCGACCTGGTAGACCACGTAGGTCGTCAGCAGGAGCGCCGCGCTGCCGCGACCGACCCGTCCGGCGAACATGGCCATCGCCGCCAGCATGACGAACGTCGCCGCCATCACCGGTAGATCGCGCACGATGAGGATGCGCTCGATGGCCATCGGATGGATGAGCGCGGCGATGCCGAGCACGCCGAGCAGGTTGAACAGGTTGGAGCCCAGGATATTGCCGATGCACAGGTCGTCTTCCTTGCGGATCGCGCTGGCCACGGCCGCGGCCAGTTCCGGCAGGCTGGTGCCCAACGCCACGATGGTCAGCCCGATCACGGCCTCGGAGACGTCCATCAGGCGAGCCATTCCGACCGCGCCGTTGACCAGGATCTGCGCGCTGACCGGCAGCACGAGCAGTCCGACGATTGTCCAGATCGCGGCGCGACGCACCGGCATGCCGGCAGAGATCTCGTTCATCAGCGCCTGCGTCGAGGGATCGATGGACTTGTTCTTGCCGCGGTAGACCATCACGCCGATGAACACCGCGAGGCCGCCGGCAAGCACGATGCCGTCGAGCCGCGACAGGTAGCCGTTGAGCATCAGTGCCGCGGTGACGGCCGTGACGATGGCGAGCAGCGGGACTTCCCGCGTGCACGTCGAGCGCTCGACCGACATCGGGTAGACCAGGCCCGTCAGTCCCAGGATCAGGCCGATGTTCGCAATGTTCGAGCCCAGCGCGTTGCCGACGGCCAGCGAGGGATTGCCTTCCAGCGAAGCCAGCGCCGAGACGACCATCTCCGGCGCCGAGGTGCCGAAGCCGACGATGGTCACGCCGACGACCAGCGGCGAGACCCCGAAATTGCGCGCCAGCGCGGAAGCGCCCGCGACCAGCCGATCGGCCGACCAGACCAGCAGAACGAAGCCGACGATCAGGTAGACCAGCGCGGTGAGCACCGTCATGGGCGCGACCTGTTGGCGGGGGCGGGAGCCGCAGGCATGTACACGACGAACGTTTCCGGCTTCAGTGCGCGCGAGACGGCGCGGGAACGGTAGCGAACCCCTGCGGGGCAGGGCATGAAGAGACTGGATTCGCGGGTTCGGCGTGCGGCATATCGTTTAACATGTCGGTTTGATTTTCCCGGCTCCAGGCCCGCCGGGCGGACTCTCATCGGCATTGGTCCGCATCCGTCGCGAGGACTGGGTTCCGGCTCGGACAGGATTGACGAAATCTATGGACAGCGAACGGATTGAACAATTGCTGCGCGCTTCGTTTCCGGACGCCGATGTGGCCGTCGCGAGCGACGACAACGTGCATTTTACCGCGAAAGTGGTCGACGACGGCTTCACCGGACTCAACCGGGTCGCGCGTCACCGCAAGGTGCACGACGCCATCGGCCCGGCGCTCGGCCGCGAGATCCACGCTCTTACGCTGAGGCTGCGCACGCCCGAAGAAGACGCCGACTGATGGCACGCATCGAGATCGAGGGCGGTATCCCGCTGCAGGGATCCGTGGCCGTATCGGGTGCGAAGAACGCGGTCCTGCCGATCCTGATGGCCAGCCTGCTCACCGACCGCCCGTGCCGGCTGAAGAACGTTCCCCATCTCAAGGACGTCACGACGACGATCGAACTCCTGGCGCAGATGGGGGCCGAGGTGGGGTTGGCCGATCAGTTCACGATCGAGCTGAACACGGCCAGGGTCGCGCACCAGGAAGCGCCCTACGACCTGGTCAAGACGATGCGCGCTTCGGTGCTGGTGCTCGGGCCGCTGCTGGGGCGCTTCGGCAAGGCCCGGGTCTCGCTGCCGGGCGGCTGCGCGATCGGAGCCCGGCCGGTCGATCAGCATCTGCGCGGACTCGCGGCGCTGGGCGCGGATGTCCGCGTCGAGTCCGGCTACATCGTGGCCGAAGCCGACCGGCTGCACGGGGCGCGCATCGTGCTCGACACCGCGACCGTCACCGGCACCGAGAACATCATGATGGCGGCCGTGACCGCCGAGGGCGTGACCCGGCTCGAGAACGCCGCGAGGGAACCCGAGGTCGTCGACCTGGCCGACTGCCTCAACAGCATGGGCGCCGACATCCGCGGCGCCGGCACGACCACCATCGAGATCCACGGTGGCAAGGCGCTGGATGGATACGACTACAGCGTGCTGCCCGACCGCATCGAGGCCGGCACGTTTCTCGTCGGCGCTGCGATGACCGGCGGTCGCATCACCGCGCGGCGCGCCCGGCCGGACACGCTGGAGGCGGTGCTGCAGAAGCTCGAGCAGGCCGGTGCCGAGATCTCGACCGGCGAGGACTGGATCGAGCTCGACATGAAGGGCCGGCGCCCCCGGGCCGTCGACGTCACGACCGCGCCGTATCCCGGTTTTCCGACCGACATGCAGGCCCAGTTCACCGCGCTCAACGCCATCGCCGAGGGCACCGGCGTGGTGCGCGAGACCGTGTTCGAGAACCGGTTCATGCACGTGCTGGAACTGCAGCGCCTCGGCGCCGACATCCGGCTGGAGGGCAACGCCGTGATCATTCGCGGCCGGAAGACGCTGAACGGCGCGCCGCTGATGGCGACCGACCTGCGCGCCTCGGCGGGGCTGGTGCTCGCCGGGCTCGTTGCCGAGGGCACGACGGTGATCGACCGTGTCTACCACATCGACCGCGGCTACGAGAACATCGAGGAAAAGCTGGGCCAGCTCGGTGCCCGCATCCGCCGGCTGGCCAACCGCGCGGCCTGAGCGCTCGGCGCTGTCTCGACGCGCTAGCGTCGGCTAGAATTCAACCTGCAGCGCTCCAATTGCCGGCTTGGCTCAGTTGGTAGAGCACCTGATTTGTGCTTTGTCATCGAGAATCGGAGGGTCGGGGGTTCGATATTGCGCGCGGCGGCGCGCAATCGCTGAAGCGCCCGCGCTTCAGTCCGAAGGACGAGCGCCGTCAGGCGCGAAGCAATCCCGAAGCCGGCCCGACGCGCCAGCGTCGGCTAGAATTCAACCTGCAGCGCTCCAATTGCCGGCTTAGCTCAGTTGGTAGAGCATCTGATTTGTCGATTGTCGTGACAAGCAGAGGGTCGGGGGTTCGATATTGCGCGCGGCGGCGCGCAATCGCTGAAGCGAAGCGACAGCCCGAAGGGCAAGCCGCGCAGCGGCGCAGCAAGCGAGCCGCTTCGCGGAGAGCTCACTGGGATGCGAAGCATTCCAGCCCACAGGGCAAGCGCTCGAACGAGCGCGCAGTAATCCCGAAGCCGGCCCGACGCGTCAGCGTCGGCTAGAATGAATCGGGCGCGGAACGCAGGCCGGTATAGCTCAGTTGGTAGAGCATCTGATTTGTAATCAGAGGGTCCCGGGTTCGAATCCTGGTGCCGGCACCATTCAAGATCGAGGTCACCTTTACGGACCAGCCTCCGAGCGCCAGCCAGGCCCCATTCGAACCCCCGACACAACGATCGGTTAGACATTGCGCGCGCCGCGCGCAATCACGGGTACGCAAAGCGTGCCCGCCCGCAGGGCAAGCGCTCGAAAGAGCGCGCAGTAATCCTGGTGCCGGCACCATTCAAGATCGAGGTCACCTTTACCGACCAGCCTCCGAGCGTCAGCCAGGCCCCATTGGAACCCCCGACACAACGATCGGTTCGACATTGCGCGCCCCGCGCCCGCTTGCTGAAGCGCTTGCGCTTCAGTCCGAAGGACAAGGCCGCCCCTGCGGCCGAAGCAATCCCTGAGCCTGCAGCCCCCACCCGTTACCGCGTACGGGCCAGATCGATCAGTTCCCGGATCACGGCCTCGGCGTAGGCTCGACCGCCCGTCCACTTGCTGGCTCGCGGACCGGCGACGTTGAGCGTCGCGATTCGCCGGGAATCCACGAAGGCCATCGCGACGGAAGCGGCCTGCGCCGGGGAGTGATACTCGGCATCGACCGTGATCCACGGTTGCTCCCGTCTCTCGCATTCGTCGCGCGTCAGGCGGGTGCCGCCGTCGAGCTCCCGTCGGTAGAGGATCAAGGTGCCGTCGCTGTCGACGAGGTTGCGAATGGTTCGCGCCCTGTAGCCGCCGCGTTCCAGTTCCGTTACCGGATACCGGGGCGGAATCCGCCCGTCCTCGGCCTTGCGACCGACGGGGCACCATCCGCCGCAGTCGAAATCGACCGCGAGTGCCGCGTCCAGCGCACCCCGGTCGACGCCGGTCTGGCCGCCGGAAACGATCTTGTCGAGCATCATGTTCGCTGGAGCTCGCGCGGATTGGCAGGCATTCGCGCTCCTGGCCGATTCTCGTTGGCCCGTGCGGGTCGTGAACGGGATTGTCGCAAAGCGTGGACGGTTCATTCGCACCGCCGCTGGAAAATGTTATATCATCACATTTTTGGTTCGGGCATCTGCAGTGGCCGCAGCGATCGACCGGAAACAGCGCGATGTGCCGACCGGCTGGCTGGACCGGCTGGGGATCGGCGTGTCCGCGTTCTGCCTGTTGCAATGCCTGGCCTTGCCGGTCGCGCTGGTGCTCGCGCCGGCCGCCTCGGTCGGTTTCTTTTCGCACGAGGCGTTCCACCTGCTGTTGCTGGCGGTCATCATTCCCCTGAGCCTGCTCGCCTTCGGTTTCGGATTCGCCCGGCACCGGAATCCGCGCATGTGGGTGCCGGCCGGGACGGGAGTCACGATCCTGGTCCTGGCCGCCCTGTTCGAGCAGGCGCATGTTCTGTCGGCGATCTGGAACGCCTTGCTGACCTCGGCCGGCAGTGCGTTCCTGATCGTCGGACATTTCCTGAATCTGCGCTGTTCGCCGCGCCGAACCTGATTCGTCGTCTCCTGCCTCGACCGCGAATGCCCGATCAGGACTCGAGCAGGTTTTCGATCTCGGATCGTTTGTCCATTCCGTCCGCGTAACCCAGTTCGATGAGTTCGCGACAGAACTCGGCCTCGAACAGCAGGTAGCTCGGCAGTCGCCCCGGTCCCCAGGCGCCCACGCCCTTGAGCAGCGTCTTGACGCTGGCCGGCACGCGGTGCCTGTGGGTGTTGGCGATCTCGCGGAGATCCTTGCTGGGCTGGATCAGCAGCGCGTCGACCGGCCGGAGACCGGTTTCGGGCCGACGTTCCTCGGGAACCTGCTCCAGCGTGTGGTTGATCCGCCGCAGCCGGGCGAGATCGTTGGTCAGGTAATCCATGAAGATGACGTCGAGCAGGTAACCGCCGATGTCGCCCAGCGTCGGATACTCGCCGCATTCTTCCGGTTCGGGATCCTGGCGTTCGTCGCGCGTGCCGATGATCAGCAGGCGGTCGGCGCCCATGTGGATCGGCGGGCTGAGCGGGGTCGTGTGCCGCATGCCGCCGTCGCCGTAGTATTCGTTGCCGATGCGCTGGGCCGGAAACAGCAGCGGCAGCGCGGCGCTTGCCAGCAGGTGCTCGGTTCGGATTTCCGTGCGAATGCCGACGCGGTGGTATTTCGACCATTCGTCGACGTCGTCTCCGGCCTGGAAGAACGTGGCCGCGCGCGATGTCGCGTAGCCGGAGGCCGTGACGAGCAGCGCATGCAGGTGGCCTTCTTCGATGTTGTTCCGGATGCCGCCGGTATCCAGTTCCCTTCGCAGAAGTTCCCCGAGGGGGTGGTTGTCCAGCAGCGACTTCGGGTTGGCCATGCCGAGCCCGCCCAGCGTCATCGACGCCAGCCAATGGAGCCCGGTACCCAGGTTGTGCAGCCATCCGGTGCGGTAGATGTCGCTGCAGCGGAAATTCCCCCAGAACTTCTCCAGGCGCATCGCGCCGTGGGCGAAATCGCCGGCGTGGCTGGCCATGACCGCTGCATTGATCCCGCCGGCCGACGTGCCGGCGATGATCGGGAACGGGGACTCGGGGCCGGGCAGGAATTCCGAGATCGCGCGCAGCACGCCGACCTGGTAGGCGCCGCGGGCGCCGCCGCCGGGAAGCATCAGGGCGGGTCGGACCGCGTTCGGACTCATCGGTCTCCGGTCCGGTACGGCGTTGTCGCCAAGCCCGGCGTCAACCGTCGCTCAGGACGATGGATTCGAAACCGGCGTCGCGCAGCTGCCGCCTGGCGCTGTCGGCGGCCCGGGCCGTCTCGTAGGGGCCGAGGCGGACGCGGTGCCAGGTCTGGCCATTGACCGTCACGCTCTGGATCCGGGCGACGAGACCGAGCATGGCGAGCTTTGCCTTCAGCGCCTCGGCGTCTTCGCCGGACTGGAACGAGCCGGCCTGGATCAGGTAGCTGCCGCCGGCGGGCGTGGCCGGCTGCTGCGGATTCTCGCGCGCGCGTTCCTCGATCTCCCGGTCGGGAACCACGACCTCGATTTCCGGCAGGACCGTAAAGAAATCGTAGCGGCCGTCGCGGCCGCCGTCCCCTTCGCGTGGCGCGTCGACGATCGGCGGTTCGTCGCGGCCGCTGGGCGGCCGGGGATCGGTCTCGTCGCCGCGTGGCATGTAGCCGCCAAGCCATGCCAGGAACGCAAGGCCGAGGCCGCAGGCGAGACCGGCGAAAAAGCTGAAGAAGCTGGTCGATGCGCCGCCGCGTCTTGCCTGCTTTCTTGCCATTACATCCGCTCCGGTGCGTCTACGCCGATCAGCGACAACCCGCCGGCGATCACGTGGCGGACCGCTGTAATCAGGTTGAGCCGCGCGTTGCGCAGGTCGTCATCGTCGTCGACGATGATTGCCACGGCATTGTAGTAGGCGTGGAAGCGGCTGGCGAGGTCGTGGAGGTAGTGTGCGATATCGTGCGGCGCGCGCCGGCGCGCAGCCGTTTCGATGATTTCCGGCCAGCGGCCCATGGCCCGCATCAGGCCCCGCTCCGGGTCTTCGGTGAGCCGCTTGAGCGCGGCGTCGCCGATGGCGGGATTGTGGCGCATGCCGCGGCCGTCGAGCTGGCGGAAGATGCTGTGGATGCGCGCGTGCGCGTACTGGATGTAGAAGACCGGGTTTTCGTTGGCCCGCGATTTGGCCAGGTCGAGGTCGAAATCCAGGTGCTGATCGTGCGAGCGCATGATGTAGAAGTAGCGGGCCGCGTCGTTGCCGACCTCCTCGCGCAACTCGCGCAGCGTCGTGAACTCCCCCGAGCGTGTCGACATCTGCACCTTTTCGCCGCCCCGGTAGAGGATCGCGAACTGGACCAGCGGGAACTCGAGCCGGTCGGGATCCTCGCCGAGGCCGCGGGCCGCGGCCTTCAATCGGGGCACGTAGCCGTGGTGGTCGGCGCCGAAGACGTAGATGAGCGTGCCCGAACAGCGCTCGAGCTTGTCGAGAAGGTAGGCGATATCGGAGGCGAAGTAGGTCGTGCGACCGTTTTCGCGCACGACCACGCGGTCCTTGTCGTCGCCCAGCGCCGACGAGCGGAACCAGCGGGCGCCGTTTTCGGTATAAAGCCAGCCGCCTTCCTCGAGACGACGTAGTGCGCGCTCCAGCGCACCCGAGTCGTCGAGCTCGCGCTCGGAGAACCAGCGGTCGAACACGACCCCGAATTCCTCGAGGTCCTCGCGGATGTCGGCGATCATGGTTTCCAGCGCGATACCGAAGCACGCCTCGTAGCCGCGCTCGCCGAGCAGCTCGCGTGCCCGGCGCACCAGCGCATCGATGTGCGCTTCGCGATCTCCGCCCTCGCCGGCGTCGTCGGGCAGGCCGTCGGCGACGACCCGCCACGGATGACGGAACTGGTCGCCGTGACGACTGCGTACGCTGCGGGCGATCTCGTAGATGTAGTCGCCGCGATAGCCGTTGTCCGGGAAGCGGGGCGATTCGCCGCAGAGTTCCAGGTACCGGATCCAGACCGACGTGGCGAGAATGTCCATCTGCCGGCCGTGATCGTTGACGTAGTACTCGCGCTTGACGCGATGGCCGGCCGCCGCGAGGATGTTCGACAGCGACGCCCCGTATGCGGCGCCCCGGCCATGGCCTACGTGCAGCGGTCCGGTCGGGTTGGCGCTGACGTATTCGGCCAGCACCTCGTCGCGCTCGCCGGCCGGTTGATGACCGTAGTCGTCGCCGTCGGCCAGTATCTCGCGCACCACGGTGCGCAGGTGGTGGTCGCTGGCGAAGAAATTCAGGAAGCCCGGGCCGGCGATCTCGACCCGGTCGACGCGCTTGGAGGCCGGTAACCTGCCGGCGATGGCCTCGGCGATGTCACGGGGTCGTTTCCCGGCCACCTTGGCGAGAACGAGCGCGACGTTGCAGGCATAATCGCCGTGGCCGCGGTCGCGCGGCTGGTCGACCTGGAATCGGGCTTCGGCGTCCTTCGGCAACTGGCCGTCGCGCCTGAGGTAGCCCACCGCCTGGTGGATCAGTTCTTCGATGTGCGCACGCATGCTGGAGTGGGTCGCTGGCCGGGGTCTTGGCGAAGAGCGGTATTGTACCGGCGCCCGTGCGGCACGGGTTCGGGCCGTTATCCACAATGCCTGTGGACAACCATGTGGGCAATCGTCGAATCGCGGTCGGGTCATGCATTCGTGCAGGGAGATCGACCGGATTGGTCAATTTTTCGTCAAACTTCGGAAAGCCAATGAAAACAGAAAATTACGGCAATTTCGTGAAGCGAAGGCTGGAGGATTTTTTCCAAACCGCTGTTTTCTTACCGCACCATGACACTGTGAATAAACGTCGACCCGGGTGCGCCGGCGCGAGGGACGAATCGTGACACGGTTAACGGTACGATCGTTCCAGCAAACAGGGCCTGAAATCGGCGACCGCGTCTGGATCGATCCGGCCGCGACGGTGATCGGCCGCGTCCGTCTCGGCAACGACGTCTCGGTCTGGCCGGGGGTCGTGCTTCGCGGCGACGTCAATGTCATCGAGATCGGAGCGCGGAGCAATATCCAGGACGGCACCATCGGCCACGTGACGCACGACGGGCCGTACACCCCCGACGGTGGCATCCCGCTGATCGTCGGCGAATGCGTGACCGTCGGTCATGCCGCGGTGCTGCACGCATGCACGGTTGGAGACCGCTGCCTCGTCGGCATGGGATCGCTGCTGCTGGACGGGGCACACCTCGAGGCCGACGTGATGCTTGCGGCCGGCAGCCTCGTCAGTCCGGGCAAGCGGTTGAAGTCCGGCTGGCTGTATCGCGGGCGTCCGGCCGAGCCGGTTCGACGGCTCGGCGATGGCGAACTCGAGATGCTGCGCTATTCGGCCGATCACTACGTCCGCCTCAAGGACGATTACCTCGCGCAGTCCTGAACGCCGCGAGGCCCGGCTTCCTGAGCGATCCGCAAAAAATGAGCGGGTTTCCAGTTGACCTTTGGGGTAGGCATGGGCGATACTAAGCGGCTAGCCGGGGTGTAGCGCAGCCTGGTAGCGCAACTGCTTTGGGAGCAGTAGGTCGCAGGTTCGAATCCTGCCACCCCGACCACGCGTGCCGAGCGTCGTCACAGCGTTCGGGACCGGATGCCGGTCATCCGGGGCGCCGGTCGGGGGCAAGGGTTCGGACTTTCGGCCTGGCGGCGGGAAGCCGGATCCTGCGCCTGTAGCTCAACCGGATAGAGCATCGGCCTTCTAAGCCGACGGTTGCAGGTTCGAGTCCTGCCAGGCGCGCCAATTGCCGCGCCGATTGCCGCGCCGATTGCCGCGCCGATTGCCGCGCCAATCGCCACGCCAATCGCCACGCCAATCGCAAGGTGCGGTGACGGCTGGAAAGAGATGCATGACAACGATGGTGGGCGTAGCTCAGGGGTAGAGCACTGGATTGTGGCTCCAGCGGTCGTGGGTTCAAATCCCATCGTCCACCCCATTTTCATCGGCATCGGTCCGTGCGGCGTCGAACGCCGGCGCGGCCGGGCCGGAACCCGGACACGGGCCGAACCGGTTGTGTCCGGAAGTCGACAACGGGCCGTTAGCTCAATTGGTAGAGCAGTGGACTCTTAATCCATTGGTTGTAGGTTCGAGTCCTACACGGCCCACCATTCACCGCCGGGTGCCGGCGTCCCGGGTGCGCGATCCGTTCCAGGCCGCGGCATGCGCGGATCGCGGCTTCAGGCCAACCGTACAAGCGAGCTGAATTTCGAATGCAGGTATCGATGGAAAAAACCGGCGACCTCGGTCGCCGTCTCACGGTCGAACTGCCGGCCGAACAGATCGACCAGAAGGTTTCCGGTCGTCTCAACGAACTGCGCGGCCAGGTTCGCCTCAAGGGCTTCCGCCCCGGCAAGGTGCCGCTGAACGTCGTGCGTCAGCGCTACGGCGCCCAGGTTCGCCAGGAAGTGCTGCAGGAGGCGATGCAGGGCGCGCTGCAGGAGGCCATCAGCGAGCAGGAGCTTCGCGTCGCCGGCGTCTCCAGTCTCGACCCGCAGGACGACGACGATGCCGATTCGTTCCGGTTCGTCGCCGAGGTCGAGGTGTTCCCCGAGCTTCCGGAGATCGAGGTCGGCGACGTGGAGATCGAGCGGCCCGTCGTCGAAATCAGCGAGGAAGACGTCGACGACATGATCCGCACGCTGCGCGAGCAGCGTCGTTCCTGGTCCGAGGCCGGACGCGCATCCGCCGAGGGCGATCGCGTCAGCATCCGGTTTCATGCAGACATCGGCGATGAACGGGTTCCCGAGGAAGGCGAGCACAAGCTGCAGCCGGTGATCGGCAGCGGTGCGCTGTTCGACGACTTCGATCAGGCGCTGACCGGCGTCGAGGCCGGAGACGAGAAGACCGTAGAGCTGACGTTCCCGGAGGATTTCGGCGATCCGCAGCTTGCCGGAAATACGGGCCGGGTCTCGATCCAGGTCGATGCGGTCGAGGAATCCGAAATGCCGGAGGCCGACGACGCGTTCGCCGCCGAGTTCGGAATCGAAGGCGGCATGGAGCAGATGCGCGAGGACGTGCGCCGCAACCTCGAGCGCGAGATGCGCAGCGCGCGCACGAACCAGCTCAAGAAGGCCGTCACCGACGCGCTGGCAGAGCGATACGCCGACTTCAGCCTTCCCGAATCGGCGGTTCGGCAGGAACTGCAGCAGATGCAGGCACAGCTCCGGCAGCAGTACGGCGAGCAGGTTTCCCTGCCCGAGGACCAGTTGCGGCCGGGCGCCGAGCGTCGCGTTCGGCTCGGTTTCCTGCTGGCCGAGATTGCCCGGCAGCACGACCTCGACGTCGACCCGGAGCGCGTCGACGCTCGGATTCGCGAAATCGCCGACACCTACGAGAATCCGTCCGAGGTCATCGAGCTGTACCGGCAGAACCAGCAGATGCTGGGCCAGATCGAGAACGCGGTTCTCGAGGAGCAGGTCGTGGACTGGGTGCTCGACAACGCCAACGTCACCGACCGTGAAACGTCCTTCAAGCAACTGATGGAGTCTGCATGAACGAAAAGGCCCTCAACCTGGTCCCCATGGTCGTCGAGCAGTCGGCGCGCGGGGAGCGTGCCTACGACATCTACTCGCGGCTCCTCAAGGAACGGGTCATCTTCATCGTCGGGCCGATCGAGGACTACGCGGCCAACCTGATCGTCGCGCAGATGCTCTATCTCGAAAGCGAGAATCCCGAGAAGGAAATCAACGTCTACATCAACTCCCCGGGCGGTTCGGTCACGGCCGGGATGGCCATCTACGACACGATGCAGTTCGTCCGCCCGGACGTCTCGACGATGTGCGTGGGCCAGGCCGCGAGCATGGGCGCACTGCTGCTGGCCGCCGGCGCCCACGGCAAGCGTTACGCGCTGCCGCACTCACGGGTGATGATCCACCAGCCGCTGGGCGGTTTCCAGGGGCAGGCCTCGGACATCGATATCCACGCCCGCGAGATACTCAAGCTCAAGGAGCAGCTCAACCGGATCCTCGAGCACCACACCGGCCAGGATCGCGAGACGATCGAGCGAGACACCGACCGCGACAAGTTCATGGCCGCCTCCGAGGCGCGGGACTACGGGCTGATCGACCACGTGCTCGAGAGCCGCGACAAGGAAGTCGGCGAAGGCTGATCGGCCCCTGCCGGCTCGCGCTGCCGCCAAAAAGTGATCGCCGTCACGTTCCTAGCCGCCGTTCCGCGGCTTGACGCCGTATCTTGCGTTTTGGGTTACCATTTCGTTGATTCCAGTAGCAAGCGAGCGTCATGAGCGAATCTTCCGGCGACAACAAGGTCTTGTACTGCTCCTTCTGCGGCAAGAGCCAGCACGAGGTGCGCAAGCTGATCGCAGGCCCCAGCGTCTACATCTGCGACGAGTGCGTGGAGCTGTGCAACGACATCATCCGGGAGGAACTCGAAGAGGCCAGCACGGCCGAGCGCGAACGGCTTCCCACTCCGAAGGAAATCCACGAATTCCTGGACGAGTACGTCATCGGCCAGCCGCAGGCAAAGCGCGTGCTTTCGGTTGCGGTCTACAACCACTACAAGCGGCTGGAATCGTACAAGCATCGCGAAGACGTCGAGCTGGCCAAGAGCAACATCCTGCTCATCGGCCCGACCGGCTCGGGCAAGACGCTGCTGGCCGAAACGCTGGCGCGCATGCTCAACGTACCGTTCACGATCGCCGACGCGACGACGCTGACCGAGGCCGGCTACGTCGGTGAAGACGTCGAGAACATCATCCAGAAGCTGCTGCAGAAGTGCGACTACGACGTGGACAAGGCCCAGACCGGCATCGTCTACATCGACGAGATCGACAAGATCTCGCGCAAGGCCGAGAATCCCTCGATCACCCGTGACGTCTCCGGCGAGGGCGTGCAACAGGCCCTGCTGAAGCTCATCGAAGGCACGATGGCTTCGGTGCCGCCGCAGGGCGGCCGCAAGCATCCGCAGCAGGAGTTCCTGCAGGTCGACACTCGGAACATCCTGTTCGTCGTCGGCGGCGCGTTCGCCGGACTCGACAAGGTCATCCAGGATCGCTCCGAGGCCGCCGGCATCGGCTTCCGCGCGCAGGTCAAGGGCAAGAGCGAATTCAATCCGTCCGAGCTGATCGCGACGGTCGAGCCCGAGGACCTGATCCACTACGGACTCATCCCGGAATTCGTCGGCCGCCTTCCGGTCGTCGCCACGCTGCGCGAGCTCGACGAAGACGCGTTGGTCAAGATTCTCGTCGAGCCGCGCAATGCCGTCATCAAGCAGTTCAAGAAGCTTTTCGAAATGGAGAACTGCGAGCTCGAGGTGCGTGAGGACGCGCTGCGGGCGATCGCGCGCAAGGCGATGGATCGCAAGACCGGTGCGCGCGGGCTCCGAACCATCATGGAAAACGTGCTGCTCGACAGCATGTACGATCTGCCGTCGACCGACAACGTCGTCAAGATCGTGGTCGACGAGGCCGTCATCGACGGCGAGGCCGAACCCTACATGATCTACGAGGGCAATAAGCGCGCCTCGGGCGACTCCTGATCGGCGGCCGGGCGGTCGCCGACCGACCGCGGGCCGGACGCCGCGCTTGAATCGGGCTGCCGCTGCGCCAATATTGTTCTCCGAACCCGCGACCCCGGCGCTCGTTTCGCCGGCAGAGAACGATTGATGGCAAGCTCGAAATCCCCTGAACTCCCGGTCGAATCGACGCGTCAGCCCACGCCGGTGCTGAGCCTGCGCGACGTCGTGGTCTACCCGCACATGGTGATCCCGCTGTTCGTCGGCCGCGAGCGCTCGGTCAAGGCGCTCGACGAGGCGATGAACGTCGACAAGCGCATCCTGCTGATCACCCAGAAGAGCCCGGAAACCGAAGAGCCGACGTCGGAGGACCTCTACGAATTCGGCACGTTGGCCACGATCCTGCAGATGCTCCGGCTGCCCGACGGCACCACCAAGGTTCTCGTCGAGGGCGTCGAGCGCGTCAAGGTCGAGGGCCTCAACGAAGACGAAGGCTACATGGCCGGCAGCTGGCAGGCGATCGCGACCGACGAGGAGGACGAGGACGACGAGGCGCTGGAAGTCACGGCCCGCAGTCTGCTCAGCCTGTTCGAGCAGTACGTCAAGCTCAGCCGGAAGATTCCGGCCGAGTTGCTGACCACGCTGTCCGGCATCCACGATCGTTCCCGCCAGGCCGACACGATCGCCGCCCATCTCGGCATCCGCATCGAGGACAAGCAGCAGATCCTCGAAACGGCCGATCTGCGCGAGCGCATGGAGCGCCTGATGGCGCTGATCGAAGGCGAGATCGACGTGCTCAAGCTCGAAAAGCGCATCCGCGGTCGCGTCAAGACGCAGATGGAGAAGAGCCAGCGCGAGTACTACCTCAACGAGCAGATGAAGGCCATCCAGAAGGAACTGGGTGACCTCGACGAGTCGGGTAACGACCTGGGCGATCTCGAAGAGAAGATAGAGAACGCCGGCATGCCGGAGGAAGCGCTGGAAAAGGCCCGCGGCGAGTTCAACAAGCTCAAGATGATGTCGCCGATGTCGGCCGAGGCCACCGTCGTGCGCAACTATCTCGACTGGATGCTGGCGGTGCCGTGGAAGGAACGCAGCGACGTCAGCCACGACCTCAAGGCGGCCGAGGACATCCTGGAAGCCGACCACTACGGTCTCGAGCGCGTCAAGGAACGAATCCTCGAGTATCTCGCGGTCCAGCAGCGGGTCAAGCAGCTCAAGGGCCCGATACTGTGCCTGGTCGGCCCGCCCGGCGTGGGCAAGACCTCGCTGGGCCGTTCGATCGCGCGCGCGACGGGCCGCAAGTTCATCCGCATGAGCCTGGGCGGCGTTCGCGACGAAGCCGAGATCCGCGGCCATCGCCGGACCTATATCGGATCGATGCCCGGCCGCGTGGTCCAGAACATGACCAAGGTCGGCACGCGCAATCCGCTGTTCATGCTCGACG
Source organism: Candidatus Wenzhouxiangella sp. M2_3B_020 (assembly GCA_051428125.1). Lineage (GTDB taxonomy): Bacteria > Pseudomonadota > Gammaproteobacteria > Xanthomonadales > Wenzhouxiangellaceae. The sequence continues at coordinate 26,352 of JBPRGD010000144.1, forward strand.
AACTGGACAAGATGAGCATGGATTTCCGCGGCGACCCGTCGTCGGCGCTGCTGGAGGTGCTCGACCCGGAGCAGAACAACACGTTCAGCGACCACTACCTGGAAGTCGACTACGATCTCTCGGAGGTCATGTTCCTGGCCACGGCGAACTCGCTGAACATCCCGGCGCCGCTGCTCGACCGGATGGAGATCATCCGGATTCCCGGCTACACCGAGGACGAGAAGCTCAACATCGCCCGGCGCTACCTGCTGCCCAAGCAGATGGAGCAGCACGGCCTCGAGGAAGAAGAACTCAGCGTCAGCGACACCGCGATCATCGACATCATCCGGTACTACACGCGTGAGGCCGGGGTGCGCAACGTAGAGCGGGAGCTGGCCAAGATCTGCCGCAAGGTGGTCAAGGAACTCAGCCTCGACAAGAAGATGAGCAAGCGCCAGGTCACGACCAAGAACGTCGACAAGTACCTCGGCGTTCGCAAGTTCCGCTACGGCATCGCCGAGGAGAGCAACGAGATCGGCCAGGTCACCGGCCTGGCGTGGACCGAGGTCGGCGGCGAACTGCTGCAGATCGAAGCCAGTGCCGTGCCCGGCAAGGGCAAGCTGACACAGACCGGCCAGCTCGGCGAGGTCATGCAGGAATCGGTGCAGGCCGCGCTGTCCGTGGTTCGCTCAAGGGCCAAGTCGCTGGGCATGGACCCGGAGTTCCACCAGAACCGCGACCTGCACATCCACGTGCCCGAAGGCGCCACGCCCAAGGACGGGCCCAGCGCGGGCATCGCCATGGTCACGGCACTGGTCTCGGTGCTGACCGGCATCGCGGTGCGCGCGGACGTGGCCATGACCGGCGAAATCACGCTGCGCGGCCGCGTGCTTCCCATCGGCGGCCTCAAGGAAAAGCTGCTGGCGGCGCTGCGCGGGGGAATCAAGACGGTGCTGATTCCGAAGGAAAATGCCAAGGACCTCGTCGAGATCCCGGATCGCATCAAGAAGGACCTCGATATCCGGCCCGTCGAGTGGATCGACGAAGTGCTGGAAATCGCACTGGTTTCCCAGCCCGATCCGGAGTCGTTGCCGGCGTCTGCCGGGGGAAAGGGCGAGGAGTCTTCCGAGCAGGTTACCCGGGCGCACTGACCCATCCGGCGGTGGCCGTGAACCCGGCCGCGGCCACGATTCCCGGCAGTCACCGCGCGGGATTTGGGCTATACTGGCGCTTCGCTGTGGACTTGCCGGGAGCTCGTTCGCGATCGGCGAATTCGGCCCCATGCCGGGCGCCGGGATCGATCGTAAAGCGCACCGCCGGTCGACGGTTGATGCACCCGGGACGGTGATATACCATCGTGCCGGAGGTCGGACAGGGAAGGCCGGCCGCAGGACATCGCAATCGTCAAGGGGTGTCGCACGCCAAATAACACCAACGTTTCTGGAGCAGACTGAATTATGAACAAAGCTGAATTGATCGACTCTATCGCCTCGGAGGCCGACCTCTCGAAAGCCGATGCCGGACGAGCCCTGGATGCCTTCATCGACAACGTCACCAAGGCCCTCAAGAAGGGCGATACGGTCTCCCTGATCGGATTCGGGACGTTTTCCGTCAAGGAGCGCGCAGCACGTACGGGCCGCAACCCGGCAACCGGCGAAACCATCCAGATCAAGGCCTCGAAAACGCCTTCGTTCAAGGCTGGCAAAGCATTCAAGGACGCGATAAAATAGACGGCTTAGCGTCCCGGGTGCTTAGCTCAGTTGGGAGAGCATCGCCCTTACAAGGCGAGGGTCGGCGGTTCGAGCCCGTCAGCACCCACCAGAAGAATCGGGAGTGGTAGTTCAGTTGGTTAGAATACCGGCCTGTCACGCCGGGGGTCGCGGGTTCGAGTCCCGTCCACTCCGCCATCTACCGGATCGGGGCGCCACAACGGCGCCCCGACTCTTTTCCGGAGACCGGCTTTCGTAGAAACCGCCTGCGCAGGATGCGGACCATATGTTGCAAGCCATTCGTGACCGGGTAACCGGCATCGTCGCGATCATCGTTCTCGGACTGCTCGCGATTCCCTTTGTCTTCTTCGGCCTCGACAGCTACATCCAGAGCGTTCCGCAGGATGCCGTTGCCACGGTGGGAGACTCGGAGATCACGCTTTCGGAGTTCCAGAGCGACTTCGCCCGCTACCGGGCGCAGCTGCGTGCCCAGCAGGGCGAGAACTACGACGAGCTCGCGGTCAACAGCCCCGAAGCCCGGCGCGAGTTCCTGGAGAACATGATCGATCGGCGGCTGCTCGTCGAGCACGCCGTCGACATGGGCCTGGCCATCAGCCCGCGCACGGTCGCCCGGGTGGTTCGCCAGGTGCCGGCCTTCCAGACAGACGGGCAGTTCGATCCCCGTCTCTACGAGCAACAGATCACCGCCAGCGGCCAGACGGCGGCCGCGTTCGAGCGCGACATCGCGCGCGATCTGCTCGTCCAGCAGCTGCCGGCCGGCGTGTCGGGCTCGGTCGTCGTGACCGAAGCCGACGTGGACCGCTGGCTGCGGGTGCAGCTGGAATCGCGCGACATCGCGTTCGCCCGCGTCGCCAGCGAACCGTTCCGGGAAGATGTCGAGGTCACCGAGGAAGAGGTCCGGTCGTTCTACGAGCAGAACCAGGCGCAATTCCTGAGACCCGAGCGGATCGCTGTCGAGTACATCGATCTCGATACCAACGAGATGGTCGCCGGTTCCGAGATCGACGAGGAAACGCTGCGCCAGCGCTACGAGGCCACGCAGGCCCGGTTCATGACCGTCGAGCGCCGTCGCGCCTCGCACATCCTGATCACCGCCGGCGACGAGCGCAGCGACGACGAAGCCCGCGCGCTTGCCGAAACCGTTCGCGAACGGCTCGAAAGCGGGGAGGACTTCGCGTCCCTCGCCCGGGAGCTCTCCGAGGATCCCGGTTCGGCCGAGCAGGGCGGAGACCTCGGCTGGATCGAGCCCGACGTCATGATGCCGGCGTTCGAGGAGGCACTCTACGACCTCGAAGTCAACCAGGTCTCGCAGCCGGTCAAGACCGAGTTCGGCTGGCACATCATCGAGCTCGATGCGATAGAACCCCCGCGGGGAAAGACCTTCGAAGAGGCGCGCGCCGAGATCGCCGAGGAGATTCGCAGCGAGCGCGCGGACGATCTCTACATCGAGCTCACCGATCGGCTGATCGACCTGGTTTACGCCGACCCGACCGGCCTGGAGGCGATCGCCGAAGACCTCGGCCTGGCGCTTCAGAAGGCCGGGCCGTTCTCGCGCTTCAACGCCGAAGGCGTGCTGGCCGAGCCGCCCGTGCTCGAAGCGGCGTTCTCGGACATGGTGCTCGTCGATCGGGAGGCATCCGAGCCCATCGAGGTCGAGCGCAATCGCGCCGTGGTGCTGCGAGTCACCGAGCACCAGCCTTCGGAGCCCAGACCGCTGGACGACGTGCGTGCCGAAATCCGCGACCGCCTCGTTCGTGATGCAGCGCTCGCGGCCGCGCGCGAACATGCCGCCGGCATCGTCGAGCGTGTGCGTGACGAAGAGGCCACGCTTCAGGAAGTCGCAGAGAACGAGGCGCTGGAGTTCGAGGAGCGGGAAGCCACACGCCGCAGCTTCGAACTCGGTCCGGCCGTGCTGGAGGAATTGTTCCGCCTTCCGGCGCCGGCCGAAGGCGAGACGCTTTACGACGTCCTGCCGGACGGTTCGAACTGGCTGGTCGTTCGGCTCGATGACGTGACGGCGGGCGATCCGGCTTCGGCCGGCGATGCGCAACGCCAGAGTGCGCGGCGCCAGATCGCGCTGGTGCGCTCCAACCGGGAATTCGAAGGCCTGCTCGAGTGGCTGCGCGCCAACACCGAGATCAGCGTCGTCGAGGACCGGCTCTGATCTGGTTCGTTGGTTGGTTAGTTCGCTAGTTCGTTAGTTCGTTAGTTCGTTCGTTGGTGAGTCGACACCGTTGCAGCACTACGGCTCGTTCGGACAACGAGATCACCGAAAAACCAATTAACCAAACAACCAGACAGCGAACTACTCCAGTCCGGCCATCCCGACGATGTTGTAGCCGGCGTCGACGTAGGTGATCTCGCCGGTGATCCCGGCGGCAAGGTCGGAGCACAGGAACGCCGCTGCATTGCCGACGTCCTCGGTCGACACGCTTCGACGCAGCGGCGCGGTGTTCTCGACATGGTCGAGCATGGACCGGAACTTGGAAATACCGGCGGCGGCCAGCGTCTTGATCGGCCCGGCCGAGATCGCGTTGACGCGAATGCCCTCGGGTCCCAGGCCGTGTGCCAGGTAACGCACCGATGCCTCCAGCGAGGCCTTGGCCAGACCCATGACGTTGTAGCTCGGCATCGCGCGAACCGCACCCAGATAACTCAGCGTCAACAGCGCCCCGTTGCGGCCCTCCATCAGCGGTCGTCCGGCCTTGGCAAGTGCCGCGAAGCTGTAGCTGGAAATATCGTGCGCAATCCGGAAACCTTCACGGTTGACGACGTCGGCGAACTCGCCTTCGACCTGGTCGCGCGGTGCGAAGCCCACGGCGTGCACGATGATGTCGAGGTGGCCCCACTCTTTGCCGATGGATTCGAACACCGATTCGATCTGGTCGTCCTCGGCCACGTCCAGAGGCAGAACCAGCTCGGAACCGGTCTGCTCGGCGATCTTGTCGACGCGGGATTTCAGCTTTTCGTTCTGGTAGGTGAACGCAAGTTCGGCGCCCTCGCGGTGCATCGCCTCGGCGATGCCCCAGGCGATCGAGCGCGGACTGGCCACGCCTACGATCAATGCACGCTTGCCCTGCAGAATTCCCATCGGTGTGGCTCCTCGGTGTTGAATCAGGATCGACGCCGCAGCGCGACGATCGCGCAGCAGCACATCATCAAGGCAAGCAGCATCGTGCCCGGCGATCCCACTGCCGGTACTCGCTGCACGCCGGTGACCGGAGCGCCGGGCCCGGTTTCTTCCTCGAATTCGAGCCAGAGACCGGGGCAGATCACCGGATCGGTCGCATTCCGCCAGGACGCATCGATCGCGTTGGGCGCATCGTCGAACAGCTCGAAGAACTGCAGCCTGAGGATGCCGTCCGCGCCTGTTTCGGGTTCGGGCAATCCTTCCGGCGCGAACAGCACGATGCCGCCCGACGAGAATTCCCGGTCGCCGGGCTCTTCGGCTTCGAAGCCCGGCGACAGCAGGATCGCATCGCGGTCGGACGACCCGTTGGTGTCGCTGATCAGCACCGTGGCATCGGACAGCCAGCTGCCGGCGAACGTCTCGAGCCCCACATCCCACGCGACCCCGACCAATGTCCGGTCGGCACCCACATCGAGATCGATCACGCGATTGCTCCGATCGTCGAGGGAATCCCAGCTGTCGATGTTGCTCATGTCGAGACAGTTATCGAAGCCGCGTCCGGCCGGCACCTGCGCGCGCGTCGCGTCGGCCAGTGAATCCAGCCGCGCCGAACCGTCGATGCCGCGCAACGCGGCGACCGGGTCGCGCTCTCGTGACTGGCCCGTCGCGACGGTGGAAAGCAGCATGCAGGTCAGTGCCACGAGTGCGGCAAAACGGTATCCGCGCGGCGCGGGTCGAAATCCCTTCCATTCCTGCATCGGTCCCTCCCTCGATTGTCCGAACGATTCGAACGCCTCGCGAATCGGTGCTTTGACGTCGGCCTGGCGCCCCGGGCAGGAGTCGAACCTGCGACCTGCCGCTTAGGAGGCGGCTGCTCTATCCTCTGAGCTACCGGGGCGGTTTGCCGAGAACCCGGGAATGGTAGCAAAGCCCGCCGATCAATCGGCTTTCGCCAGCGCTTCGGCGAGCACGTCGCCGCGCCATCCCGTCAGCCAATCGCAGTCCGCGCCCTGGACCCAGCGGGTCAGGTCACGCCGGCTGGCAAGCAGCGCGGGTTCGATACCGATATCCTCGGCCACGGCCCGGACTTCGGCCTGGAGCTTCTTGATTCTCGCCCGTTCTTCGCTGCCCAGCGGCTGCAGGTCGGCGGGCCGTTCGTAGGGCTCCGGCGCCGCTTCCAGGATCGCGCGCAGCGCGTTTCGGTCGCGGGATCGTCGAGGCGCGTCGTCCCCGGCACTGGAAAGCGACTCGTCGAACCGCCCGGCGCCACCGCGCGCAAGCGCCAGCAGCACGCCGTCACGGGCCACGAAGCCGCGCGGCAGATCGCGCTCCTCGGCCTGCGACTCGCGCCAGCGAGCCAATCGGGCCAGTCGCTCCAGCTGCTCGTCGTCGAGTCCGGCCGCACCCTTGATTCGCGACTCCGGGGACGCAGCATCACCGGCGCGCTGGACGATCCGGGCGCAGTCCTCGGTCAGCCACCCGAGCCGCCCGTGCCGCTCCAGCCGCTCGGCGAGACATTCCTTCATCCGCGGCAATGCGATCACGTCGTTGGCCGCGTATTCGATCCACTCTCTCGGCAGCGGCCGCCTGAGCCAGTTGTTGCGACCCAGCCCGCCGGGAAATTCGGCGTCGAGCAGCTCGGCCGCGAGCACCTCGTAGCGCACCTGAAGGGGCCAGCCAAGCAGAGCGGCGGCCCGCTGGGTGTCGAACAGCGGCGCCGGCATCGCATCGCCCACGGCGACGAGCACCTCGAGATCCTCCCCGGTGCTGTGCAGGACCTTCGTCGTTGCCGGGTCCCGCATGCGTCCGCCGATCAAACCGTTGAGCGACGCATCGCCGTCGAGACCGACCGGGTCGACCAGCCAGGCGTCGACGCCGTCGCTGAACTGGATCAGCCCCGGACGGGGAAAATACGTTCGCTCGCGGACGAACTCGGTATCGACACCGAGCGTGGTTGCCGCCTCGATTGCCGCTGCGTGGCGCTCGATGTGACGACGTTCACTTAATAAATGAATATTTGCTGGCTGCATCAGGTATCGGTTTCGGCTCGCCGGATCTCGTGGGGCAACGGCACGTTATCGCGGCCTTTCTCGGCCTTGTCGCGTTCCACACGATGGGGTATTTTTACGGAAAGGGTAAGCGTTCGATCAAACAAGAATCACCAGCGGTTTCAGCCGCTTTCCAACCGTTTCCAGAAGGGAAATCTATGAAGTCCTGGCTATTATGCACGGCGTGCCCGATCCTGTTCGTCCTGTCGGTCACCGAACTCCCGGCCCAGCAGGAAGACGAGGCCTCAGGGGGAGAGAGCGAATCGTCCGACCAGCAGGAGGAACGCTCGGTCCGCCGGCTCGGCGACGTCATCGGCGAAGGCACGTCGGAATTCTCGATGGACATTCCGGCCATGGAAACCCCGCAAGGCCCGGTCGAGCAGCAGCCCGACGTCACGCTCCCCGACCAGGAAATGGACGACCGGCTCCAGAACATCCTCGCGCGTCGCGCTTTCGTGCCCGACAATGCCGAGATCGAGCAGGAACTCGCCGCGTTGCTCGACGAGGTCGAATCGCAGGCGGCCGATGCGTTGGAAGCCGGCGACCTGGAATTGGCCACCCGCCTGTCCAACGTCATCGCCGCGTTCGATCCCGACCGGGAGATCATTGCCGAAGTGGCGGCCGAAACGGATCGCATCTCCGAGGTCGAACGTCTGCTCGGGCTGGCCGAACAGGCGCTGGATTCGGGCAACCTGCTCGAGCCGGCCGAAGCGTCGGCGTGGACGCTCTACCAGCAGGTGCTGGAGCTGGACCCGGACAACGAGTCCGCCGCCGAGGGTCTCGAGGCCGTGGGCGAAGCGGTGCTCGGACAGGTCGACGAGATGCTGGCCGAAAGCGATTTCGATGCCGCCGAAACGCTGCTGCAACAGGCCGAGGAACGGGGACTGGAGCCGGCCTCGATCGAGGCGCGTCGATCGAGTATCGAGGCCGGTCGCGAAGACCAGCGGCGCGTGCTGATCAACGAGACCCGTGTGGCCATCGACCGGGGCAACTTCGACGAGGCCGAGCGCAAGCTCAACGAGCTGATCGGGATGGGCCTGGAGTCCGAGCAGGTTTCGATGCTGCGAACCTCGCTGGACGATGCGATCCGATACAGCGGATTCGAGCCGGGCCAGCTGTTCCAGGACGGACTGGCCGCATCGGATGCTTACGGACCGGTCATGGTGGTGCTCCCCGCGGGCAGTTTCATGATGGGCTCTCCCGAAGGTGAGGACGACCGAGTCGATAACGAGGGCCCGCGTTTCCGGGTCACGTTCCCGCGCGGCTTCGCGCTTTCGAGAACCGAGATCTCGGTCGGACAGTTCCGCCGCTTCGTCGAGGCTACGGGTTACGAGACCGATGCCGAGCGAACCGGGAGTTCACGCGTGTACCTGTCCGGCTCCGGCCGGGTGGCCGAACGACGTCGCGTGACCTGGCAGGACAACTATCTTGGCGAGACCGCCGACGACAACGAACCGGTGATCCACGTTTCCTGGAACGATGCCAACGCCTACGCCGAATGGCTTGCCGAATCGACCGATCGGCCGTATCGCCTGCCCACCGAGGCCGAATTCGAATACGCGCTGCGGGCCGGTTCGCAAACGCCTTACTGGTGGGGCGAGGGTTCCCCCGACGACGGGACCGAGAACGTTACCGGCGACAGCGACGAGTTCAGCGATCAGCGCCGCTGGACCGCGGGTTTCCGGCGCTATACCGACGGCTACTGGGGACCCGCTCCGGTGGGCAGTCTTCGCGCCAACCCGTTCGGCCTGTTCGACATGGGCGGCAACGTCATGGAATGGGTTCAGGATTGCTGGCACGACAGCTATGTCCGCGCCCCCGACGACGGCAGTGCCTGGGTCAATCCCGGCTGCGACCGCCGGGTGATCCGAGGGGCCTCCTGGAGCAGCACGCCGGCCATGAGTCGTTCGGCGTTCCGGCTCTCGAGTCAGAACCGGGCGACCGATGCCCGCGTCGGCTTCCGGGTGGCGCGGGATCTCTAGCGAGTCGCCGCGCGCTCCCGGGGCGCCGAAGCCGCGGCACCGCCGGCTCGACCACGAGCGGCAGGGAAGACCTGCTGTTGCCCGCCGTTCCGAGGACGAGAGTCGGCCGAATGAGCGGAGCCATAGAACGCAACGGTGCCATTCCAGCGGCAACTCGGTGACCGGATGCACCTGGAGAATACGGCGTGCGATCGACCACGCGAGCGCTCGCGACGATCGACAACCGGGCCGACGCCGTCCTTTTTTAGATTCTTTGATCCGCTTCGAGCGCTACGCGCCGGAATCGACGGGCGCTAGAGAAGCTGGAGCAACAAGTCGGTCAGCGCGATCCCGAGAGCGATGATGGCCACCGACAATGCGAGTCGAGCGATGCTCTCGACCTTGTTCGGGATACGAAGGTCGGATTCGAGGCCGCGTTCGATCTTCGGTTCGGTCACCAGCCGGTATCCGATTTTCGGAATCGTTTCGATCACCGGATGTTCGACGCCCAGCAAACGGAAATGACGTCTCAAGCGGGAAATGATCACGGTCAGCGCTTCGTCGCCGACTTCATCGTCGCACCAGACCGAATCCAGAAGCTGCATCCGCGTCGAGACGGTTTCCCGGGGTGCCTCGAGAAGCCTTGCCAGTACGGCGGCCTCGCGCGGCGCCAGGTGTCGCGTTTCGGTGCCTTTCCATAGAAGATTTCGGGCCGCATCGAACTCAGCGCCGGCGATCTGGAGGTCCGCCAGCGTCGAACCCCCCGGAATCGTGCTCCCCGTCGCACTAACCATTCCGCGCTGGTTTCAGCTTACCAAAATGGCGGTGTCGGGCGCAATCCATGCGATTCGAAAGGATTTCGACAGGATTTTGCCGTTCGGTCCGCCTAATTTCGATGGTCCGCCAATCGGTCCGCTCTGGCAGGAGAAGGGCGGGAGAGCGGTCCGTTGGCCTCTGAGCCCAAACTCTGGGGAGCCAACCATGAAAACTTGCATACATACCGCACCGGGCACCGCCCGACCGGGGACAGCGGAATCCGCGATTCACCCACGGCGTCACGCGCCCGCGCGGAGCGTGCCGAAGCCAGGCATGTCGAAATTCCTGCTGATGATCGCTTCGTTGCTGCTGTCCATCGCGGCATCGACCTCCGCCGAAGAAATCCAGTCGCACGACCTGGAAATGCAGGTCAGCGGCGTCGAGGCGAAATTCGACGTTTCCGTGCCTCGCGGCTGGTCCCGGTCGCCGCAAACGTCCAGGAACTCCAGAACCTTCGTGAACACGGGTGCCGATGAAACCAAGAACCCGACGGCACAGGTTCGTATCTTCCTGGAACCCCGCCTTGATCACGACGACGCGCTCGAGCAGCTCCGCCAGCTATCCGCGCTGGTTGAAGCCAAGGACGAGCGCTTTCTGGAAATCGGCGGGTGGCCCGCCTTTCAGTTCAGCGCCATCGAAGAGCAACCGAACCCGGATAACGCGCCGGAGCTGGAGCACAAGAAACTGCTGAGAATCCAGACGTACGTCGCCGCGGGGGACGCGTTGATCAACATCGCGGGCAGCATACCCGCCAACGCCCCAGCCGGCGAGATTCACGAGCTTCGAAACATCACGACGAGTCTTGCATTCCGGGACAGGGGCAACCCGACGCAGGTGAAGAGGGAACTCGAGGCGTTGCGGAACGCCGAAGATTCGCTCGAGAAGCTGAATGCGGCCCCGACCGCGGACGCGGCTCCGGAGCCGATCCTGCTTGATACGAAGCCGGTGATTCTCAGTCCGGAAGAAGGCGCCGATGACCGAATCGATACAGGCGGTTTCGGCGAACTCGAGATTGCGACATCGCCGGACGGCCAGGACGTGGTCGTGGCGCTGCAGAGTCGCTTCTGGGTCTCCTCCAATGATGGCGGTGCGACCTTCCCGAACAGCGGCCGGGTCGGCGTCGGCAACGGCGATCCTTCGGTGGCCTGGGGCCAGAGCGGCAAGTTCTACATGGCCTGGATCGACAACAGCGGGTCGTGCAACACCAATTATCGGGATCCGGTCGTGGCACCCGATCTCGATAGCGACGGGAATCCGGACCCGGCACCCAACGGACTGGACTGCACCGGCATCGCGCGTTCGGACGACAACGGCGCCACGTTCCAGACCAACACGGTCAATCCGGCCGTCGTCTGCATCGGCAGAGCACCCGCCGGCAGCCCGAACAATGCCGGCGAGTGCTTTCCCGACCAGGAGCACATCGCGGCCGACCGCTGGAATGCCGGGGATACGGCGGACGACGACCAGGTCTACTCGACCTGGCGCAATTTCAAGCCGGGGTCACAGGACGCGGCGCTGGTCTGTTCATCGGACAGCGGCGTGACATGGAGCGCTCCCTTCGATATCGGCTCTCCCGAAGTCTTTCCGAGAATCACCGTGGGACCCGACGGTTTCGTTTACGTCGCGACCTACAACGGCACGGGCTACCGGCTGTACAAGTTCACGTCCTGCGTCAACGGCCTGAACCCGGTACCGGGTTTTCCGGTGACCGTAGGCGCGCGCAATCCCTACCGGTGTCCCTTCGCGGGACATGACCGTTGCGACCAGAACCCGACGAGCCAGACCGTGGTCGTGGACGGAACCGACCCGAACCACGTCTACTACGCCTACGTCGCCGACCGGGAGGCCGCCGGTACCGACACCGGCTTTTCCGACATCATCGTGCGAGATTCCCTGGACGGTGGACAGACCTGGAACATCGTGGGACGCATCGCCCGTGCGAACGAGAACGTGGATGCCAGGCGCATCATGCCCTGGCTCTGCACGACCGGCGGCGCCGCGGTGGTGACCTGGTTCGAGCAGCGCGGGCCGCAGCCGACGGATAGCACCGACTACTTTGGCGCCCACGTCGGGCTGGATCCGAGCGGCAACCTCGTGCCGAAGCAGGAGTTCATCCTCTCGGACGTGCCGGACAATTGGTGCGACACCGGATGGCGACAGCCCACCCGCTGGGGCTTCACATCGACCCAACTGTCGAATGCCGCCGAGGCCTGTCCCAATCAGCCGCAACTGGCGGGCCAGTGCGGTGATGGAATCAACGGCACGCCTGACTCTGGAACCCGGTGCGATTTCAGCGCCGACGACGGAACGACGTTCACCAACTGTCTTCCGGCGGCCAGCAGTCCATCGGGCAACAATGAGCAATGCCTGACAGGCGGTGGCGTGCCGAAGTACGGGGACTACAACGGGAACGCCTGCGCCGGCGGCAAGCTGTTCGCCGCCTGGGCCTCGGCCAATGTGCCGGACGGATTGGCAGCTCCCGACACGCCCACCAACCCGGGCGTCCTGTTCGAAGTGGTCAATCTCGACAACCTCGGGGTGCCCGTCATCACCGTTCCGGGCAGCGTGCAGTTCGGCGACGTCTGTCCGGCCTCCGGCACACAGCGTCAGGTGCTGAAGATCTGCAATACCGGCAGCGCCAATCTGCAGGTGGATCGGATCGACTCCGACAATCCCGACTTCGCGGTCACGGTCCCGACCTCGGGCTATCCGGTCACCATCAGCCCGGACTTCTGCTTCGAGTTCGACGTCACCTACACGCCGGGCGACGAGCCTACCATCGCAACGCTGACGGTTCCGAGCGACGATCCCGATCGTCCCACGATCGACGTTTCCGCCGAAGCCAATCTCGGTGCCGCGGCAATCGACACCTTCATGGCCGACAGCGGCAATTTCGGGGAAGTCTGCTCCGCCTCGTTCAGCGACAAGAACCTGACGATCCAGAACAACGGCAGCTGCGATCTGCAGATCGATGCCATCGCCCTGTCGGGCGCGGATGCCGCGGACTTCGAACTTCCGGACGGCAGCTTCACGGGCACGATGATCGAGCCCGGCAATTCCCTGCTGGTGCCGGTGCGCTTCGCGCCGGACAACTTTACAGATCCCAACCCGAGAACGGCCGGCGTGGATGTACAGAGCAGCACCGTCGGTGGTGACAGCCTGACCGAGCAGAACACCTCGGTGCAGGGAACCGTGCCCCCACCGGACATCAACGTAGCCATCGCCAACTCCGGCGACTTCGGCGCGGTCTGCAAGGGTCAGACGGCGGATCTCGACCTGACGTTGTTCAACCAGGGCCGCTGCGATCTCTCGATCGACAGCATCGTCTCGGACAATCCGCTGTTCGTGCTTCCGGCCGATACGACGTATCCGCTGGTGCTGAGTCACGACGCGGACTTCACGCTTCCGGTGCGTTTCGCGCCCGAGGCCTGCAACGACGCCGGGGAAACCGGGACGATCACGATCAACAGCGACGATCCGGACGAGGACCCGGTGGAGATCGGCGTCAGTGCCACGTCGCCGTGTCCCAACCTGGTGATCGACCCGGCTCCGCTTTCCGGCGGCTTTGCCTTCCCGCCCACGGTCGTGGACACCGAGGGCACGCTGGGCTGTTATTCGGACCAGATCACCAACCTCCGCAACACCGGCGCCTGCCCGCTGACCATCAGCGATATCGTCGCCACGGGTGACGATTACGCGGTCATGCAGCCGACCAGCTTCCCGATCGTTCTGCCTCCGGGCGAAGAGACGCTGGGAGTGACGGTGCGGTTCACCCCGCTGAGCGGCGGCGCACCCGACGCTCCGGACGAGACGCTGGGCCTCCTGACGGTCAGCAGCGACGATCCGGATGCCAGCGGGCAAGCCGATCTCTGCGGCGAGGGCGTGGTGCAAAGCGGTATCCGCACGTTGGTGACCGACGTGACGCTCGGTACGCCGTTGATCGTCGACAGCGTCGATTCGATGACCGTGAAGTCCAGCGGCAAGAACAGGCCCAGCCCGATCAACCTGCGGTTCACGGACCTCGCGCCTTCGAGCACGACCGTCTGCGGCAATCCGGTGAGCTGGCATCTCAACCTCGAGCAGTTGCCGGCCGCCGAGACCACGGGCAGTAACGGCGGCAAGTCCGAGTACGAGGTCAAGGCAAAGGAAGGCAACCTGCAGGATAATCGCAGCTTCCCGCTCGGCCAGTGCGAGTTCAAGGTGTTCCAGATGCAGCTGCAATCGTCGGACGGCGATGACGGCGGCGCCTGTCTCCTGCTCGCCAAGGGCGAGGCCTGCACGCTGGACTCCGAATGCTGCTCCGGCAAGTGCCGGGGTCCGGAGGGCGGCAAGTCCTGCAAGTAGTCATCCGGAAGGATGATGGAGGATCGAGGGGCCGCTGCGGCGGCCCCTCTCTTATGGTGCCGGGGGCGGGAATCGAACCCGCACTCTGTTTCCAGAACCGGATTTTGAGTCCGGCGCGTCTACCAGTTCCGCCACCCCGGCATGGGTGAGGCTTTCGGAAGGATCGTTATTCTCTCGTCAACCGCGGGGGTTGTAAAGCACTCCCGGCTGTCGGCGTCAGGCCGCGTCCAGCCGCAGGCTGCGGGTTTCGCGGATGTGCCAGCATTCGCCGACGGGCCGGAACACCGAGCAGCGGTTCATCTCGCCGGAGTAGATGTGAATGGTCACCGCGGTCTCCGAGGCCGACGGGTTCCGGATCGTGTGGTATTCGTGGGGCGGGATGAGGCTACCGGCGCTGCCGATGCCGGCCCGCATCGTCGTGCGCGGTTCCAGCCGGTAGCGTTCGCCTTCGGTGGCCGTGAGCTCGTACTGCGTGACCTCGATCTGGCCGTTCCAGACCGCCTCGACGCACCACATGCCGCAATGGTCGTGCACCGGGGTTCCCTGTTCCGGTCCCCAGGTCATCGCCATGATCGTATAGCCGCGACGGGGATCCTTGTGGATCAGCCGGCGGCCGTAATGGTCGGCCGGGCAGTCGTATACGTCGTCGGGGAGATCCAGCAGGTGCTCGTCCATCAGCCCGCACAGCTCGTTGCGGACGCATTCGGTGATCGTTTCGGCGCAATCGCCGTCGACGACGCGATCGATGCGCCGGACCAGTTCCCGTTTTCCGCTGAATTCGAGGGTCATTCCAGCCACTTCGAGATCGGAGGACCGAACCGCTCGGAGTCTACCAAAAACGCATCGTGCCCCTGCGCCGAAGGCAGTTCCGCGAACGTGACGTCGGCTTCCACCGCTTCCAGGGACGCCGCGAGTTCGCGCTGCTGCCACAGCGGGAACAGGATGTCGGAGTCGACGCCCAGCACGAGCGCTTTTCCGGTGAAGCTGCGGCGGAACAGCGCGCGCAGGCCGGCATCGGTGTCGCAGGCGTCGAAGGCATCCATGGCTCGCGACAGGTAGAGATAGCTGCACGGATCGAACTGGCCGACGAACTTGCGGGCATGCGTCTCGAGGTACGACTCGACTTCGTAGCGCATTCCGAACAGCGTCGCCGGAAAGTAATCCTGATGCTTGCGCCCGAACCGTTCCTGCCATTCCGACGCGGACCGGTACGAGATCATCCCCAGCTTGCGCGCGATGCGCATGCCCACCTCGGGCCATTCATCCTCGGTGTAGGTCCCGTCGCGGAAGTTGCGGTCGGTCACGATCGCCTCGCGCTGCAGCGAGCGGATCGCGATCGCGAACGGCGTGGCCGAGCAGGCCGTGGAGATCAGCGCAAGGCGATCGGTGGAATTCGGGAAATGCTTGATCCAGGCCAGCGCCGTGAACCCGCCCATGGACGGGCCGACGACGGCGTGCAGGTGCTCGATGCCCAGGTGCTTGACGACGAGCTGAGTCGCGCGTGCGACGTCGTCGAGGGTGAGCTCGGGAAACTTCAGGCGCCAGGGCCGGCCGGTGACCGGGTTGATGCTCGCCGGGCCGGTCGAGCCCTTGCAGGAGCCCAGCGAGTTGACGCAGAGCACGAAGTGCCGATCGGTGTCGATGGGCTTTCCGGGCCCGACCATGCCTTCCCACCATCCCGGTTCCGGGTCGGCGGTGGACGATGCCGCGTGGGCGCCCGGTGACAGGCCCGTGAACAGCAGAACCGCGTTGGAGCGGTCTTCGTCGAGGCTGCCCCAGCTTTCCCATGCCAGCTGCAGCCCCGGCAGCGAGTCGCCGCGGTAGAGCCGGAACGGCTCGCGATAGACGTAGTAGTTGGTCGATGGGCCCATGCCGCGCATGATACAGGCCCCGTTGGCTGAAAGGCCGGGTGCCGCTTTCTACGGCGGCATCCCGGCGAACGGACCGGAACGACGGGGTTCCGGTCCGAATCGAGCCGCTCTGGTTTCCTAGAACCGGAAGCCGATCTGGGCGCTGAAGACCCAGGGGTCGATCTCGGTGTCCAGGGTGCTCATGAAGACCGTTTCGGCCCCTGCCGGATCGAACGTGGTCGTCTTCAGCGTCGCCTCGGCATCGATCATGATGTAGCGGACGTTGAAGTTCCAGAACCAGGACTCGTTCATGTCGATGTCGAAGCCCGCCACGAAGGCCGGGCCGAAGGAGTCGTCGATGCTCAGGTTGGTATCGCCGCCGCTGAAGTTGGTGCCCAGCGCGCCGTTGGCGGTCGCGACCACGCCTTCGTGCAGGCCGG
The DNA here is from genome assembly GCA_051428125.1 of Candidatus Wenzhouxiangella sp. M2_3B_020. Taxonomy (GTDB): domain Bacteria; phylum Pseudomonadota; class Gammaproteobacteria; order Xanthomonadales; family Wenzhouxiangellaceae. The sequence continues at coordinate 42,650 of JBPRGD010000144.1, forward strand.
CGTTGGTGGAATCGTCGAAGAACAGCGTCCAGTTCAGCCCGGCGCCGACATAGGGCCGGAACGTCTGGTCGGGTGCGAAGTTATAGACGATGCTCAGAGCCGGCGGCAGGTGCTTGGTCTCGCCGATCTCACCCAGAACGCCCAGCGCGCCCGCGCCGTCGATGTCGTGCGTGTACGGCGCCGCGGCCAGAAGCTCGACACCCCAGTTGGGCGACAGGAAGTAGGTCAGGTCGAACACAAGCCCGAACGCGTCCTCTACATCGATGTTGAACGTGGCCAGCTGCGTGCCCTCGAACACGAGGTCGTCGCTGCCGGTTTCGGGCGCGATGTAGCCGGGCCCGACCCGGAACAGCAAGTCGCCGGCTTCCTGTGCGCCAGCGGGCATCGCGAACGTGGCCGCAAGGATCGCCGCTGCGAGCGCCTTTCGAGTGGAAACGGTTTTCATTATTGGCTCCTCTCCATTGCCGTGACGGTTTGATCATGCTAGGACGGCTCGCGTTCGCTCATGTTGACGAGGGTCAATTCCCCGCATGATTCCGTTCATGTTTTCCGGAAGCGGTGCGTGTAGTCTCGAACGCGTTTCCTACCCGGGAGCCGACATGACGAGACTCGCGCTGATCACCGGCGATCAGCTCAGCGGCAACCTGGCCTCGCTGCGCTCGATCCGCGCCGGCACCGATCACGTGCTGATGGCCGAACTGGCGAACGAGGCTTCCTACGTGACGCATCACGTCAAGAAGATCGCGCTGATCTTCTCGGCCATGCGCCATTTCGCCGATCGGCTGGAGGATGGGGGCCACCGGGTGTTCTACCGCCGCTTCGATCCGGACTCGACGGTGCGCTCCTTCACCGATGCCGTCCGGCAGCATTGCGACGCGCACGACATCGACGAGATCGTGCTCACCTGGCCCGGCGAATGGCGCGTGCTCGATGAGTTCCGGCGACTGGAGAAACGTGTCGGGGTGCCCGTCGCGATTCTCGACGACGACCGCTTCGTTTCGACGCCCGCCGAATTCGCCGAATGGGCCGGTGACCGCAAGAACCTGCGGATGGAGTTCTTCTACCGCGAGATGCGCAAGTCCACCGGCATCCTGATGCGCGACGGCGAGCCCGCCGGCGGCGAGTGGAACTTCGATGCCGAGAATCGCAAGAAATGGAAGGGCGAACCGGATAGCGCTCATCCGATGCGGTTCTCGCCCGACGAGACCACTCAGGAGGTGCTCGATCTCGTCGCGCGGCATTTCGACGGCTTCGGCGAGCTCGACGGTTTCGACTTCGCGGTGACGCCCGGCGATGCGCGGCGCGCCCTGGCCCACTTTGTCGACACCGCGCTGCCGTGGTTCGGCGATTACCAGGACGCCTTGCCCGATGACGAGGACTTCCTGTTCCACAGCCGGCTGTCGGCCTACATGAACTGCGGCCTGCTGGATCCCCTGGAAGTGTGCGACGCCGTCGAGGAGGCCTGGAACGACGGCGCGGCGCCGATCAACGCCGTCGAGGGGTACATCCGCCAGGTCATCGGCTGGCGCGAATTCATCCGGGGCGTGTACTGGCTGAAGATGCCGGATTACGCCGAAAAGAACCATCTCGGCCACGACCAGCCGCTACCGGGCTGGTACTGGAGCGGCGAAACCGACATGCGGTGCCTGCAGCGCGCCATCGAATCGACCCGACGGAACGCGTACGCGCATCACATCCAGCGGCTGATGGTGACCGGCAACTTCGCGCTGCTGCTGGGCGTGCGGCCGAAGGAGATCTGCGAGTGGTACCTGGCCGTATACGCCGACGCCTACGACTGGGTGGAGCTGCCCAACACGCTGGGCATGGTGATGTTCGGCGACGGCGGCCTGTTCGCGTCCAAGCCGTATGCAGCCAGCGGCAAGTACATTCAGCGCATGGGCGATCATTGCCGCAATTGCCGCTACGCGGTCGGAGAACGCACCGGCGAGGATGCCTGCCCGTTCAACGCGCTTTACTGGGATTTCCTGATGCGGCACCGGGATCGGCTGGAAGACAATCACCGAATGGCGATGATGTACCGCAACGTCGATCGGCTGCAGCCGGCGGACAAGGCGGCGATCACGCGCCGCGCGAACCACATCCGCGAAAACGTCGAGTCGATGTGAGGACTTCTGCCGCGGCGCGGCGTCAGAACGAGTCCAGCTGCGTCGTGCCGATGCCGCGATCGGGCAGCAGGACCGGAATCCCGCGGTCGACCACGTAGATGACCTTTCCGTCGCGCGAAACCAGCGCCTCGGCGATGGGCTTGTCCACGGTCGAGCCGTCGACGTAAAGCAGGCGGCCCTGTTCGATCTCGTCGTTGAGCTTTCCGATGCGCCCCTTTTCGAGCGGCCGCAGCGGCTCGTGGCTGACAGGGCAGCACAGGATGTCGAGAAGGGACTCGGGAATCGTCATGGGCGGGATTCTAACGTGCCGGAAGCGGCTTCTGCTAACATTCCTCGCCGGACTCCAATCGCCAGGAAGCGGCCATGCCACCCAGCCCGCGCGTCGGAATCGTGATGGGATCGAAGAGCGACTGGCCGACGATGCGCAAGGCGGCCGAAGTGCTCGACGAACTCGACGTCGGCTATGCCGCCGAGGTCGTTTCGGCGCACCGCACGCCGGAGAAGATGCTCGACTACGCCCGCGGCGCGCGCGAGCGCGGCCTCGGCGTGATCATCGCCGGCGCCGGGGGTGCTGCGCACCTGCCCGGCATGATCGCTTCGATGACCGACCTGCCCGTGCTCGGCGTTCCGGTCCAGAGCCGGGCCCTCAACGGCCTGGATTCGCTGCTTTCCATCGTCCAGATGCCGCGCGGCGTTCCGGTCGCCACGCTTGCCATCGGCGAGTCGGGCGCGGCCAACGCCGGCCTGCTTGCCGCGTCGATTCTCGGTGTCTCGGATCCCGAGGTGGCCGCCCGCTACCGGTCGTGGCGCGAGCGCCAGAGTCGCGAGGTCCTCGACGATCCGGATCCGACCGGTTCATGAGGATCGGCATTCTCGGCGGCGGACAGCTGGCGCGGATGCTGGCCGAAGCCGGCATTCCGCTGGGCCTGGAGTTCGTCATCGTCGATCCGAAGGCCGATGCGTGCGCCGCCGGCCTGGGGGAGTTCGTCCGCGCCGAATACGACGCGCCCGAGGCGCTGGAGCGGCTGAAGACCTGCGATCGCGTGACCTGCGACTTCGAGAACGTTCCGGCCGATGCGCTGGCCGCGCTGTCCGGGCACGTCGATGTCCGGCCGGGTCCCGATGCGCTGGCCGCGGCACAGGATCGCCTGCTCGAGAAGCGGCGGTTCCGCGAACTGGGACTGGACACCGCCGACTTCGAGACGGTGAACGCCCGCACCGATCTCGCCGAGGCCGTCGAGCGACTGGGCTTTCCGGCCGTCCTCAAGACCCGGCGCATGGGCTACGACGGCAAGGGCCAGGCGGTGCTGCACGATGCCGAGGATCTCGAGCTGGCCTGGCAGCGACTGGGCGAATACGACCTGATCGTCGAGGAGTGGATCGAGTTCGAACACGAATGCGCCATCACCGCGGTTCGAAGCACGGACGGCGAACTCCGCACCTGGCCCGTGAGCCGGACCTGGCACAGCGACGGCATCCTCCGGCTGGCCGCCTCGGCGCCCGTCGATGTCGCCGTCCAGGGGCGCGCAGAGGCCCTTGTCAAGGCGCTGGCCGAGGATCTCGACTATGTCGGATGCCTGACGCTGGAACTGTTCGTCACCGGAGAACGCCTGCTGGCCAACGAATTCGCACCGCGCGTGCACAACTCGGCCCACTGGACGATCGAGGGGGCGGTGTGCTCGCAGTTCGAGAACCATCTTCGCGCGGTCTGCGGATGGCCGCTGGGCAGCACCGACCGGGTGGGATCGGCCGCGATGATCAACTTCATCGGCGATATGCCCGGCGCCGAGCGGTGCCTGGCCGTTCCCGGTCTGCATCTGCACGATTACGGCAAGTCGCCGCGGGCGGGGCGCAAGGTCGGCCATGCCACGCTTGGCGCGCCCGATGCCGAAGCGCTGGCGGCGCTGTTGCCGCTGGTAGAGGACTCGGTGGAAGCCGGGCCGTTGCGCGAGTTGACCGAGAGCCTGCGCCCGGGCTGAGGCGTCGATTCAGGTCGAATTCATTCCCGCCTCGATCCCGCCGGAGACGGTGTCCGCGATCGTCGCGACCTGCTCGTCGTCGATGATCAGCGGCGGCAGCAGCCGGACGACGCGCTCGTGCGTGACGTTGACGACGACCCCGTTCGCGAGGGCGTGGTCGCGCACGTCGGCGGCGCCGTCGGCCAGCTCGACGCCGATCATCAGGCCGCGTCCGCGGATTTCGGCCACGCGCGGGTTTTCCTCCAGCCGTTCGGCGAGATGGGCGAGCAGTTTTCGTCCCTGGCGCGCGGCGCGGTCGTCCAGGTCCAGCTCGTCCATGCGCGCGAGCACCGTCAGCGCCGCACGGGATGCGAACGGGCTGCCCCCGAACGTCGTTCCGTGGCTGCCCGGCGTCAGCAGTTCTCCGGCCGCGCCGCGGGCCACGCATGCCGCGACCGGAATCCCGTTGCCCAGCGCCTTGGCCACGGTGATCACGTCGGGCCGACTGTCCGGGTCGTGATGGTGGGCGAACCACCGGCCGGTGCGGCACAGGCCGGCCTGGATCTCGTCGAGCATCAGCAGCGCGCCGTGGTGGTCGCAGGCTGTGCGCAGCGATGCGAGGTAACCGTCGGAGGGGATGCGCACGCCGCCCTCGCCCTGGATGGGCTCGAGCAGCACCGCGACGATTTCCCGGTTCTCGGCCAGCGCCGTCTCGACGGCGTCGACATCGTCGAACGGCACGCGCTGGAAGCCGGAAACCACCGGCGTGAATCCCTGCTGCAGCTTGCCCGGTGCCGATGCGCTGATCGCGGCCAGCGTCCGGCCGTGGAAGGCGCCCTCGACGACAAGGATGGTCGGCTGCGCGATCCCGCGGTCATGGCCGTGCCGCCGGGCGATTTTGAACGCGCATTCGATCGCCTCGGCCCCGGTGTTGGTGATGAAAGCAAGGTCCATGCCGGCGCGGCGGCACAGTTCGGTGGCGAGCTTTTCCTGCAGGGGAACGTGGCCGAGGTTGGCCGTATGGATCAGTGTGCCGGCCTGGTCGCAGAGCGCTTCGGCGAGTACCGGATCGGCATGCCCGAGGCTGCATACGCCGATGCCGCTGATTGCATCGAGGTAGCGCCTGCCGTCGGTGTCGAACAGCCAGGCGCCTTCGCCGCGCTCGAACGCCACCGGCATCCGGGCGTAGGTATTCATCAGGTGGCTTTGACTCATGCATGCGATCCGGTGCGTGACCGGACGATTATGCACGGAGCGTGCGCCGGGGCGAAAAGCGGCGGATCGCCCGCGGTCCGCCGGCGGTCGACCCGCGTGGCGCGGGCCGGAATGAAAACGGCCCGCCGAAGCGGGCCGCGGAATACGCGATGGTCTGCCGGCCGGATCAGTCGTTCAGCTGACTGGCGACGAAGTCCCAGTTGACGACTTTCCAGAACGCTTCCAGGTACTTGGGACGGGCGTTGCGGTAATCGATGTAATAGGCGTGCTCCCAGACGTCGGCGGTCAGCAGCGGCGTGGCGTCGCCGGTGACCGGCGTGTCGGCATCGTCGGTGTTGATGATGGCGAGGCTGCCGTCCGGGTTCTGCACCAGCCAGGTCCAGCCGGAGGCGAAGTTGCCGACGGCGCTTTCGTTGAACTTCTCGACGAAGTTGTCGAAGGAGCCGAAGTCCCGCTCGATCGCGTCGGCCAGCTTGCCTTCCGGCTTGCCGCCGCCGTCGGGGCTCATGCAGTTCCAGTAGAACGTGTGGTTCCAGACCTGTGCGGCGTTGTTGAACATCCCGCCGGAGGAGTTGCGGATGATTTCTTCCAGCGGCTTGTCGGCATCGTCGGTGCCCTCGACGAGACCGTTGAGCTTGTCGACGTAGGTCTGGTGATGCTTGCCGTAGTGGTACTCGAGCGTTTCCTCGGAAATATGGGGCTCGAGCGCATTCTTCGGGTACGGGAGGTCGGGAAGGGTAAACGACATGGTGCGACTCCTCTCGTTTCGTGAAAAAGGGTTTCGATATTGCCTGCCTGTCCCTGCATGGTACCGTAGCGATCGAGTCCAAGCGTCAAGACCTCATGAACGAACGTCGGGCTTCCAGCCGGGAATCGCCGGATGCGGACCGGATCGATCTGCGCGTGTTCGAAAGCCGCGCGGCCGCGATCTGCGAGACGATGGGCGCGATCCTGCGCCGCAGCGCGTTTTCGCCGAATATACGGGACCGCCTGGACTTCTCCTGCGCGCTGTTCGGCGCCGACGGCCGCCTTCTAAGCCAGGCCACCCATATCCCGGTGCATCTCGGCTCGATGGCATGGGCCATGCAGGGGCTGGTCGACGGTCACGACTGGCAGCCCGGTTCGCGCCTGATTCTCAACGACCCCTACGCCGGCGGAACCCATCTGCCGGACGTGACCGTGATCGCTCCGGTCCATCACGACGGCGAGCGCTGCGGATTCGTCGCCAACCGGGCCCACCATGCCGACATCGGCAGCGCGACGCCCGGCTCGATGCCGCTGAGCCGCGAGCTGTCCGAGGAGGGCGTGCTCATCGAGCCGCAGTGGCTGTATCGGGACGGCGAACTGAAGCGCGAGACGCTCGAGTCGATCTGCAGCGTGATGCGCGATCCTGAGCTCGCCGAGGGTGATTTTCGCGCCCAGGGGGCGGCATCGGCGTGGGGCGAGGGTGCCCTCGGAGCACTGGTCGCCGAATTCGGCGTCGACGGCCTTCGCGAAAAGGCCGACGCGCTGAACGCCTACGCCGCGCGGGTGGCCGAGGCGGGGTTCTGCGACCTGCCCGACGGTGAGTGGAGGGCTTCGGACCGGATGGACTGCGACGGCGCCGGCGGCGAAGGGCCGGAGATCCGCGTTTCCGTGGCCATCGAAGGCGGTCGCATCCGCGTCGATTTCGACGGCACCTCGGACCAGGTCGACGGCAACCTCAACTGCCCGATGAGCGTGACCGCAGCGGCGGTGTTCTACGCGCTTCGCTGCCTGCTACCGGCCGAGACGCCTGCCTGTGCCGGCGCCCTGGAGCGCATCGATCTCGCCGCGCCCGAGGGCTGCCTGGTCAACGCGCGACCGCCGGCGGCAACGGCCGCCGGCAACGTGGAGACCAGCCAGCGCATCGTCGATGTCGTGTTCCGGGCGCTGGCCGACGCACTGCCCGACCGGATTCCGGCGGCCAGCCAGGGAACGATGAACAACCTCGGCCTGGGCGGCGAGCGATGGAGCTACTACGAAACCATTGCCGGAGGTTGCGGGGCCACGGCGCGCTCGCCGGGGCGCCACGCCGCGCACAGCCACATGACCAACACGCTGAACACGCCGGCCGAGGTGCTCGAGTATCACTACCCGGTCCGCGTTCGCCGCTACCAGCGCCGGCGCGGCAGCGGAGGCCGCGGTGCAAGAGCCGGCGGCGACGGACTCGTCCGGGAATTCGAATTCCTCGATTCGGCACGGGTGACGCTGATCACCGAGCGACGCGTCCACGCTCCGTGGGGCCTTGCCGGCGGAAGCGACGGCGCGCCGGGCCGCAACTGCCTCGACGGCGAGAACCTGCCGTCGAAAGCCTCGATCGAGGTCGGGCCGGGCCAGGTTCTCACGGTGGAGACGCCGGGAGGGGGAGGGCACGGGCGCGTCTCGTAGGAGAGATGCCCGCGTCGCGAGGGTTGGGTCAATCGCGATCGGAGATCGCTCCTACGACGCTGCCGCCGTAGGAGCGAGGTCCACGTCGCGAGAGGTTCGGGTTATTCCAGTGCCGCGCTCGCCTCCGGGATTTCCTCGAACAACACCCTCTGGCTGTCGCGGTAGTCGATGGCGCAGTCGATGACGTGGACGCCGCCGGCGTCCAGCGCTTCGGCGAGCAGCGACTCCAGCGACTCGACGTCGTCGGCGCGGTGCCCGGTGGCGCCGTAGCTTTCGGCGTAGCGCACGAAGTCGGGGTTGCCGAACTCCAGTCCGAAATCCGGCAGCTTCATGTCGGCCTGCTTCCAGCGGATCATGCCGTAGGCATCGTCGCGCAGGACGAGAACGACGAGGTCCAGGCCCAGCCGTACCGCGGTTTCCAGTTCCTGCGAATTCATCATGAATCCGCCGTCCCCGCAGACGGCCAGCACCTTCCGGTCCGGGTGGGCCAGCCGTGCGCCCATCGCCACGGGCAGCCCGGCGCCCATGGTCGCCAGTGCGTTGTCCAGCAGCAGCGTGTTGGGCTTGACGGCGCGGTAGTTGCGCGCGAACCAGACCTTGTAGAGCCCGTTGTCCAGCGACACGATGCCGTCCTGGGGCATGGCGTCGCGCACCGCGTGCACCAGGCGCCGCGGATGGATGGGGAAGTCGTTCATGCCGCGGCCGGTGTCGAGATCGGCGAACAGAGCCTCACGGACCTTGCGGGCGAACGAGAAGTCCCAGTGCGGCTGCGGTTCGAGCCGTTCGCCGATCTGCCAGATGGAATTGGCGATGTCGCCGGTGACCTCCAACTGCGGGAAATACACCGCGTCGACCTCGGCGGTGAAGAAGTTGACGTGGATGACGGTGCGTTCACCCTCGCGCATGAAGAACGGAGGTTTCTCGACGACGTCGTGTCCGACGTTGACGATGCAGTCGGAGCGATCGATGAGCCGGTGGACGTAGTCGCCGTCCGACAGCGCCGCGGTACCCATCCAGCAGTCGTTGGGCTCGCCCACCACCCCCTTGCCCATCTGCGTCGTGAAGAACGGGATGCGCGTGCGGTTGATGAAGCGCCTGAGCATCCGCGCGGTCATCTTCCGGTTCGCCCCGGCGCCGAGCATCAGCAGCGGTCGCCGGGCGCTCCGGATCGCCTCCGCGGCACGGTCGACGGCTTTTTCCTCGGCGATCGGTCGACGGGTCAGGCTGGCCTTCAGCGGCGCCAGTCCGTCGGCCGATTCTCGCGCGATGTCCTCGGGCAGTTCGAGGTGGGCGGCGCCGGGCCGCTCCTCCTCGGCCTGCCGGAACGCTTCGCGCACGCGCGACGGGATCGTCGCCGCGGACACGATCTGCCGGCTGTAGTGCGTGACCGGCTGCATCAGGTCGACGACGTCGAGGATCTGGAAATGGCCCTGCTTGGACGTCTTGATCGGTTTCTGACCGGTGATCATCACCAGCGGCATCGCGCCGAGCTGCGCATAGGCGGCTGCCGTGACGAGATTGGTTGCACCGGGACCCAGCGTCGACAGGCAGACGCCGGGCTTGCCGGTCAATCGCCCGTAGCACGCCGCCATGAACCCCGCCGCCTGTTCGTGGCGCGTGACGACCAGCTCGATGGACGATCCGCGGATGGCTTCGAGCAGATCGAGGTTTTCCTCGCCCGGAACCGCGAACACCTGCGCCACGCCCTCGGATTCCAGGCATTCGACCATCAGCCGGGCTGCGTTTCGATCGCTCATGCATCACCTCCGGGCGCGGGATTGACGACAGTCTAAACGCTAGGGCCCTTCCCCGATCGGGAGGCACGCCGACGCTTGTATCGGCCGGCGGTTCATGGCAGGCTTGAATCGTCATGATCGATCCGAAGACCGCAGCGTATCGGGACGCCTACCGGGCCGAGCACGTACCGGAATCGTATTCCGGACCGCTACATTTCGCGATGATCCTGGGCTTCGTGGCCGGTACGATCGGGCTCGGGGCATGGCAACTGGATTCCGTGCGGCCCGCGGAGTGGCTGGCCGTTCCGTTGACGTTCCTGTATGCCAATCTCGCCGAATACCTCGGCCATCGCTTCGTCATGCATCGGCGCCGGCCGGGCCTGGGCCTGATCTTCGAGCGCCACACGCTGCAGCACCATCGTTTCTTCACGCACGAGGCGATGCGCTACGACTCCAGCGACGATTTCAAGGCGGTGCTGTTTCCGCCGCTCCTGCTGGTGTTCTTCGCCGCGGCCTTCATGCTTCCGGCAGGTCTGCTGCTGACGTGGCTGTTCTCCGGCAACGCGGCGTGGCTTTTCGTGATGACCGCGATCGGCTACTACGGCTGCTACGAAATCCTGCATTTCGCCTATCACCAGGACGAAGAGTCGTGGATGCTCGATCTTCCGGGGGTGCGTCGGATGCGCCGGCTGCACCACGCGCACCACGATCCCTCGATCATGCAGCACGCCAATTTCAACATCACCTGGCCGATCTGCGACCGGTTGTTCGGGACCTGGGAATCGGACGCACCTTCGTCGGCCGAGCCGGGCCGCGCATCCTGACCCCTGGGAAGCGCCGCTCCGCGCTCGCGCCTCGACCCGTCAGCTCGATTCGATCCGGCGCAGCGCCGCCGCGTCGTGTTCGACGCCCAGCTTGGCCAACGAGCGCTGAAGCCGGCCGAACATCGGGCCGGGATCGAAGCGGGCGTCGTCGATGCGGGCGCGGTCGAAGTCAAGCAGCCAGCAGGTGCCTCCATTGTCGATGACGATGTTGTTGGCGTTGATGTCCGGATGGCGCAGGCCGGCTTCGGCGAACCGGACCAGCATGTCGCCGACGCGCTCCCAGTCCCGGGTCCGCATCGAGGGCGCGACGTCGGGCAGCGGACGGGCGTTTTCGATCCGCTGCGTCAACAACGCGGCGGTGTAGAAGGCGCCACGCCGCTCGAACGCGGCGCCCAGCGGTCGGGGCACCGGCAGCCCCATCGCGTGGAGCCGGTTGGTGACGCGCCATTCCGCGAACGGGCGGGTCGCGTCCGTGCCGGTGAACAGGTAGCGGTCGCGGTTGACGTGCCGCACCAGGCCGCCACGCAGGTAGCGCCGGAGCACCGCCGGTCCCGCCGGCGATTCGATCGCAAGCGCGCGGCCGCGGCCGCCGAGTTCGGCGACCACCGCGCCGCGCCTGCGCCACTCGTCCGGCTCGAACCAGCCCGGGTCCGGCGCCGGGTCCAGCGCCGAATCGAACAGGATTCGGGTCGCGCCCGATCGTAGAATGCGTTCCATGATCGGCCCGATTGTCGCCATGTTTATTCCGGCTGTCCAATGACCGTGCCGGAATCCGTCTGCCTGCTCCGGCTGTCCGCGCTCGGCGATGTCTGCAATTGCATCGCGCCCGTTCGGGCGATCCGGAGGCGCTGGCCGGAAACGCGACTGACCTGGATCGTCGGCAAGGGCGAGCACCGACTCGTTCGTGAACTGGACGGCGTGGAGTTCGTGGTCTTCGACAAGCGCGGCGGCTGGTCCGAGCTGTTGCGCCTGCGCCGCGCGCTGTCGGGCCGCCGCTTCGACGTGCTGCTGCACGCCCAGGTCTCGGCAAGGGCCAACCTGGTCGCAGCGATGGTGCGCGCCAGGCGCCGGATCGGATTCGACGAGGCACGCGCCCGGGAGGGCCACGGCCTGGTCGTCGGCGAGCGGATCGAGGCGGTGCCGTTCCAGCACCAGGCCGAGGCCTTTGCCGAGTTCTCGCGTGCCCTGGGCGTCGATCCCGCCGGCGTCGATCGGGCTCCACCGGTCTCCGAAGACGATCGTGCGTTCGCCCGAACGCATCAGCCCGAAGACCGAACCGCGGTGCTGATCAGTCCGTGTTCCAGCCACCCTGCGCGCAACTGGGCGCCCGATCGTTTCGGGCGTGTCGCGGACTGGGCGTTGAAGCGGGGCAGGCCGGTGATCCTCGTCGGCGGACCGTCCGGGACGGAGCGGGCCATGGGCGAGGCGATCGAGCGCGCGGCGCGACTTCGGCCGGTCAACCTCATCGGCAAGGACACCCTCGGACAGGCCGTCGCGATGCTCGAGCGCGCCGCATGCCTCGTCGCGCCCGATTCCGGGCCGGTGCACATCGCCGCCGCGCTGGGCACTCCCGTCGTTGGGCTGTATGCGTCGACCTGGGCTCGCCGCTCCGGCCCGCTGGGTAGCCTGGAGCACTGTGTGGACCGCTTCCCGGAGGCGGCTCGGCGCTTCGAAGGATGCGAGCCCGAAGACCTCAAGTGGGGCAAACGCATCGAGAAGCCCGGCGTCATGGACCTGGTCGAGGTCGACGACGTGATCGCGAGGCTGGAGCCGCTGGTCGGGTAGATTGTTCGTTGGTTCGTTGGTTCGTTGGTTTGTTGGTTTGTTGGTTTGTTGGTTCGTTGGTTGGCTGGCTGGCTGGCTGGCTGGTTGGCTGGTTGGCGGACGCCGAATGGTCGCGTCGTCGATTCTTGCCGGCGGAGCGACCAACACACCCTTGACTCGTTCCATCCCCCCGGCATATCCGCGAAGAAACGGCACCGAAATCCTCACCTTCCACACCCTTCCCCCGCGAGCGGGGGAAGGTCGGGGCCGGGGCTGAATCACTGTCGATGCCTGACAATCGAGTCGCGTGACCAGTCAGGAATCGAAAAAACCAAACCTGAGTGATGTCGTGTCTCAGTACGCTTGGCATCAAGGCCGTTCAGCCCCCACCCCGGCCCTCCCCCGCTCGCGGGGGAGGGTGTGGGAGGGGGTGATTCAAGGTGTTCGTTCTTCACTGTGATCCATTGGCAGATGTGCTGAGACACGACACTAGTCAGG